>DAOUKA010000314.1:0-3698 GCA_034421915.1 Anaerolineae bacterium
CAGTACGAACGGGTGCCGGTGGCTGGCGGGGATGATGTTCAGGCGCAGCGCAGCCATTATGCCCTGTCGGTCGGTCGGGTTCGGCATATTGGCGAGGCGGTGGCGGCGATTATCGCCACCTCGCCCGAGGCGGGCGAAGATGCGGTTGACGATGTGGTGGTCGAATGGGAAGAACTGCCCGCTGCTGGCGACCTGCTGAGCGCCTATGCGGGTGAAGCGCCGCCCATTTTCGAGGGGATGGAGGGCAACATTGCCGACAGCGGCGCGAAAAAGACGGCTGATGTGGATGAGGTCTTTGCCAAGGCGCCTCATCGGCTCAGCCAGCGGATGTTCAGCCAGCGAGTGGCGGGTGTGCCGATGGAGGTGCGGGCGGTTGCGGCCGCGCCCGATGCCGTTACCGGCGGCGTGACCGTCTGGTCAAGCACCCAGATTCCGCACGGGGTGCGCTCGGCTTTGGCGGCTGTGCTGCGCCTGCCCGAAAATATGCTGCGAGTGATTGCGCCGCAGGTCGGCGGCGGCTTTGGCGTCAAAAATGCGCTCTATCCCGAAGAAATCGTGCTGGCGAAGCTGGCGCAGCTTTATCAGATGCCGCTCAAATGGGCGGGAACGCGCGTGGAGCATTTTCAGACCACCACCCAGGGGCGGGCGCAGGTGGCTGATGTGGAGGCCGCCTTTGATGACGAGGGCAAGATACTCGGATTGCGGCTGCATGTGATGGCTGAATTGGGCGCGTATCCGCCCTTTTACGATATCGCGCATCTGACTGGCTTGATGGCCACCGGCAATTATCATATCCCGGCGGTGGACTTTAAGGCTGACAGTGTATTCACCAACACGATTGCGGTCGCCGCCTATCGCGGCGCTGGACGTCCCGAAGCCATTTATTATATCGAGCGGGCGATTGAACTGATTGCCGCTGAACTGGGGATGGATTCGGTCGAGGTGCGGCGCAAAAATTATCTGAAGCCAGAGCAGTTTCCCTATCGGACGCCCACAGGTTCGACCTATGACAGCGGCGATTATGAGGGCAGCCTGACCGCCGCGCTTGAGCTTGCCGACTATGCTGCGCTGCGCGGGGAGCAGGCGCGGCGCCGCGCCCAGGATGCGGACAGTTTGATGGGCATTGGCATCGCATCGTATGTCGAGATGTGCGGCTTTGGGCCTTATGAGAGCGGGCTGGTGCGCGTCGAGCCGGGCGGCACGGTGACGGTTTATACCGGTTCTTCGCCGCATGGCCAGGGCGGCGAAACCACCTTCGCCCAGATTGTGGCTGACGAAATAGGCGCTGATTATGACAAGATCGTCGTGCGTCATGGCGATACCGGCGCCGCGCCGATGGGGGTGGGGACCTTTGGCAGCCGCGGGCTGGCGATTGGCGGTTCGGCTGTTGTGCGGGCGGCGGAGAAGGTGCGCGACAAAGCGGTCAAAATCGCCGCGCACATGCTGGAAGCCTCGCCCGGTGACATCGAGTTTGTCGAGGGGCAGTACCGCGTCAAAGGCGTGCCGAGCCGCAGCTTGGGCTTGGCCGAGATTGCCGAACGCGCTTATGGCACGCGGCTGCCAGATGACATTGAAAGTGGCCTGGAGGCGACCGACTTTTTCCGCCCGCCGGATTTCATCTATCCTTTTGGGACGCACCTTGCCGTCGTGGAGATTGACCGCGAAACGGGCATCATCACCTTGCGCGAATACTATTCTGTGGATGACTGCGGGCCGCGCATCAGCCCGCTTTTGGTCGCCGGGCAGATACACGGCGGCCTGGCGCAGGGCATCGGGCAGGCCTTGCTGGAAGAGGTCATCTTTGACGATGAGGGGCAGCTGCTGACTGGCTCGATGATGGATTATGCCATGCCGCGCGCCGATACCTTCCCGCCCTTTACCCTTGGCGAGACGGTGACGCCGACATCCCTGAATCCTTTGGGGGCGAAGGGCATTGGCGAGGCGGCGACCATCGGCTCGACGCCGGCGGTTGTCAATGCGGTGATGGATGCGCTGAAACCTTATGGGGTGCGCCATCTGGATATGCCGCTGACCCCGCGCAAAATCTGGGAGGCGATGTCATCCGCTTGATGGCTGGGTCGAAAGGCAGGCGATGTCCGCCAACTATTCGCTCGACCGCGATTTGCATGAGACTGTCCAAATGGGCGCCAGCCTGCGGGTTTATCTCCTTGGCGACCAACTCTATCTGGCGGTTGGCGGGGGGCTGCCACAGTTGACGCTGGGCGCTTTTTTGCTGCGCCGGCGGCGGCTCAAGCATTTTCGCGATGAGATGAATGCGGCTCGGCAGGCGATGCTGGACAAGGCGCTGGGCAAGCACGAGGCGCTGCGGCGAGCCTGGCCGCTGCATTATGAAACGAAGCTGAAGCGCGAGGCGAGCTCCCGACTGCGGGCGCTGCATGGGTTCTTCCGCGAATGCGAGGAGAGCGGGGGCGATTGTGCCGCCGCTTATCCAGTCGAGGCGGCGCGGCGAACGCTGGTGCAGGAAATCCTTATGGCCATGGATGACTTTGGCTGGGACAAACATGAATTGATGGCAGCGGTTCGTCAGAGCGACTTCGCCCTGCGCTCCTGGCTAACTGCCAGCGCGTTTATTTGGTCGCCCAAGCTGGCGTCTGTCTACCCGCGCGATGTGTTTTGGTGGCTGTATGGACGCCCTGATGCGATGACCCTGTATAACAGTGATGAAAATAGTGTATAATGAAATTGGGAAATAGCAGCAGGGGGCTGATGATGGAATGCGCTCTAGGGGATGCTCAGGAACAATTGAAGGAATTATTTTCTGCTGCGCAGCAAGGCAAGACTGTCTTGATTTTCGATGAACAGGGCCGCGGAGTCAAGTTAGTCCCCACTATCGCCCGTGTAAAACCGGCGAAACCCCGCAAGGCAGGCAGCGCACGCGGCCGGGTCAAGATGGCAGACGATTTTGATGCGCCCCTGCCTGAGTTTGCTCCCTACGTTGAATGAGCTATCTCATAGATACAAGCACCTTCCTTTGGTTCGTTACGGATAACAAAAAACTGAGCGTCGATGCAAAGGCGCTCATAGTAAAGATAACCCATGAGCCTGTTTATCGTCTTCCTGCTGGCTGCTGTCCTGCTGGGCGCGGGCGCCATGCTGTCCCCGGCCTGGCGCACGGCACAGCCCCGCGTGGCATTGAGCGCGGTGCTGTGCCTGGCGCTGGTTGTGGGCGGGGCGGTGTTTTATGCCGAGGCCTTTGCCTGGGATACGCTGGTGGTGGATTATCTGCTGTTTGCCCTGCTTTCCGGCGTGGTTCTCGGCGGCACGCTCTCGACCGCGCAGGCGCGTGCCGAAGCCCAAGGTGAGAGGCTGGCGGACAGTGAACAGGGCTGGCCGGGCCCGCAGGATTTGGTCTTTTTTGCGGTGGTGGCGCTGGTCGTTCTGATTCCGCTCTTCAACCTGTCGGGGGCGCTGGGCAAACAGGCACAGATACTCGGCCTGCACAGCCTGACGACGCGGCTGGGCGAGTCCTTTAGCTCGCTGGCGCCCTTTCATCCCCAAGCGGCGGTGATGGTCTCGCCCGGCTTCCATGCCTTTTCTGCCTATCTCAGCCAACAGCTTGACCAAGCCATCCCGCTGGTTCAGTTCAGTGTGGCGGCGGTTATGCTGTATCTGTTCATCTGGCTTGCCTATGATTTTGGCGCTGAATGGGCGGACAAGCGGCTGGGGCGGGCCATGGC
>DAOUKA010000315.1:0-17559 GCA_034421915.1 Anaerolineae bacterium
AGGCATGAAGGTATCAGCCAGTGTCAAGCGCCGTTGTCCCAAGTGCCGCGTCATCAAGCGCAAGGGACGGGTGATGATTATCTGTGAAAATCCAAAGCACAAACAGCGGCAGGGCTAAAGCTGGGGGAGTGTGATTGATGGCTCGTATTGAAGGTGTAGATTTGCCCCGTGACAAGCGGGTTGTGATTGGCTTGACCTATATTTTCGGGATTGGCAAGGCCACCAGTCAACGGCTGCTGAATACGGCTGGCATTCATCACGACACCCGCGTGCGCGATTTGAGCGAAAACGAGGTTCAGCGCCTGCGGGAATTGATTGGCGGCTTGACGACTGAAGGTGACTTGCGCCGTCAGACCCAACTGAACATCAAACGTCTGATGGAGATCAATTCTTACCGCGGTTTGCGGCATCGGCGCCGTTTGCCTGTTCGCGGGCAGCGAACCAAAACCAATGGCCGCACCCGTCGGGGCAAGAAACAGACCGTTGCCGGCCGCGGGCGGCGGCGCGGCGCCACCAAGAAATAGAGCTTGATTCGGTATCAGGTGATGCGCTGCGCCGGGTGTCTGGCGCAGTTTGTCGGACGTGCAGGCAAGCGAAATCAGTTATTTATCCATCTGGAGCAGTTGAATGGCAAGAGCAAGAAGAGGCAGTCGGAGTACGGCAAGACGGGTTTTCAAGAATATACCTTATGGTCAGGCGCATATTTATGCTACCTTCAACAACACCATTGTTTCCATGACCGACCAATCGGGGAATGTGATTGCATGGGCGAGCGCTGGCACCTCCGGTTTTAAGGGCAGCCGCAAGAACACGCCTTATGCTGCCCGCATGGCGGCGGAGACGGCGGCGGCGACTTCCCAGCAGCATGGCATGAAAGAGGTGGATGTCTTTGTGAAGGGACCTGGTCCTGGTCGGGAAGCGGCGATTCGTTCGATTCAGCAGAGTGGGCTCAAGGTGCGGTCGATCACCGATGTGACGCCCGTACCGCACAATGGTGTTCGTCCTCCCAAGCGCCGCCGCGTTTAGTGTAAAAGGAAATCCTGCTTTATGGTCTATACATCCAATTCCGCATCGGTGAGTTCAGGCTCGCTGGATGCGAACCTTGTAACTGCGAATATGGTGCTGCCGCATCAGGTCGAGAGCCAGAACATCACCAAGGATTATGGGCGTTTTGTCATTGGCCCGCTGGAGAGCGGTTATGGCTTGACGGTTGGGAATGCCCTGCGCCGCGTCTTGCTGTCGTCCCTGCCAGGGGCGGCGATAACCAGCATTCGCGTTTCTGATGTGCATCACGAATTTTCGGAAATCCCCCATGTTCGCGAGGATATGACGCAGTTGATTTTGCAAATCAAGCAGCTGCGTTTGGTGCTGCATGGCGTCGACAGCGCCCGCCTGCGCCTTGATCACCGCGGCGCCGAGGGCACTGTGACAGCCGCGGATATATGGGCGCCGGCCGAAGTGCAGATCGAGAATCCGAGCCTGTATTTATTTACTGTGGATGACCCCGAGGCGCGTGTTGAGATAGAATTCGAGGTGCGTTCCGGGCGCGGTTTCAGCCCGGCGGAAGAGCGCGGCCGCCTGCCGATTGGCGAATTGCCGGTGGATGCCATCTTTAGCCCCATCAGACGGGTGAACTTCGAGGTTGAGCGGGCGCGTGTCGGGCAGCGCACGAATTATGACCGGCTGGCGCTGGAGATCTGGACGGATGGCACGATTCGGCCTGAAGAGGCGATGGCGCAATCGGCACAGATTTTGATGCACCACCTCAAAGTGGTCGCTGGCGTGGACGAGGATTGGTTCCAATCCATTGAGATACCAAAGCAGCCCGAGGAAGAAACGCTCTATCCGCCTTTGTATGACAAGCCGATTGAAGAGTTGGATTTGAGTGTCCGCGTCTTTAACTCGCTGAAGCGGACGGGCATCACTTCGGTGGGGGATGTGCTGGATACCTTGAGTCGAGGCTCGGATGCGATGCTGGCTATCCGCAACTTTGGCGAAAAGTCGCTGGACGAGCTCGAACAGAAGCTGCGCGAAAAGAATTACTGGCCGCTCGACAGGTTTGAATAACAGGTAAGTGAGGCGCGACTATGCGACACCGATACCATGGAAAGAAGCTCAATCGCAGCAGCAGCCATCGCAAGGCATTGCGGATGAACCTGGCGACCGAACTGCTGACGCACGGGCGCATCAGGACAACCTTTCACAAGGCGAAGTTTGTTCAGGGTCATGCTGAACGGCTGATTACGCTTGCCAAGCGGGGACTGGCCAAAGCCGAAGCGAAAGGCGATGCGCTGATTGCCGTTCATGCGCGGCGTCAGGTGGCCCGCCGACTGAATAACAATCGTGATTTGGTTGGCAAGGTTTTCGATGAGTTGGCGCCGCTTTATGCCGAGCGTCCCGGCGGCTATACCCGCATCCTGAAGCTGGGGCCGCGCAAGGGCGACAATGCGGAAATGGCGCTGATCGAATTGGTGGATTATGCGGCAGATGATTAAGCTGTAACGCAATGACGGGTTATGGCGCCACCCTGGCTTATGATGGCTCTGCCTATTACGGCTTTCAGCGGCAGCCCGAGCCAAGGCCGACGATACAGGGGGCGGTCGAAACAGCCATCAGCCGCGTCACGCGGCAATCGGCATCGGTTGTTGGCGCCGGTCGAACGGACAGCGGGGTTCATGCTGTCGGGCAAGTGATTGCTTTTGATGTCGATTGGAAGCACGCTGACGGGCAGCTGCTGCAGGCCATCAATTCGCAGCTGCCGCGGGATATTGCCTTGCAGGATTTATGGCGGCAGGCGGGGTTTCATCCGCGTTATGATGCCTTGTGGCGGCAGTATGCTTATCGCATCGCCGCGAAGCCAGTCCGTCAGCCGCTCTTGAATGGTCAAGTTTGGCAGCTGGTCGGTCAATCGCTGAATCTTGAACGGATGCAGCAGGCGGCGGAGCGGATGTTGGGCGAACATGATTTTGCTGCCTTTGGCACGGCGCCGCAGGCGGGCAGCAGCAACACGGTCAGGCAAGTCTATGTCTCGCAGTGGACGCTGGCGCCCGGTGATTATGGTCATATCTATACCTACCGCGTCAGGGCGACTGCCTTCCTGTATCACATGGTGAGGCGCATGGTGGGTCTCATGGCGCAGGTGGGGCGCGGTCAGATAACGCTGGATGATTTTATGGCTATTTTTGCGAGCCATGACATTCAGCGGGCGAAGCTGCTGGCGCCGCCCAATGGACTCGTGCTGGAAGCGGTGCATTATCCGCCGCGTCAGGCGCGGACAGCCATGACGGACGAGACCAACCCGCGCAGCTGCGCGTACAAAAATGATGAACTTCAGTTGCTTGCGCGGACACAAGTTCATTAGAAAAGCCATCGGGGTTGTCCGCACTGGAGGAAAGAAAATGAGGGAACGGATTCAGAAAACCTATGCCACCACGCCGGCGGTCATTGAGCGCCGCTGGTGGGTTGTGGATGCACAGGGCATGACTTTGGGGCGGCTGGCATCCAAAGTGGCGCCGATTCTGCGCGGCAAGCACAAGCCTTATTTCACGCCGCATCTCGATACCGGGGATTATGTGATTATCATCAACGCCGACAAAATTCACGTCACTGGCAAGCGTATGGATCAGAAGAGGTATTATCGTCATTCGGGTTATCCCGGCGGATTGAAATCCATGACCCTGCGCGAATTGATGGATAAATTCCCTACCCGCGCGCTTAAATTCGCCATCAAGGGCATGCTGCCCAAGGGGCCGCTGGGTCGTAAAATGATGACCAAGCTGAAGGTTTATGCGGGGGGCGAGCATCCTCATCAGGCACAGCAGCCTCAAGTCTTGGAACTGTAAGGAGCGTTTGAATGTCAGCACAGTATTATGAAGGCATTGGCCGCCGCAAATCGGCTTCGGCGCGTGTGCGCCTTTTCCCGGGTGGCACTGGCAGAATCATCATCAACGGGAAAGAGGGTATGGAATATCTGCCGCGTTTTGGTGATATGCAAATCTGTACGGCTCCTTTGGCGCATATCGGGCAGGAAAGAAGCTATGACATATCGGTTCATGTGAACGGCGGCGGCATTACCGGGCAGCGCGATGCGATCTTGCTGGGCGTGGCGCGGGCGCTGGAAAAAATTGACCCGGATTTGCGCGGTACGCTGAAGCGCGAGGGATTCCTGTCGCGCGATGCCCGTGTGAAAGAGCGCAAGAAACCCGGTCTCAAGCGCGCCCGCAAAGCGCCCACCTACACCAAACGCTAGAGCAGGCATCTGGCCGCCAGCGTATGGCTGAGGGTGTTTGCCCATGATAACGATTATTGGCTTGGGGCCGGGCGCGGTCGATGATTTGTCCTTGAAAGCATGGGATAAACTGCAAGCTGCGGAGACGGTGTACCTGCGAACCTGCCGCCACCCTTGTGCGCCGCAGCTGCCCAAGCATCTGAACTGCATCAGCTTTGACGAATTATATGAGTCGGCTGACAGCTTCGAGGATGTCTATGCCGCGATTGCGTACCGCATTATGGAAATCGCCAAGCGGGGGACGGATGTCGTTTATGCCGTTCCTGGCGACCCTCTGGTTGGCGAAGCGACTGTCAGCCGATTGCTGGCACAGGCAGCCGCGGCGGCGATTGAGGTTGAGATTGTGCATGGCATCAGCTTTATCGAGCCGAGCCTGGCGCAAATCGGGATTGATGCGCTGGATGGCTTGCAGATATTGGATGCCTTGATGGTGGCGTCGGCATATCATCCACCCCTGAATCCGGAACTGCCGGCGCTGCTGGCGCAGGTCTACAGCCGGCGGGTGGCATCCGAGCTCAAGCTGACGCTGATGAATCAGTATCCGGATGAATTTCGGGTCAAGCTCATTCATGCCGCCGGCACAGGTCAGGCGCGGGCAGAAGACCTGTGCCTGTATGAAATCGACCGCAGTTCGCGGATTGATGTGATGACCTCGCTCTATATGCCGCCCTTGGGCAGGCTAAGCAGCTTTGAATCCTTGCAGAATATCATCGCCCATTTGCGGTCGGCGGAGGGCTGTCCCTGGGATCGCAAACAAACGCATGAGTCCCTGCGCCCCTATCTCATTGAGGAGGCCTACGAGGTCTTGGAGGCGATTGACGAGAATAACCCCAAGGCGCTGTGCGAGGAATTGGGCGATTTGCTCTTGCAGATTGTCTTGCACGCTCAAATTGCGATTGATGATGGCGAGTTCTTTATGTCGGACATCCTGCGTCATCTGAACGAAAAGATGCTGCGGCGGCATCCGCATGTGTGGGGGGATGTGGAGGTGAATGGCGATGCCACCAAGGTGATCCGTCATTGGGAAGACATCAAAAAAGCGGAGAAAGCCGAAGCGGGCGAGCGGCGGGAATCGCTGCTGGATGGCATACCGACCGCCGCGCCGGCGCTGTTTGTGGCGCACAAGTATTCCCGTCAGGCGGCCAAGGTCGGCTTTGACTGGGATGACGCTGGCGGTGTGGCAGCAAAAGCAAAGGAAGAATGGGGAGAAATCCTGGCGGCGGCATCGGATGAAGACCGCGCGAGAGAAATCGGTGATTTGATGTTTGTTTTGGTGAATTGGCTGCGCTGGCTTGGTGTCGATGACCCGGAAAGCCTGATGCGCGGCATCAATGCCAAGTTTTATCGCCGTTTTCGTTATGTCGAGAAGCAGGCAGCGCAAAACAAAAAGGCAGTCGCGGATTATTCGCTGGCGCAGCTTGAGGCCTGGTGGCAGCAGGCTAAGCGCGAAGGGCTGTGATGGCAGCGTTCCGCATCTGTCGCCAAGTCGAATCCTTTGGTACGATGACTGCCGTATGTGTGGGCATAATCTGTGGGAGAACCCATGATGAAAGCTGTTATTCTGGCGGCGGGTCGAGGCACGCGCCTGCGCCCGGTGACTTTGACCATGCCCAAGTCGCTGGTACCGGTGGCGAATCGCTGGCTGATTACGTATGTGATTGATGTCCTGAAACGGGCGAGCCTGACTGACATTGGCATTGTCGTCAACAGCATGGATTCGCCCATCGTCAAAACTTTGACGGACGGGCGGGCTTTGGGCGTGAACATTCAGTACATTATTCAGAAACAGCAAAAGGGCTTGGCGCATGCTATTGGATTATGCCGTGATTTTGTTGGGGGTCAGCCCTTTACCGTCTTTCTGGGCGACAATATCTTCCAAGATAAAATGACCGATTTGCTGACCTCGTTTGTCAATTCGGGCGATGAAGCTGCGATTGTGCTGGGGGAAGTGCCTGATCCGACGAGGTTTGGCATTGCCGAAATTGATCAGGGTCGGGTTGTCCGCGTGGTCGAAAAACCGCCAGACCCCCCATCCAACCTGGCCATCGCGGGGGTTTATCTGTTCCGCTCGTCGATTTTTGACGCGATTGGTCGGATTAAGCCTTCCGGGCGCAATGAGCTTGAGATTACCGATGCCATTCAAGTGATTATCGACGATGGTCATCCGGTGGCGTCTTATAAGCTGGCGGGCTGGTGGATTGATGCCGGCAAGCCGAATGCCATCATTATGGCGAATCAGCTGGTGCTGGAAGGTTTGCCTTATACCCCCGCGCCCGAAAACAGCGGGCAGATTGAAGGCGACAGCGAGGTATCTCATCGGGTGCTGATTGGCCGGCACAGCAGAATTATTGACAGCGTGGTGCGCGGGCCGGTGATTATCGGTGAACATACGGTCATCCGCAACAGTTATGTCGGTCCCTATACGGCTTTGGGTGATAATGTTGTTGTTGAAGGCAGCGAAATCGAAGCCAGCATCGTGATGAAAAATTGTGAGATTCGCAATATCCCCGGGCGGATTGACCGCAGCCTGCTGGCGGACAATGCGCGCGTGACCTCGGCGACGCACATGCCGGATGCGCATCGCTTTGTGCTGGCGGAAAACAGTTATGTGCAGTTTTAAGCGCCGCTTGGATTATTGGAGCGGCTTGGGCGGCAGCAGATGGCTGGCTTCGAGGCAGCTTTCATCGGGACCCTGCCAGCCGACGGTCTTGAAATCAACCTTGTTTTTATCATCAAAACGGACACCTTCCATTTCCAGCAGGCGGCGCTGTTCTTCTGCTTGGAGGCTGCCGACGGGAAAACTGATTTTCCCTTGGCTGTTGATGACGCGATGCCAGGGGATGGCTCGGCCGTGCGGGGTTTTGCGCAGCGCCGTGCCAACCCAGCGCGGCGCCAGGCGTCTGCTTTGTTCGGCTTCGATACCGTCGGCTGGCGGCATCATCGAGGCGATTTGCCCATAACTGCTCACCTTGCCGCAGGGGATTTGACCGACGATGCTCCATACCGTCTCGAAGAATTGTCTGGGGTTCGGTGGATTAAACATCAGATGCTCCCATGAATTGTCGAATTGACTTCATAGCTGCCCATCGTCAATGCTCTGCGAAAGCTCGGCGGGCGAAGGGCGGTAGTTGCCGAGGTGGCGCACCACGATGCCACTGGCGAAGTTTGCCAGCATCAGGGCATCCTGCGGCTGGATTTGCGCGGCCAGCGCCAGGGTGATGAGGGCGATAGCGGTGTCGCCAGCGCCGACAGTATCAAAGACATCGCTGACCTTGGGCGCCGGGCGGTAGTGGGTCGCATTGTTTGCGGCCAGGGTCGCTCCATCGCTGCCGCGGGTGATGATGGTTGCCTTTTGGATGTCAAGCTGTTTATGCAGCTGTCTGGCAGCGCGGTTGAAATCCGCATCCGTTTCCAGCGCCCAGCCCAGATGGCTTTGGGCATCGTCCGCATTGCATTTGATGACATCCAGCCCGACGAATTTGTCAAAATGCCCCTGCACATCTGCGGTGAGCAAAATCTGAAACTGCCGACACAACTCCCGAATTTGCCTGACCAGCGATGGCGTCAATAAGCCCCCGTGGTAATGGGACAGCAGGACGGCATTCGCGCGGCTGATTTGGGCGGTCACGAAATCAATGATTTGCGCTTCGGTGGTCGGGTCGATGGCCTGGCGAGACAGGGTGTCGATGCGTGTGACCTGCTGCGGGAAGCGCAGGCCCATCTGCGCCAGTATGCGGGTCTTGATGGTTGTCGGGCGGTCGCGGCAGGTGATTATGCCGGCCGAATCGATGCCCTGTGACTGCAAAACCCGGATGAGCCGCTTGCCGGGTTCATCCGCGCCGATGACACCGACCTGGATGGCCTGACTGCCCAAGGCGGCGATATTGGCGGCCGGGTTGGCGGCGCCGCCAGCGATGTAGCGCCTGGACTCCAGTTCCAGCACTGGCACGGGCGCTTCGCGGCTCATGCGGGTGGCGCGCCCGACGATGTATTCGTCCAGGATGACATCGCCCACCACCAGCACGGTTTTGTCTGCGAGCTGCGCTATATGCGCTTTGAGATGCGAATACATGCCCCTATCCTAGCGCAAAGGCGTTTAATCGGCAGTATCGGATTGGCTGTGTCGGCGTCGCAGTACAGCAATCACAAACCGCGGCAGCCGCAGCATCCGCCGCAGTCGCCAAGGCTGGCGAATCAGGCGGTACAGCCACTCCAGCCCATTTTCACGCATCCAGACTGGGGCGCGGGGGACGGTGCCAGCGATGAAATCCAGCGAGCCGCCAATGCCCATGGCCATCTTGACATGGAGGCGCGGCAGGTTGCGGGCAATCCACTTGTCCTGTGCCGGCGCGCCGTAAGCCACCAGCAGGATGTCGGCGGCGCTGCCGTTAATCAAGCTGACGATATGGTCTTCTTCGGCTTCGGCGGGACTCCCCGCATAGCTGCCGGCAACCTGAAGCCCTGGATGCCCCTGACGCAGGACAGCGGCGGCTTTTTCTGCAATACCGGGGGCGGCTCCCAGAAAAAATATGCGCCAGCCGTGTTTGGCGGCATGGGCTGCAATCAGGGGAACGCCGTCCGAACCCGTGACTCGCTCGGCAATCGGGCTGCCGAGAAGCCTGCTTGCCCATAACAAACCGACGCCATCGGGAACGCAAAGGTCAGCCCGATTCAGGATATTGAAGAAGATGGGGTCTTGGCGAGCGAGCATAATGAATTCCGGATTGACTGTGCAGACATGATGCGGACGGCGGCTGTGGCGCACCCACTGGCGGATTTGCTCCATCCACTGGTCGTAGGCAATCGCATCGACTGGCACCCCAAGGATTTTTGTCCGCGCGGCGGTTCGCTGGGCGGCTTGTGGGTACGCGGGGGGGGCATCGGGCTGCGCGGGATGGTTATCGAGGATGCGCTTGGCGGCCTGGCTTACCGTCTGCTGGCTGACCAATTTCATACAGGTGCGTGCCGGGCAGCCATCGCGTGCGCCAATGTTATGTCCGACATAACTGCATGGGCTGCACGCTGCCCGACCGGTCAAGACGGCGGCTCGGCTGCCGACCGACCAGGGCCGCCAAGCATGGAAATTGCTGGGACCGAATATGCTGATGACGGGTGTGCCGGTGGCGGCGGCGATGTGCATCACGCCGCTGTCAGCGCCAATAAACAAATCGGCATGATAAATGACATCAGCCAGCTGCGGCAGGCTGGTCTTGCCGACCAGATTCCGCGCCTCGCGGCCCATCATGCGGGCGACTTGGCAGCTGTCATCCGCGTTTTTGCCGACCAGAATAATCTCGGCATCATATTGCTCGCGCAGCTGCCGCGCGACGGCGGCAAAGCGCTTTGGGATCCAGCGGCGGGCGGTGCTGTAACCCCCGCTGCCGGCATGGATGACAACCTGCGGCGCAGCCCGATGGCCGCCGCCGGCCTGTTTTTGCGAATCGCTGACGTCCAGGCAGGTCTCACGATGGATTTGCGCCGGACGCGGGCGGCTGCTCGCGCCGACCAGAGCAACCAGTTCCAGCCAGTATTGCGCCTCGTGTTTGACGCCAAATCCCTCGTCGACAACATAATCGGTCAAAAATCTGACGTGGCGGTTCTTCAAGCCGACAATCCGTTCGGCGCGGGCGGCACGCGCGATGAGCCGAAATTTGGTGACCCCGATGTTCAGCGTGAAATGATGAAAGAAAATGACCGTGTCATAATTGCCCTGCCTGAGCGACAGCAGCCGGCGAAGATTTTGCGATGAGAGCAGGGCGCGGGTGGCGCTGTGGATGTCCTTGTCAAAGGGGATGATGTGGTTGACCAAGGCGGGTGGCATGACAGGCAGGGCATGGCGGGAGGCGAACAGGTCAATCTGCGCTTGTGGTCTGGCTTCGCGCAGGGCAGAAATCGCTGGTGTGGTCAAGACCAAATCACCAATATCAGCCAGCTGCACCAGCAGAAAACGATTGCCTGTCATACGATTGCTTTGCCTTACCCGATGTTTGTCATTCTCATTGTAACAAATGGCTCACATCGCGGCTTCCATCTCGTCAAACACCCTCATTACGCGCTGCGCCGCCTGTTCCCAGCTGAACCTTTTGGCTCGCTCATAACCTTGGTCAATCATTGCCTGACGCAGGCTTTGATTTTCG
This sequence comes from Anaerolineae bacterium, assembly GCA_034421915.1. GTDB lineage: Bacteria > Chloroflexota > Anaerolineae > Aggregatilineales > Phototrophicaceae > UBA6055. The sequence goes on from DAOUKA010000315.1 coordinate 10,426, forward strand.
CTGTAGCGGCTCATGGCGGCGGCGATTTCGGCAGTGCTGGCGGGGTCAACCAGCAAACCCGCAGCGCCAACCAGTTCGGGCAGGCTGGATGTATGGCTGGCGATGACGGGCGCGCCGCAAATCATCGCCTCGATAAGCGGAAACCCGAAGCCCTCGTACAGGCTGGGGAATACCAGCGCCAGCGCCCCGCCCAGCAGAGCGCCTTTATCCGCCTCGTCAACATATCCAATCAGTTTGACCCTGCTGACGCCCTGCACCCACCCCTCATCAAACAGCCAGCCTTTGTTGCCCGCCAATACCAGCGCCGCGTCCTCATCTTGATGCGCCTGCTGCCAGTGTGCAAAGGCGCGGACGATGCCTTGAATGTTCTTTCGGGGCTGAAGCGTGCCAATGAACAGGAAATATCGCGGGGGGAGATTGTATTTTGCCCGCACCGCCGCGCGGTTCTGCCATGATTTTCGCAGAGGCGCAGCATCCACGCCCGGATAAACAACCTGGATTTTAGCTGGCGGTGTTCCGTAAAATCGGCTGAGGTCAGCGGCGGTTGCCTGACTGTCCGCCAGCACGACCGATGCCCTTGCCTGACTCCAGCGCGTGGTGACATCCAGATAAGCCAGCTGCCTGCGGGGATGGGCGGCGGGAAAGTGTTTATAGCCGAGGTCATGGACAGTGACGATGCTTTTGCCCGGAAACAGGAAGGGCAGGCTGTGCGCTGGCACAAAGGCGACATCGGGGCGCGTTTTCCATAGCTCGCGGGCAAAACGAAGATGCGTCCAGGCGCGCGGGAAGGGAATGACGACCGGCTGTGTATGCACATCCGCTGGGAAAAGGCTGGCGGGCGGGTCATCCCGAAAATAGAGTCTGAAGGAATGGGGCGGGTCGCGGCGCTGGTTGGCGCTGATGAGCGCCTGAATCAAGCGCAGGGCATAATGCTCGGTGCCGGTTAAGCGGCTGGCGGTGCTGCGGCTGGCGTCAAGCGCGATACGAAGTGGCATATTACAAGCTGAATACCTGTGCCTGACCATCAATCCCGCGCAGAGCATGGCGGGTATCCACGATGACGGCGCTGTGCCGCGCGATTTCCTGCCAATCGAAAGTGGAGTGGTCGGTCACCACAACAACACAATGCGCTTTTTTCAGCAGCACGGCATGACAGGTTTGCGATTGCAGCCGAACATCGCTTTCCAAGCGGATTTCTGGCACATAGGGGTCGTGATAACAGACATCAGCGCCTTTTTGCCGCAGCAGGCTGATGATGTCAAGCGCCGGGCTTTCGCGGACATCATCCACATCGCGTTTATAGGCCACGCCCAATATGACGACAGTCGAGCCGCGGACTGCCCGCTCCTGATGATTAAGCGCCTCGGTGATTTTGTCAATGATGTAATAGGGCATCGAGGTATTGACTTCGCTGGCCAGTTCAATGAAGCGCGCGTTGTAGTTCAGGGTCTTGAGTTTCCAGCTTAGATAATGCGGGTCAACCGGAATGCAGTGGCCGCCCAATCCGGGGCCGGGATAAAAGGGCATATAACCAAAGGGTTTGGTGGCGGCTGCCTGAATGACCTCCCATACGTCGATGTCCAGTCGGTTGCACATCAGCGCCATTTCGTTGACCAGCCCGATATTGACTGCCCGAAAGGTGTTTTCGAGCAGCTTCACCATCTCGGCGGCGGTGGGTGAGGACACGGTGATGATTTCATCGACGGCGGCTTCATACAAGGCGGCGGCGGCTTGGGTGCAGTGTTCGGTGATGCCGCCGACAACTTTGGGGGTGTTGCGGACGGAAAAGCGCTGATTGCCGGGGTCGATTCGTTCGGGCGAATAGGCGATGAAAATATCCTCGCCCACCATGAGCTCGCCCTGTGTCATCCTGGGGAGGATAATTTCTTCGGTCGTGCCGGGGTAGGTCGTGCTTTCCAGAACAATGAGCATCCCGCGCCGACGTATCTCGGATATGGATTGGGATGCCTGAATGATGAATGACATATCCGGGTCGCGCGTTTTTCGCAGGGGTGTAGGCACACAAATGCTGATGGCATCCACAGCGCTCAAATCCGCATAAGAGGCGGTGGCGCGCAGCTTGCCCGCAGTGACAAGAGCCTGAACGCGATGGGCGGAAATATCGGGAATATAACTGCCCCCTGCATTGATTTGCCGCACTTTTTCCGCTTGAATATCCAGGCCCAAGACGCAGAAGCCGGCTTCGGCAAACTCGACCGCCAGTGGCAGACCGACATAACCCAAGCCAACGACGCCAATCTTGGCGGTTCGGCCGGTGAGCTTGTGAAGCAGGTCTTGCTTGAAGGTCATATCCATCCCCTGCCGACTGTTCTGTCCGGGCAGAATTATAGTTTGCCGGCGCCCGTCACAGTAGACCAAGATTATTTGATGCCGCTCTGGGCGAAGCTCTCGATGAACTGTCGCTGGAATATCATAAAGAGGATGACCAGAGGGGCGATGACCATCAGCGTGCCCGCCATCAGCTGTCCATAGAAGGCGCCCTGGTCGGTTGTCTGAATCAGTTTGTTGAGACCGACGGTCAGGGGACGGATGTCCTCCGAACGGGTGATGATAAAGGGCCACAGGAACTCATTCCAGTGCGCGCTGACGGATACCAGAGCAAAGGCGAGGTAGGCGGGTATGGCGTTGGGTACATAGACGTGACGAATAATCTGAATCAAACTGGCGCCGTCGATGCGGGCGGCTTCCTCAAGCTCCAGGGGGATTTCCCGAAAGGTCTGCCGCAGCAGCAGGACGCCAAAAGCTGAACCCCAATAGGGCATCATCAGGGCGATGCGGGTATCGAATAAACCCAGGGTATAGATGGTGCGGAAGTTCTGCACCAGCAGCACGCCGGTGGGAATCATCAACTGCAAAAGGATCATCAGCAGCAGGGGGCTGCGCCCGACAAATTTCATCCGTGCGAATGCGTAGGCGGCGGCTGTCACCGTCAGCAGCTGCACCCCCAGCGTTCCAGCCACAAAGACGATGCTGTTGATGTAGTGCAGTCCCCACGGGGCGATATGGAATGCCCGTTGATAGTTTGCCAGCGTGATTTCGCTGCCGAAGAAGATATTGCCATTGGTGACGGGTTCGATTTCCGGGCGGAAGCTGACCAGGATGGTGAAGATGAGCGGCATAAGAAAGATAAGCGCGATGGCGATGGTCAGCGCATCGGCAAGTTTTTGCCTGAGAAGTCCTTTGGCTGGATTCATCACTTGTCTTCCCGCCCCTCGAACAGCAGAAAATTGGCCAGCGTAAATATCAGCACCAGACCGACGAGTATGATGGTCATGGCGTTCACATAACCCCAGCTGCGCCGTTCGGAGATGTTTTGGAAAATCAGATACAAGAGCAGGTTGGCGCTGTCCGCCGGGCCGCCGGCGCCGAGCGCCTGCAGCTGCTCGACGGTTTGGAAGGCGTAGGTAAATGAGATGACAACCACAAACAGCATGGTGCGGCGCAGCAAGGGCAGGGTCAGAAAGACAAACTGCTGCGCGCTTCCAGCGCCGTCCAGCGATGCCGCTTCATAAAACTCGCGGGGGATATTCTGTAGGCCGGCGAGAAAGAAAATCATAAAATAACCCGCCTGCTTCCAGATGTTGACGATGATGACCGAAGCCAGGACGAGATTTCGGTCGCCGAGCCAATTCAGGCCGGGATGTCCGAATGACTTGAGGATGGCATTGGCCAACCCGATGCTGTCCGAGAAAATAAATGACCAGATGCTGGCAGCGCCGATGAGCGGCAGCAGAGAGGGATAAAATACGGAGAAGCGCCATATTCCCAGCAAGGGCTGGCGGCGATTGAGCAGCAGCGCCATCAGCAGGCCGAGCGGCACACCGACAGCGACCGTCGCCAGGGCAAAAACAAGCGTGTTGCGCAAGGTATCCAAAAAGCGCGACCCCATGTAATGGCTGTCGTCAAACAGATCCCGATAATTTTGGATGCCGACGAAATCGGGTGGTTGATTAGCCGAATTGAGGCCGCGTGCCGGGCGATGAAAGCTGTCATGGACGGTTTGGATGGCGGGCAGCACGTTGAACATCAGCACCAGCAGCAGCGTAGGGGCAATCAGCAGGTAGGGCATAATGCGGGCAAGGAGAGATTTTCGTGCTGGCGCCGGGCGCATCAGCCCTCCGAATTGACAGGCGATTTTGCGCCTATGATATACCGCCTTGCCCAGCCAAGCAAATCGGCGCGGTTTGGAATGCGGATGAGATGGGAAGGGCCGGGCGCGTCTGTCAAACACGCCCGACAGTCCCTAGCGGTATTCGGCCAGGATGCCGTCTATTTGCGCCTGGGCCGCATCCATGGCTGTCTGGGCATCGGCCGCCTCGCCGGTCAGAATGCTCTCCAGCGTGCCGTTGATAATGCCCTGAATGGTGATGGTCGCATAACTCGAAAATTCTTTCTGCACATAAGCAAGCTGGTCGCGCGCCACCAGATACTGCGGGAACTCGGCCGCCAGCGATGCCAGGGGTTCTGTCTCCCAAGCGGATGCGGTGGACGCAATATAACCGGTGGTCGCTCCCCAATCCGCCTGAATTTCGGGTGAGGACAGGAACATGACCCATTGCCAGATGGCATCAAGCTCCGCCTGCGATTTGCTGCCGTCATCAAAGATATACAGGTTGCCGCCGCCGGTCGGAGCGCCGTAGCCAGTGCCATCCTCGCCTGCAGGGCCGCTCGGCAGATACCAGACGCCCACTTCGAAATCGGCATCGTTGAGAATGCGGGTCAAGTTGCCGGTGGTGTGGTAAATCATAGCGGCCTGTTCGGCAAGAAATGCCGTTGGCGTATCGCCCCAAGCGGCGCCGCCAGCGGGCCCTACAGCCAGGTCAGTGCCGAGCGAGCGCACAAATTCGACGGCGGCGACAGCTTCGGGGGTATTGAAGAATACCTGGGTGGGGTCGTCGCTGACGATGTTGCGCCCATAAGCGATGGCAAAACTTTGATACATCCAAATCGGAAAGCCGCCAGCCACTGGCACCAAGAGGCCATCGCGCTCGTCTGTGTCAAGCGCCTGGGCGATTTCGACGAGTTCGGCATTGTTGGCTGGCGGCGAGTCGTAGCCGGCGGCCGTCAGCAAATCGGCATTGTAATACAGGATGGGGGTGCTGCGCTGGAATGGAATCGTCCAAAGGCTGCCGTTTTCATCCATACTGTTGAGCATAAGAGCGGGGAAGAAATCCTGAACATAGTCGGCGCCATCTTCCATATTGTCGATGAAGTTCTGGGCTGGAACGATATAGCCCTCTTCGGCAAAGCTGTAGAGGTCGATAGACAGCATCACGGCCACATCCGGCCCAGCGCCGCCGCCCTGGAGTTCGGTTAGTATCGTCTGGCGCGTATCGGTATAGCCGCCGGTGAAAACCGGATTGACAAGGATGTCGGGGTTTTCTGCGTGAAACATATCAGCATAACGCTGGAAGATGCCTTCGGCATCGTTGGCGGTTGCCGAAGGGAAATAAAAGTCGATGACGATTTCTTCCTGTGCCTGCACCGCGCCTGTCATCATCACCCACAGCAGCGCGAACAGGATCATCTGTTTGATGCTTTTCATCATTGATTCTCCAAAATAAAGGATTAACGGGTCATACCTGATTAAGCCAGAGCTTTGTTATATGCTCATGGCGTTTATATCAAGAGAAGGCGATATGAAAAACACCACGTTGGCAGTGATGTTTTTCCTTCAGTATGGATTCGATTCAAATTCCGACGTCTCGGCGTTCATAGCGATAGAGCGAGAAAATCAACAGAGCGAGCGATAAGCCTGTCAAGCCGATAATATGCGACCAGATAAAGCCATCGACCAGGATGTTGCCGGCGTTATAGTAGGTAAAGAACGAAATCTGCCCGATAGGTTCGGCTATGGTGTCTTCGGCCATAGCGCCAATCGTTTGCAGCATGAAGCTCACAATGATAAAAGCGGTGACGATGCCCAGCGCCATCTGACGGCGGCGCACCATCACGGCGACGAACATCGTCACGGCCATGACGAAAATCATCACTGGTATCAGATAGAAGATGACCTCGGTGAGCTTGGTCATATCGAGGTCGACCCCACTGATGGCGACGCCGAGGTGCATGCTCAAATAGATGACGGCTACAACGCCAACCACGCTGACCGCATAGGCTGCGAATTTCTCGATAATGACCTGGATTCTTGGAACGGGGAGGCTGAGCAGGACATCCATGATGCCTTCATCTTCGTCATTGGCGGTGATGCGCATCCCCATAACGACCGGATAGACCACAAAAATCAAGGCGGATTTCCCGAAAAAGCCCATGGCCACAAAGCCTTCGTTGGTGGCAAAGACTTCCAATGCGGAAGGGTCAATGCCAACCAGCGCCAGAACGAAGGGCGGGAAACTGTCCAGCAGTTCTTTTACGTCTCCCATATCGAAGAGCGGCACCATCAAGACAACCATCAAACCGATAGCTGCCAAGCCCAAGCCCCAATACAGCATGGGCTTCCAGGTTTGCTTATAGGTCTCCAGAAAGACTGAACCAATCATCATCTTGCTCCTAAAGTCCAATATCACGACGATTAAACATCACCACCGACAAAGCGAAACCAACCAGAACGACCCCGAACATCCCGATGGTGGTGAGCGGGTTAAAGGTATCGAGGATGATGGCTTCACCGTTCAGGTGATGGAAAAACGACAGATTCTGCAGCAAGGCGGCGAGTGCGCCGCTGGCTGATGCGCCAATCGTGTTGAAGACGTAGCTTCCGATAACAAAAACTGCCGCCAAACCAACCGCCACTGTACGGCGGCGCAGGATGGTTGTCAGCAGGCTCGTTACCGTCGTGATTAGCAGGAGGCTGGGATAGATATTAAAGATGCTTGTCGTTACCTTGCCGATGTCGGCGTCCAGACCGAGCAAGACGATTGCCAATAAGGGAAGCAGGATGCAGAGCAGGATAATTCCCAGTGAAATCAGCGCATAGGCAATCCATCTTTCGATGATGTACTGCGCCCGCGACAGCGGCAAAGCCAATACAATATCCATAATGCCAGCCTGCTCTTCATTGGCGACGATGTTTGCTCCGGCCATGACGGCATAGATGGACAAGATTAACACAGCTTCGGAAACATACAGCGTAACAATCCATCCTTCGACAGT
>DAOUKA010000316.1:0-21966 GCA_034421915.1 Anaerolineae bacterium
CTCTTTTCCTCGCCCTACTCAGATGTTTCACTTCGAGCGGTTCCCCTCCCTTAACGGGATGCCGCGGCTTGAACCGCAGCGGGTTTCCCCATTCGGACACCTGCGACTCTTACGGTCTTATGCACCTCATCGCAGCTCTTCGCAGCATAACACGTCCTTCTTCGGCACGACATGCCTAGGCATCCACTGTGAACCCTTCTTCGCTTTACGCCATATATCATGCGGAGACACCGACTTGCTTGAACTCGCGATACTTCGCTATTACCTTCGCATTGATCAATTATGTAACTGTCAAGACGCACCTGCCACCATAAGGCAGCAACTCCTGTGGAGACAAAGGGACTCGAACCCTTGACCTCCTCGGTGCAAACGAGGCGCTCTCCCAACTGAGCTATGTCCCCTCACAGGAAAATATATTCTGACACAGCATTATTATCCTGTCAAGGGATATTTCAAACCAAATCGAAAACCACAATGACAACTGGCGGCTGCGAAAGATGACTAAACGCTTATTGAAATAGCTTAAACAATGTGATACCCTGCCCTCGCGGTGATATTTGCCGAAAGCGTTTTATGTCATTTTTTTGTATCGTATTACATGGATGCTGTTAATAGATGTACGATTATCTGCTAGTCGTTGGACCAGGACGCTCCGGAAGCGAGTTCCTCTACCGAATCCTGAAAAGTCATGCCGACTTCGTCTTTCCTGAAATCAAGGAGGGCGGGTATTACCGCTCGTCAAAAGCCTTCAAACGAGTTTGGCCGGAACTGCAGCGAGAACCAGGCAAGCTGCTTTGCGACATAACCAACAGCGCCTACCGGGATCCTTCCCTGCTGCCTAGGGTCACAGCGCTTCTTGAGCAAGAAAACCTCAAGATACTGGTGGTTGTCCTTGTCAGAGATTATCATGAGCGAGCTCTTTCTATGATGAAGTTCAGGAAGAGCCGTGGCGAGCCATCAGCCCTCTTTGGCGACGGACACCTGGAGAGGGCGGTGGTGCGGGACAGGCTGACCCCGAAGAAGCTCGCGAATATCTTCCGCATCGAGACCGACATCTTGACCTTTTACTTTCCCGCACTTGTCACAGAAACGGACGCCGTGCTGGAGATCCTGGCTTCTCTTTGCGGGACTCCCAAGTTCAGCGACGTTCCGCAAGGAGCAGTGAACGCATCGGTCGATCCGAGATACATCTGGTTCTCGACCTTGGGCTGGCTGTTCGGCAAAGCGATGTATCAGCTGGGATTCAGGCGACTGAAGCAGCGCATTAAGGATAGCGAACTTGTGAAAAACGTGTTCTTTGTCAAGCCATCGGGGGCTAAAGACAAGCCCTGTCTGTCTGAAGAATCACGGAAGGTCTTGGAGGATTCATACCTTGAATGCCGATTAATGATAGAGAAGACATCGGAGAAGCTGGGGGAAGGCATATATTTTCGGAAATTCAACCATGCCACACATGACTGCGCTGATGACATGTCCCCCCCCCCCCGAAGCGCCTGCCTCAATCGTTCATCCTTAGCCTTTGACAGGCTACTCTAGCATGAGACAGGCAGCCTGTCATTTTCGGTTGGAATCAGAAAAGGCGTGAAAAGCAGCTTGCCCAAACAAGACATGAAGCAGCAGGTTCAATCACAGTTTGATGATGTCGCCGCAAACTATCGCACAAGCGCCGTTCACGCTGCCGGCGAAGACCTTAAACTCATGGTGCGGCTGTCACCCGTTACAGCGGAGGCGCTCGTCCTTGACGCCGGCTGCGGCGCCGGGCATACCGCGATGGCGTTTGCGCCCCATGTCAGGCAGGTCATCGCCTGCGACTTCACCCGCTCTATGCTGGATGAGGTCAAGACGCTTGCCAATGAACGCGGCATCCGCAATGTCACGACCCAGCATGGCGATGTCGAAAACCTGCCCTTCCAGGATCACACTTTCGATATCGTTGCCAGCCGTTACAGCGCTCATCACTGGCTGCATCCCGAACGGGCATTGACTGAATTCCGGCGCGTCCTTAAACCGAGCGGGACATTCATCATCAGCGATATTATGGCAGCTGAGAATTACGCCCAGGATACCTTCCTGCAAACCATTGAACGACTGCGGGATCCATCCCACGTGCGTGACTATCGGGTATCCGAATGGCAGTCCATGCTAAGCGCCGCCGGCTTTGCCGCCGAGCTCGTCCACAGCTTCGATTTGACGCTGCATTTCGACAAATGGACTGCCCGTATGGCGACTCCAAAGCAGAATGCACACATGATAAAGACCCTGTTCAATCACGCCTCTGATGATATGAAACGCGGCTTTGGCTTGCCCGAGCATGTCAGCGGCAGGGACTTCACTTTCGTCATCCCTGGCGCCATCATCAAAGGGGTATTAGGCTAATCCACAAAAATGCTGCCTGCCCTCCGGTATATCCGCGGCACATCCAGGGCGGTAATATCATAAATCAAGACTTCATCGTCCTCGTGAACCGCCGCCTCCAGCGAAAACAGTTCCAGTCTCCGACTTTCGGTCCTTCCCACATAGCCATCGGCCATCGGCACCTCTCGATGCAAAATAAGATACCGAAATCCATCCTCTTCAAGCTCAGTGAAGGCACCCCGCCAATCTTCAAGGGTCAGGTCTCTTATGGCGACATCAGCCGGCTCGCGCAGAACCGCGAGCAAAAGATTGGAATCGATATAATCATAGGCCTCAGGCGGGACGCGGGCAATCATGCCTTCGGCGATGGGACGCCCATGAAAGCGCTGCACCGACATATAATACTTGGAATACTGACGGCCAAAGGGTATGTCAATGACAGCGCCATCAGGCAGTTCAGTCAGCGCGGACAGATAGGGCGGCTGCGGCGCCGGCCGGATCGGAATCGGGAAGATGCTGCTGCCATAGAGCAGCATCACCACAGAAACCACCAGCAGCGCCCACTGCCGGCGGCTAAGAACCAGCGACCGCAGCCGATAGTGCAAACCATAACCAATCAGGATGGAGTACGGGAACAGAAAGACAAGTATCATCCGAAAGGGCCACTTGAGAACCTGAAAGATGAAATTATCCTGCAGCAGACGATAAGGCGTCCAGTAAATATCGAGAAGGCTGCGATTGAAACGGATGTCCACCCCCAGGCTGAGCAGCCAGAACACAAGCGCCAAGACGACCCAAATAACAGCGCCGCGCCTGACCCTGAAGGCATAAACCGCGCCCATCAGCGCGAATGCCATGCTGACCACGCCCACATGGGACAAGCCCAAGGTTACAAACCCCCTCTCCAGTTGGTCATTGTTCAGGCTGGCAATGCTTTGCATATAATTCAATGGGCGGGAATGTTCCGCTTTGACATAGGTCAGTATGTCCATCCCCCCCCGTTCTCCCGTAACAATAGCATCCGAAGACGCGCTTTCCAAATTGCCCGACTGAAGAGCCACGCTCAATAGCGGCCAGCTAAACAAAATGGCAGACAGCCCAAATACAAACATCGCCGTCCAAAATAATCGCAAAGGCCATAATCGCTGGGCAATCATATACAAAAGCACATAACCGCCGCCCAGCAGCATCGCAAAAATCGCAATCTTGAGATTCATGTAAGCATTCAGCGAAAAAAGAAAGCCCGCCACAATCATGATCAGCATGACCGAGCGGGCCTGCTTTCTTGCCCGAATTTGCGAAAGCCCAACTAAAAATGCCAGCATAAACCAGGGAATCCACTCGGTCGCGCCTGTGTTAGGCTGTTGGAGCGCGTGGGTCAGGCTGGGTGCGGAAAAGGCATAAAAGGCGCCGCTCACCCAAGCCGGTATTCGGCTTTTGAAAAGCATCAAGCCGAACAAATACATCCCATAGGCCTTGAAAAGAACACCCAGCATCGCCGTGAGGTTAAAAGCAAGCGGGTCTCCATCGACAAGATACAGCAGGCTCCACAACGGAAATGTTGACCAGCGACGCGGCTGAAGCGCCAAATCCAAGCCATTCGGATAAAATAGCAAGGGGCTGTGGTAGTTGACGCCATGTCCTTGATTGAGCGCCTCCCGCATCCACCAATTCTGCCACATGGCCGTATGCGTATCGCCGTTGTTCATCGGCAGAGCATTCATCCGCAAAACAAAGGGATAGCTCATCACCATGAAAGTCAGCAGATACAGCAGCAGCGGCGCTCTGTCATGCCGCCAGCGAACCCGCACAAGCTCAAGCATTCACCTGTCCTTCATCATCGCCAAGGGAGAAGCAGCCATCATGCCTGACCAGTCGCCTCCAGATACTCGGTATAGCCACCCATATACGACCTTAGCTCACCATCCCGAATTTCGACCACGCGGTCAACCGTCTGATCCAGGAAATAACGGTCATGCGAGATAATTAGCACCGTGCCAACAAATTCATCCAGCGCATCTTCCAGCACCTCCACCGAGGGAATATCCAGGTTATTGGTTGGCTCATCCAGCAGCAGCAGATTCGGCTGGCGCAGCATCACCAGCGCCAGCTGCAAGCGGCTGCGTTCGCCGCCCGACAAGGTGCGAATCGGCTGGCGCACCTGCTCATATCGAAAGGCCATCCGCAGCAAAAATGTCACCGCATTCGATTCACTGCTATTCTGGATATTGCGAATCAAATCCAGCGGCGTCTTGTCCAGCCAGCCCGCAAGCGTCTGATGCTCCTGTGAATAATAGCCAATCCGAATGCTCGGTCCCACATAGATCCTGCCTTCGGTCGGTTCATACTCACCGAGTATCAGCTTGCACAGCACCGTCTTGCCAGCGCCATTGGGGCCAATCAAACCGGCTCTTTCACCATGCCGCAGCAGCAGGCTGGCCCCAAAAAACAGCGGCTCGTCCCCAAATGCCATCGACACATCCTCAAGCTCCAGCACCTTTTTGCTGCCGCGCCACCCCGCGACTTTGAAGTCCATCAGTCTTGGGTCGGCCACTTTCTCGATGATTTCGCCGCGCTCTTCCATCTTCTCCAGCATCCGCCGCCGCTGCCGCGCCGCCAGCATGTGCTTGCGGCTCAAAACCTGCTTCGCCCAGCGCTCAAAGCGCTCAATCATTTCCTCCAGACGGGCTATTTCTTTCTGCTGCGTTACATACAGCTGCTGCTGGCGCAAGCGGCGCAATTCCCGCTCATTCAGATAATACGAATAGTTGCCATGATAAACGGTGATTTTGCCATCGGCCAATTCAACTGTCTGCGTCGCCACCTCGTCCAGCAGATAACGGTCATGCGAGATAATCACCACGCTGCTGCGATAATTTTGGATAAAGCGCTCCAGATGGCGCTTGCCAGTTACATCCAGGTGGTTGTCGGGCTCATCCAGCAGGAGAATATCGGGCGCGGCGACAGCCAGCTGCACCAGCGCCAGCATCTTCTTCTGCCCGCCAGACAGGGACGCCGTGGACAAATCATCATCCCCGCGCCGAAAGCCCAGCATCGCCAGCAATTCTCGGACATGGCTGGCGTGACGATTGCCATTCATGCTTTCATAGACCGCCAGCAGCCTCTCATGTTTTTCGAGCAGGCGCGTGAGCCGGTCCGCATCGCCATATACTTCAGGGTCAGCCAGCTGCGCTTCGACTGCGTCCAGTCGAGCCTCAACTTCCATCAATTCGCTCGGCTTGATAAGCGCCGTTTCAATCAGGGTCTTGTCGGGCGGCAATTCGATGTCCTGCGGCAGATAACCCAGGCGAATCCCCGCCTGCCGCCTGATATTGCCGCGGTCGGGTTCGATGTCGCCCAGCAGCAGCCTGAACAGCGTCGACTTGCCCGCTCCGTTGGGACCGACCAGTCCAACCCGGTCTCGGTCGCCCACAACCCACGACAAATCGCGGTAAAGCTCGCGGCCGGCAAAATTGACGGTGATGTTGTTGACATGCAGAATATGCACAGGCTGTCTCTTTCAGCGTTCATGGCTGCGCCCAATCAAGCATATCACAAGCGAACATAATCCTCTATCATCGGCTGGCAAGACAGGTTAAACTAATGTCCCTGGCCTGCGCTTGCAGCTGGCATCCAGGACGATGTTGGCAAGAACGGGGTTTTTCGGATAAAGATGTGGCGGCGGTTTTACCCGATGGATAGGCGGATATGTGGCGTTTTGCACAAGTAGGCATTGCCCTGGGGGCGATGGGCATTGTGCTTTGTTTTATGGGGCTGTTCCCTGGCGTGACAGGCGCTGAACCCACCGTTGGCATTGGGCTGATTCAGATGACCGTAGTTTTGTTCGGTTATGCCCTGCTTATCCTAGGCGCCTTGATTTACCTGAAGTTCACATTTTTTCTGGATGTTCCCTCCACCCTGATACAGCAAATCGGAACGCGGCTGGCATTGACCGGCATTCTCTTCGCGGCGCTTGCCGGATTAGCCGACATTCTCGGCTTCGGCACGCATATTCGCAGCGATGTCGACGATATTTTTTTCGGACAGCTGCAAATGGTCGTGATTCTGGCGAGCTTCGCCCTGTCATCGCTGGGCGTCCTGATTTATGTTCTGGCGGGCAGGCATCTGGCGCGGCGCGCCCCGGCCGAGGCACTCCGTGACCGCATTCCGACAGCCGATGAGGCCGCGGAAGAAACCGCTTAAAGGGGCTTCTGTGAAGACTGACGCTCCCAAATTGCTGTATGTGGTCAATATCCCGCGTTTTTTTGTCTCACATCGCCTGCCGCTGGCTTTAGCCGCCCGCAAAGCCGGCTTTGATGTGCATGTCGCTTCTGCGGCGCATGACCGCCAATATGTGCAGCCCATCATCGACAGCCATCTCCCCTTTCATCCGCTCCCCTTGAGTCAGCACGGCATCAACCCCTTGACCGAACTGCGGACGCTGAACGCCCTGCGGCAGCTATACACCCGACTTCAGCCCGATTTATTGCATCACATCAGCATCAAACCCGTCCTTTATGGTGGCATCGCCGCCCGATTGAGCGGACGAAAAGCGGTGGTTCATGCCATGAGCGGATTGGGTTATGTTTTCATCAGCCAAGAACCGAAGGCATCCCTCTTGCGCTGGCTCACGCAGCCGGTCTTTCGGCTGGTTATGGCCGGCGAAGGAACGCGGGTGATTTTCCAAAATCCGGACGACCGTCAGCTGTTTGTCAATCGCGCTTGGGTCAGCCCCCAAAAAAGCATCCTGATTCGCGGTTCGGGGGTCGATGAAAGCTGTTTCCAGCCCCAAGCCGAAACACTCGATGACCTGCCTGTCGTCTTGTTTGCTGGCCGGCTGCTGTGGCAAAAAGGGCTGGGCGAATTTGTTGAGGCGGCGCGGCGACTGCAAGGCCAAGCGCGTTTTCGCGTGGTCGGCTATGAAGAATCGACCAGCCCGCTCAACGTCCCCAGGGCACAGCTGCAAGCCTGGCATGACGAGGGGCTTATCGAGTGGGGTGGCAAGCGCAGGGATATGCCCCAGGTTTATGCCGCAAGCAACATCATCTGCCTGCCCTCGACCTATGGCGAAGGCGTGCCCAAAGTCTTAATCGAAGCCGCCGCCTGCGGCCGCGCCTGCGTGACGACCGACACACCCGGCTGCCGCGAAATCATCCGGCACGGCCACAACGGGCTAGTCGTTCCGCCGACGGATACGGACGCGCTCGCCGCCGCCATCAGCCACCTCATCAAGAACCCGACGCTGCGGCAGCAGATGGGCGCCCGCGGCCGGCAAATCGTGCTTGAGGGCTTTACCTTTCGGCAAGTCGCCGCAGAAACCCTGCGGCTCTATCGCTCATTGCTGACCGAAAGCCACCCGCCTGGCATCGGTCAAGGCGAGGCATAAATCGCCGTCACCGTCGGCGGCCCATCGGCGCAAATCGGCGGCCCCCCAGGCGGATACGACCAGGTCTGCGGCAGATTGGCAAGGCTTGCCATCTCAAGAAACTCGTTGAAAGTCGCCATCAGCGCCGCGCAATCCCCAAGGATTTCGGCAGACTGACCCTGCAAATACCAACACTCGAACTGTCGGTCGGCTATCGCTGTATCCTGCTCGATTTGCAGGCGCGTACATTGATGAAGCGCCTGCTGCGCATTCCTGAAATCGCCCTGCAAAAAATAGGCTCGGCCCAATTTATACCAGCCATCCGACCACAGCGGCGCCAATTCGGTCACTTCGCCACAGTAACGGATGGACGTCGCCCGCTCTTGCAGGCCGCTGGACAACTCACAGAGCCGCACGCGAACCTTCACATTATCATCATCAAAGGCCATGACCTGAAAATAAGAAACCGACGCCAAGTCGCTGTTGCCAATTTGCATCGCGTATAATGCGCGTTCAAAGTAAAGCGGAATCAGTTTGCGGTTGAAGTGAATCGCGCGGTCAATCTGGGTTATCGCCTGCTCATATTGACCGAGGTCGCCATGCGCAACCGCCAGCGTGCGATAACTTTCCATCTGATACTGTCCATATTGAACGGACAAGCTCACGGCCACCTTGGCCTCGCGCAGCGCCGCCTCGAAAATCCCGCGCGCCCCGTATGACCGCGACAGGACGATTCGCGCCAGGATATGTTCGGGCGAGCGTTCAATGACCCGCAGCGCCACCCGCGAAGCCTCGTCAGCGCGGCCATTCGCCTGCAAGGCATAAGCATGGCTTGCCTGCATATTCAGGCTGCGCGGCAGCCGGCTCATCCCCTCTCGGCTCACATCCAGCGCCTGCTGCCGCTCCGATTCACCATCAAACTCGGCATAACTTTGATACACCAGCGCCCGAATCAAGAGCTCAAGCACCCGCTCATCAGTCGGCCGGCCCTCCAGCAGCCGACGGGCATAGTGGATGGCTGTCGCCGAATCGCCTTGGTCAAAAGCCGACTGCGCCGCTTGAAAATTGATTTGGGTACGCTGCGGACGATTCAGGTGCAGCCATTGTCCAATCCAATTCCGCCCCAAAGCAACCACCATCACAGTGACGCCAAACAGCACCAGCAGCGGCAGACAGCCCTTTCCGCGACGGGAACGGCGCATAAACTGCCCGCTCTTGCTGCGTGAAATCCGCATCGCCTGCCTGGCTTCAAGTGATGAGGTGAGCAAGCCCGCCGATGCAAAATAAACCGCTTCCGCTCTGAACGGGCCCCAAGCTCCCGATAAGTATGCTAAGTGTACTGGACGAAGCCGATCTCCGCATTCACCCCAAGGCGACAAATGACCGCTTCAGTCAATGGGGTGCGCCGGCCGCGATATGCGCCTGCCGAATCGGGGATGGCAGGCGATATTTGGGCGTACAGGCGAGAACCAGTTCCACCGCGCTGTGGAGATCCGCCAAATGACCGACCGAAACATAAATCGGCTTGACATTGGCGCGGGTGCGCAAGACGACGCCAAGCTGCTCACCGCGATAAGTCAAGGGCGCCGCGCTTCCCTTTTCCTTGTTCGGCTCTTCATAGCTGCCGATAAAATGCGTTTTGCCACAGCCCACCGTCGGCCGCCGCAGCCACAAACCCAGATGGGCGGCAATCCCCATTCGGCGCGGATGAATCTGCCCCATGCCATCAAAGAGGAATACATCCGGCTCAGCCGACAGCTGACGAAAAGCGGCTTCCAGCACCGGACCCTCGCGGAAGCTCAGCAGGCCGGGAATGTAAGGATAAGCCGCCGGCCCTCTGGCGCGAACCGTCTCAATCATTTCCAGTTCGGGATAACGCATCACGACGACGGCCGCCTGCGCCATCTTGTCCTTGATGCTGACATCCACGCCAGCTACTGTATCCACTTTCCCCAGGTCAATGGGCGCATCGCTAATCAGTTGGGACGCCAGTTCCTTTTGCAAGGCTGTCGCCGCTTGCGGACTCAAATTCCAGCCGTGCAATGGATGAATCTTCACAGCGCACTATCCGCAGGTGTCTACATTTCGAGGTAATCGCGCAGCTGACGCGAGCGGGTCGGATGACGCAGCTTGCGCAATCCTTTCGCTTCAATCTGGCGGATGCGTTCACGAGTCACGCCAAAATGGCGCCCGACCTCTTCCAGGGTATGGTCTTGTCCGTCTATCAAGCCAAAGCGCAATTCCAGCACCTGCCGCTCGCGTTCACTCAATACCCCCAGCGCCGAGCGAATCTGCTCTTTCAGGAGTTGACGGCCGGCCGCATCCACCGGCCCGGGCAAATTGTCATCGGGGATAAAATCCCCCAGCTGGCTGCTGTCTTCCTGCCCGACCGGCATATCCAGGCTCATGGGCTCCAGGCTGATGCGCATGATTTTGCGCACTTTCTGGGTCGCGCGGCGCAGCTTGCGATTGAGGCTCGGCTCCAGCGGCATATCCTGCCGCCGCCCCGTCATCACCGCCTTGCGCTCAGCATCCGACAGGAAGCCCATCTCCAGCGCAATCTGCTCGGCGTTGGGTTCGGCGCCCAGCTTTTGCAGCAAATCACGCTGAACGCGCATCAGCCGATTAATCGTCTCGACCATGTGGACTGGAATGCGGATGGTCCGCGCCTGGTCGGCAATCGCGCGGCTGATGGCCTGCCGAATCCACCAGGTGGCATAAGTGCTGAACTTGTACCCCTTGGTATGGTCAAACTTGTTGACCGCACGCAGCAAACCAATGTTGCCTTCCTGAATGAGGTCGAGGAAGTTAATGCCGCGCCCCATATAACGTTTCGCCACGCTCACCACCAGCCGCAGATTGGCGCGGGTGAGGTCTTCCGTTGCCAGCCCGGCCTGCAGTTCAACCTGCTCTTGCTGACACTGCGCCAGTTCAATCGGGTCTGCCGTGTCCTCAATCCAGGCATCAAACTGTGCAAAGGAAGGCAGCCGGTTTCGTTCACGAAAATAGCGGCGCATCTGCATCTGGTGTTCCAGCGGGAACAGATAAATGGCATGGACGACTTCAAAAAACAACCGCGCTACCTGAGTCCACGGGTCGTTGCGCCCCCAACTCTGCTTATTGAGATAGCTGCGGATATAAGAAGCGGCCTCGGTATCCCAATCGCGCGTGACCGCCCGCACTTCATCAAGAATCTCGCAGAAATCGGGCGCAGCCACCCCAAAGTCGGCGACAGCCTTCAGCAGTTCCCGCCAATTCTGCCGCAATTTCTGATAGGCAAATCGCTGGACATCCAGATAATTGGGCGCCCGCTTGCCCGATTGAAGGTTATCCAGGCTCATAAGCTCATCGCGCAAGGCCTCCAAATGCTGCTCGGCGGCAATCTGGGTGCTCAGCCACATTTCATGGTTGCTGTTTAACAGGGGAACTTGACCGATTTCCTTGAGATACATCCGCACGGGATCATCCGTCAGCGGCGCGCTTTCATAAGCAGCGTCATCCCCGTCATCCTCATTGTCCAGTTCATCTTCAAAATCAGCGTCCCCATAATTGCGGCTGTCCTTGCTCTTGACTTCCGCCAGCAAACGTTCATCCTCGCTGCCATCATAATTGCTGCGGGTACGGATGCTGCTCTTTTTATCTGCCATCAACCATCCAATTCTCTACTCTCGAAGCCGAAACTCCATCCCAACCAGACCGCTCACTTCCAAATCAATCCGCGCCTTTGCCCGCATCGATAACAGGATTTTCTGATTGAGGAGCTTATGGTGAACATCATCCCGGTCACCGCCAGTTTGCGCCTCTTCTTGCAGATACTGCATCTCAATGCGCTCCTGCTCCAGCCGCTCCAGCCGCAGCTGCAATGCCCTGACCACCAATTCCTGCCGCAGATCACGAGCTCTGCCCCGGCGCTTCTTGAAAATATCATCCAAATCGCGCTTGAAAGCGCCGCGCATCAAGACCAGAATCGCCTCTGGCGCATCCATCAGCAAGCCCTCAAAATCCGCCTCCAGTTCGCGGTCAATCGCGCCGCGCACATAATCCAGCGGCTCCATATCATCCTGTGCCACCGCCGCCTGAAAATGGCGCATCAAGACCCGATACTGGCTCTGCGCAAAGTCTTCTACGCCCAAATCCGACAAAGGTCCTGCCAGCAGACCTTCATCATCGCCAGCCAGTTCCCGCAGCTTGCGATTCACCTGATACAGCAGGTTCGGATGTTTCATCAGCAGGCCCAGGCAATAGGGTTCGATGGCCCGCTCCCGTCGGCGGCCCGCTTTCGCTGCCCGCGCCGCCCGTTTCGGCTGACTCGCTTCCGCCATCATATCGGGCGGCATCGAATCGTCCTCGTTATCCCAATACTCCGGCGGCAAATCAGGCGGAACATCTGCTGGTCGCGGTGAACGCGCCGATGGCGCCGAGCTTCGCTCTGCCTGCCACCGCTCCTGTGTCCAAGCCAACAGGCCGCGCTCGCTGATTCGCAGCCGCCGCGCCAATTTCTGAATGTTTTCCTGCCGATACAAATTGTTTTCCGATACCATCAGAATCGGCAAAATCCGTCTGGCAGCCAGCTGACGCTCCGGCACACTGGCTTGCGCGGGCAGGCTGGCCGTCTCCATATCAATCACAAAATCGGCAATCGGCTGCGCCCCATCGACCAGCGCATCCCAGCCAGTCGGGGATTCGCGCAGGAAATCGTCAGGATCTTTGCCGGCCGGAATTTGCAGGATGCGCACATCCACCGACAGCTTGCCGGCAAAATCTTTGGCTAGGGTCTGACGCGCCACTTCCAGACTGCGGCGGGTCGCATTCTGGCCGGCTTCATCGGCATCCAGCGCCATGACAATTTTTCGGGCATGACGCGGCGCAACCAGCCTGACCTGCGCCTCGGTCATCGCTGTACCCATTTGGGCGACAACATTGCGATAACCCGCCTGATGCGCCTGAATGACATCCAGATAGCCCTCGACAATCACCACCGTTTCCGTATCGCGGATAGCCCGCCGGGCGCGGTCGAGCCCAAACAGAAGCCGACTCTTATCGAACAGCGGCGTCTGTGGCGAATTGATGTACTTGGGATGGTCTTGCGGATGAAGAACCCGCCCGCCAAAGCCCACCACGCGCCCGCGCTCATCACGAATCGGAATCATCATGCGCTGGCGGAAACGGTCATAAACCCGCCCCCGCTCACTGCGAATCGCCAGGCCAGCCTCAATGATTTCAGCTTCCCCATAGCCCAGCCCGCGCAGCATTTTCAGCAGCCCCTCCCAGCGATTGGGCGCGTATCCAATCTGAAAGCGCTTGATGGTGTCCTCGGTTAAGCCGCGCTTGTCGCGGACATACGAAAACGCCCCAAGCCCTTCTGCGCCCAGCAAATGACTGTGATAATGCTCGGCGGCCGCCGCCAGAAGGCCGCGCAGGCGGTCCAGATGCTCGCTGCGGGATTTTTGCTCGGCTGTCTGTGGACGGACTTGCACGCCGGCTTCCTGACCCAGTTCACGCAGCGCCTCTCTGAAATCCCATCCGTTCGCCTTTTGCGCGAAGGTGAACAGGTCACCGCCTTCGGCACAGGCGCCAAAACAGCGCCAGGTTTGTCTTTCCGGATTGACAACAAAGGAGGGCGTTTTTTCATTGTGGAATGGGCAGCAGGCTTTGTAATTGCGCCCGGCCTTCTTGAGCGAGGGAACGAAGCGCTGGACATAATTCACGATGTCAATGCGCGTCTTAATCTCATCCGTCACTGACATAGCAAACAGCCCCCCAATCTTATTGATGCCGGTTCATTATAGACAGGCGCGTTCGCTTATGCCATAGTCGCCAGGACAAATTAGAACATTTATACGAAACTCTTATATGACACGCCCCCTAGAAGTTATCCAGCTGGCTCAAGTCGGCGCGTCCATTCTGCATCTGGCTGACAAGCTGCAGGAGCGCAATCCGATTGTTCCGCAGCTTGACATCATCGGCATGAACCAGCACATGATCGAAAAATGCGGTGACGGCCGGCACCATCGGCTCAAAGGCCCCCAGAAAATCATCCACGCTGTCTGACTGCGAAAGCCCCTTCGCGGCCGCCTGACAGGCCTCATAAAGCGCTTTCTCCTGCGGCTCAATCAGCCCTTCGGGCTTCAAAGTCTGCGCATCTTCTCGGCGCGTTATCCGCACGCAGCGGGCAAAGCTGTCCAAAATCTGCTCCCAATCGTCACGCCTGACCCATTGACCCAGTTCATCAATGCCCCGCACCGCGCGGGCCGGATTATGCGCCTGCTCCTTCAGCACCGCCTTGATGACATCCGGGCGATAATCATATTCATCGCTCAGCCAGGCAGCCAGCCGCGCCTGGATAAAGTCAAGGACTTGCCCCTTCATGCCTAGCGGAAGCTCAACCGGCTGAACCCGCGCCACAAGCTCAATCGCCTGACGCAAATCCATCGAGATGCCCCGCTCTACCAGAATTTGCAGGATGCCCAGCGCGCTGCGGCGCAGGCCATAGGAGTCGGATGTCGATTTTGGCGCCAGCCCGACCGCAAACAAACCCAGCAGACTGTCCAGTTTGTCGGCGCATGCAAGCAGGCGGCCGGCATCACTGGCGGGCAGCATGTCGCCAGCGAACCGCGGCAGCCAATGTTCAAAAATCGCATCAGCGACCGCTGACGGCCGCCCTTCCTTCAGCGCATATTCGCGTCCCATAATCCCCTGCAAAGAGGTCATCTCAACAACCATACTGGTCGCCAGGTCAGCCTTGGCAACCTGCGCCGCCTGCCGCGCCATCGAAATATCCGCCGCCTCAAATCCCAGCAGCCCGCCCAATCCGACAGTCACCGCGGCAACGCGCTCGTTTTTCGCCAGCATCGAACCCAAATCCGCCTGAAAGGTCAGCGTGCCAAGACGCGCCAGATAATCCTTCAGCGGCTTTTTAATATCCGCCTGATAAAAGAAATTCGCATCGGCAAAGCGAGCGCGGATGACATGCTCATTGCCTTGAATCACCTTGTCGAGATGTTCGCCGTCGCCATTGCGGACGCCAATGAAGTAGTTCATCAGACGCCCCGCCGCATCTTCAAGCGCAAAATAGCGCTGATGCCGGCGCATGACCGTCACCAAGACATCGCGCGGCAATTCGAGATACTTGGCATCAAAGCTGCCGCGGAATGCCGTTGGCGCTTCGACCAAATGGGTCACTTCCGCCAGCAGCCCCCTGTCCGCCGCCACAAAGCCGCCGACTTCATCCGCCAGCGCCCGAATCTGTTCCTCAATAGCCCCCTGACGCTGCCCCGCATCCAGTATGATGCCCTGTTCCCGACTTGCCTTAAGAAAGGACTCCAAATCGGCAAGCGCGATTTTCGGTGAGCCATAAGGACGCAGACCGCGGGTGACATGGCCACTGGCGACCCCGCCAAACTCAAATGGAATCACCATATCGCCAAACAGCGCCACCAGCCAGCGCAGCGGCCGCGAAAAGGCGATTCCCGTCTCGTTCCAGCGCATGGACTTGCCAAATTTCAGCCCGGCAAGAAATCGGGGCAAGGCTTCCGCCAGGACTTCGGTGGTCGGGCGGCCCGCATGGCGCACCCGTGCGACAGCATAGATGCCGCCATCCATCTGCCGCACTTTCAAATCAGCCACATCCAGCCCTTGGCTGCGGGCAAAGCCCAGCGCGGCGCGGGTCGGGCGGCCATCAGCATCAAAGGCGCGCGCCGCTGGCGGGCCCTTGGCGACAAATTCCTCGTCGGTTTGGCGCGGCGCAACCCGGCGGCCCATGATCACGATGCGGCGCGGGGTGGCATGGACTTCAAGCCCCCCGTGCGCCAGGCGCAAATCATCAAACAAAGCCGCCGCCCCCGACCGCGCCTGTTCCAGCACATCGGCCACATCCCCCGCGGGCAATTCCTCCACCCCGATTTCAATCAGTACATCCGCAGCCGATGTCGGCGCCGGCGGCAAATCGGCGGGAGACTGAAGCTGAAACCCGCGCCAAACCCGCGCCATTTTCATCAGCGGATGACCCAGTTCCTCGCGCCGGGCAACATACTCTTTGGCAACGCTGCGGGTCATCTCGCGCATACGGCTAAAATAGTTTGCCCGCTCGGTCACGCCGATGGCGCCGCGTGTATCCAGCACATTAAACAGATGGCTGCATTTCAGCACATAATCATAAGCAGCGATAAGCGCATCGCCCTCCAGCGCCCGCGAGTATTCGCGTTCGTAAGTGTCATACACCCGCCGCAGCGCATCGACATCGGCAACATCAAAATAATAACGGCAGTGTTCAAGCTCTTCATCGAACATCATATCGCCATAGCTGACCCCATCCAGCCAGTCAATCTCCCAGGCGGATTCCCTGTTTTGCAGCGCCAGCACAATCCGCTCAATCCCGTAAGTGATCTCGACGCTGACAGGCTCAAGCGCCAAACCGCCCGCCTGCTGAAAATAGGTGAACTGCGTGATTTCCTGACCATCCAGCCAGACTTCCCAACCCAGCCCCCAAGCCCCCAAGGCCGGCGATTCCCAGTTATCCTCGACAAAGCGAATATCGTGTTCGCGCTGGCTGATTCCCAGCGCCGCCAGCGATGCCAGATAGAGCTCCTGCGGGTTGCCCGGGTCGGGCTTCAGGATGACCTGATATTGATAGTATTTCTGCATCCGATTGGGATTCTGACCGAAGCGCCCATCATCAGGGCGGACGCTCGGCTCGACATAAGCCACGCGCCAAGGCTCTGGCCCCAAGACCTTGAGCGCCGTCGCCGGATTGCCTGTCCCGGCGCCCACCTGAACGTTATAAGGCGCCCAGATAACGCACTGATGCGCCCCCCAAAACTCATGCAATTTCAAGATAACCTGCTGGAAACTCAAGGCGACCGATGACATAGCTCTTCCTGATAACGTGGGTGATGAATAACGCGCTGCATTATAAAAGTGAAATCCCCGGATGACGAGGGTCGCGGGGACATTGCCCCGCGGACTCGTTCGCCGCCGCGAGTTCTTTTGCTGAAATAGCGAAATCGGGGCCTTATTCGGCAGCCGCTGCCGATTCTGATTCTACAGTCGTGACCAGCCTATCCTGACTGACATCCCCAAAGGCATCCACCACTGACTGCCGCACCAGCACATAGTAATCCTTTGATGAGGATTTCAGCGCATAATCGCCCCCAACCTGCCGGGCGCCAATGGCAAGGGTGTAGGCCTGTTCGGCATATTCAATTTCAGCTTCGGTCTCATCCGCTTCTTCCGTTGCCTCGACCTCGACAGCTTGACGATACACAACCTCAACCATGATGGCTGGCTCATCCAGCGCATACTCGTCCCGCGCTTCCAGCCCGAGCGGCTCCACCATCCGAATGGAGGCCGCATTTCGCAGCATATCAGCCATTTGCGCGGTATCGAATGCTTCGTTTTCGCCCAGGCCATCATAAATCCAGCCCTCGCCCTCACGCCGGAAACTGAAACTGCCATGGGCATTGCGCAGGCTTAGCTCCAGCACATCGTCCTGTGGCACATCGACATAACTCGTGTCAATCCACGTCGAAATCTCCGCCGACGCTTCCCAGGAACTCAATCCGATGCCCAGATACACATGGTCATCCCCGTCACGGCGGGCATAGACCGTATCGACGCCGCCGCTGCCGCCAAGATAAAGCACCTCGGTGGATGAATCCGTCAGGATGTCCAGCCGGCGCCGAAAGTCAGTATCCTTGACTTCGAGCCGCGCGAAGCTGGCTGGATTGGAGGCAACCAAACGCGCCGTGTTCAAGCCGGCGATTTTGCCCAGCAGTTCCTCCACTTTCGCGCTGTTCACCGGAAAGTCATCGGCATCGGGCAAGACCCAGCCCGCTTCGCCCCGCGCCAAGGTCACTTGAGCCTCGCGGTCATCGGCAATCGTGATTCGCTCAACAGCCTCAACCGAAAACGCCGTCAGGATAGGTTCTGTAGGCCGCCTCTCGGTGCTGGTCGAGGTGATGACAGCGACAGCCAGCAAAACAGTTTGAAGCAGGAGCAGAATAGCGAGGTACAGATTGCTGCGGTTCAACATCAGGCTTCTCCTTCGGTCTTGGTCATCATATCGGCTGCATCGCCGGCCGCTTCGCCCGATGACGCGGCAAGCGCAATCGCCTGCTCAGTGCGGCGCTGGATTTGCCAGACCGCCCCGATGAGCATCAAGCCAATGAGCGCGACCGCATAGTTGATAGCCGCCCACTGATTTTGCGCGGCGGCACTAATCGGCGGCAAAAGGCGGGCGGCGCTGCCGCGGCTGCGGATGGCTGACAGCGATACATCCGCGGTGAACCCGTCAATCGCATTGGCAATCAACTGCAAATTGCTGGCAAAGCGGTCACCGCCAAAGTTAAGCGAAATCTGATAAACATTGTCATTCACGAACTCGGAACTGCCCAGCACAATCAAACTGCTGTGGTCGGGCGACCGCTCGATGAGACCGATGGCTTCTGTCTGGCTGGCGGCATCGTCCTCGCCAGACGTTTCAAAGGGGGATGGCCGGTCAAGGAAGAAGCTGTCAAGAGACCCCTGCACCGCCACCGCCAGCGGGAACGAACCCTGTTCCTCACCAACAGGAAATCCCAAGTCGGGATAGCGTTCCAGATTCGGCTGCAAGTCAATATCCGTGGTTTCCCAAGATGCGCCGCTCGAACGAATCAGGGTGGTGACAGTTGCATCCTCAAGCAGCGCCTCATCCGTCGTCACGGGGGATGCCCAGTTCATGGTCACGAAGGGCAGGCTGCCGACCGCCGGATGTTCGGCAGCCAGGCCATTGGGGCGCACATCCACAAAGAAGGGATAATCCAAAGCCTGCAATTCGCTCACCACCATATCGCCAAGGTCGCGCTGCGTCTGCACCGGGAAAGGCGCATTCTGCCTGTCCATAATCAGGCTGTCGCCAATGATGATGCCATAGCTTTCGAGCATCTCCTCGATGCCGTTTTCGTTGAGCTCGAGTTTGAGCGCCCCCTGCATGGGGTCAATGCCCAGCCGATAATGCCCGCCAGCCACTATGACGGCCCCGCCGCGCATGAGATACTGGTCAAGCGCGTAGCGCTGCAAGTCGGTCATATTATGGGGCGCGACCAGAACCAGGACATCCACCTCATTCGGGATTTGTCCCTCATCCAAAGTCAGGCGGCGCACTTCAAAGGTTTGGCGCAGGCTGTCTTCGAGGATGGCATACTGCTGCAGGCTGGGCATGGGCTGCCCGAACTGGTCAAAGCCGCTCGCTGGCGGCAGCCACAGGCCGATGACCCTCAAAAAGCCGTCTGATGACCGCTTGAGCGCCGCTTCGATGGCGTTTCGCATCTCGACCTGGCTTAAATCGCCGGACGGATAAATCACCTGAATGTTCCCGCCAGCTTCAACCACCAAATGCAGATAGAAGGTCTCCAGGGCAAAGAAACTGGTCGCCACTGGCTGAATCTCATATCGGTCAAACAAAGCCTGCTCACTGATGCCGGCATCAGGCAGAGACATATCAACCACCTCAAAGACAGCCTTGTTCGGATGGCTCGCGGCAATTTCACCCGCGACATCCTGAATGGTCTGGCTCGCTTCCAGCATCATCGGCGGCAAGGCTGCCGATGACAGGTACAGCGTTAATTGAGCCGGCTCATCCAGCGCATCCAGAACGGCATCCAGACTTTGAAAGCCAAATACAGCCCGTTGAATATGGCTCGTCAGGTCATATTCCAGATTGCGCAGACGAACCTCAACCCCACCCGGCGAATCAGCAATTTCAATCAAATCCGAGAAGTTGAGCGTCGCCGTCTGGTCGCCATAAGCGATAAGCAGGTCAAAGTAGACATTGACCAGCGAAACGCCCCCGCGGTCGTTGACCTGAAGCGGCGTCGGGCGAATGCCATAGATTTGATTGGCCTCCCGCTCCATCTCCGGGTTCGTCAGCGGGTCAATCCATTCAAGCTCCATCATGCCATGGGAAGCAAGCTCATATTCGCGCAGGGTATCCTTGATGCGCGGCGCCAGCGGCGCCAGCAGGGGATGACTCGCCTCACTGAAATACCCGCGAATCAACAGGGGTTCCTGCAACCCGCCCAGCAAATCTTGGGTCACATCGGACAGGCTGTATTCGCTGTTTTGCGTCAGGTCAAGCCGCGCGCCGCCGGCCGAAGCTGCCAGCAGGTTCAAGGCCAGCAGATTCAAACCCACCAGCGCCGCCGTGAGCTTGCCGCTGCGCCGATGGACGCGCAGATGCCGGCCCTGGCTCCAGCGTTTGCTGTCCAGCGACAGCACATTCAGGCACAGAAAGAAAAGCGAAAGCGACAGATAATAAATCAAATCCCGCAGGTCAATGACGCCGCGCTCAATGCTTTCAAAGCGACTGCCCGTCCCGAACAGGCGCAGCATATCGCCCGTCGTCGCGCCAAACAAATCCGTCACAACCGACGACCCTATCGCCTGAAACAGGCCACAGACAGCCACCGTTCCAATCAGCGCGACCAGTTGGTTATTCGTCCTTGACGATATAAAGAGCCCCATCGCAATATAGGTGGAAGCCAGCAGCAAAGCCGCCAGATAACCGCCGATGACCGGCCCCCAGTCCAGATTGCCCAGCGATGCCACGGTGATCGGCAGAAACAGGGTCAGCGAGAGCGCCACCGCAACCAGAATCAAGACCGACAGGAACTTCCCGATAACCAGTTCGGCCAGACGAACCGGCATCGTCAGCAGCACTTGCAGGTTGCCGCTGTCTTCCTCGCGGCTCCATTGGTGCATGGTCAAGGCGGACACCAATAAAATCAGCAGCAGTGGCATCCATTCAAACAGGGCGCGGACATCGGCAATGCCGCGGGCAAAAAACGAATCCACCTGGAAAAAGACAAACAGCGTCAAAACCAGAAAAACACCAACAAAAATCAGCGCCATCGGCGAGCCGAAATAGAGCTTGAGTTCCTTGCGTGTGATGGAAAGAACCTTCTTCATGCCGCCCCCTAGGCCGTGGTTGCCAGTTGATTGAAGAAAGATTCCAGCGTGATATTGTCGCGCCGGATTTCACGAACTGCCCAACCCCTGTGGCGGGCAACCTCATAGATGCTGGGCGTGATGTCGGCCGAGCTCGTAATGCGATAAGCCGGATAATCGTCCAGCGAACGCATTTCCCGAATCTGCGTGATGCCCTCGATGCCCGCCAGTGAGGCTGGCACATCTTCGGTCTCAGCCTGCAAGACGAGCGTGGCGTTGTTGCTCGTGCTTAGCTCCCGCAGGCTTTGGTCGGCTTTCACCTCGCCATTGATAAGTATCACCACGCGGTCACAAATCGCTTCCACTTCGGACAGGATATGTGATGAAAACAAGATGGTGCTGTCCTGCGCCAGCCGCTTAATCAGGCTGCGAATCTCGACGATTTGGGTCGGATCCAGGCCGATGGTCGGCTCATCCAGTATCAAAAATGGCGGCTTGTGCAAAATTGCCTGCGCCAGCCCGACGCGCTGACGCAAGCCCTTGCTTAACGAGGCAATCGGGCGGGTCAGATAATGCTGCAGGCCGGTGCCATAAACCGCATCGGACAGCCAGGGCAGGAATCGGGCGGGCGGCACATCGCGCAGTTCGGCAGCCATCCTCAGATAAGACTGCACTGACAATTCCGGGTAGAGCGGCGTATTCTCGGACAGGTAGCCGATTTTTGCCTGTACCGCATGGAGATGGCGCAGCACATCCTGTCCATCAATTTCCACTTTGCCTTCATCTGGATGAAGAAAGCCGGTCATAATTTTAATCGTGGTGGATTTGCCCGCGCCGTTAGGTCCCAGCAAACCGACGATTTCGCCCGGCTGAATCGTGAAGCTCAAGCCGCGCAGCGCTTCAATCGCGCCATAGCGCTTGGTGATGTTCTGGACACTTATCATAAGCAGAGCCTTCCCTCCTTTGTAGAACCGCATAGAACCGCCCTGTATCGGCACGGGGTTTTGTTTCAGACGGCAATCATAAAAATCCTATGTATGAATCTTGTATGAAAAACTTGGGAATTATATGTTTTAGTAGACATATTCGTACCGTCAACAGGCAAGCGGGAGTTATCCCGTCTGACAGCCCTCTTGCAAGAGACGTTCCCCCGCCTCTTTGATATTCAACGCAGCATTGTGGTCGCGGTCTCGTATCATTCCACAATGCGTACAGTGATACACCCTTTCGCGTAAGGGCATCTCCTCCTTGATAGCGCCACAGCCACTGCAACGCTTACTGCTCGGATAGAACCTGTCTATCTTCAACAAGAGCTTGCCACGCTT
>DAOUKA010000317.1:0-2513 GCA_034421915.1 Anaerolineae bacterium
TATGTCGCCAAGCAAACATTCAATCCACAGAAGATCGTGTTTAACGCTACCAAGATAAAATACAAAAGTGACATTCGCTCTATACTTGAGGCGAATTACAGACAGCCATCAGAAGAATTTGTAAGATTCTTTGCCATTGAACTTCACAGTGGCATCGTGCCAGTAGGATTTGTGGAAGAATTAGCACCAATAGTAAAGCAGGTATTCCGAGATTTCGTGGAGAAAAAGCATAAAGCCCACCAGCCACAGCCTCCGATTGTAACCCGCGGGGCTACGCCTGCAATCCCTGTATTTGCTGATTACAGGGGACATCGATTCGAAGCGACGCTGCTTTTTAATGAATCCAATATCCGCCAATCTAAAATCAGGTTTGAGGGAGTAGTCACGTCCCCTTCCAGAGCCGGAAAAACTTTGAAGCACTCCATTAATCCTAGAGGCACTGGGGAAACCAACGGATGGACATTTTGGAAGCTGCGCGACCCTTCTACGAAAAAAGAACGTCCTATAAGCGACCTGCGCGACAATGAAGCCCTGCGCCGCCGGCTTCTTTCCCACTACAGACAAGGCTGAAATATCAGCAGCAGCGCAAGCAAAGCCTAGCGCAATTTATCCAGCACATTCCGCAGCGGCGGCGGCAGGGGCGCGGTGAAGCGCAGGCGTTCGCCAGTGACGGGGTGGTCGAATGCCAGTTCGTGCGCGTGCAAAAACTGTCGCTTGAGCTTGAGGCGCTGCTTGCGATAGCCATAAACCGCATCCCCCACCACCGGGCAGCCGATAAATGCCATGTGGACGCGGATTTGATGCGTGCGTCCGGTCAGCAGGCGCAATTCGACCAAGGCGCGGGCGCCCTGAAAGTCATCGTCCAGCAGGGTGAAGTCGGTTTGGGCGCTTTTGCCATCACGAACCACCCACATGCGTTTGCGCTGACGGGGGTCGCGGGCGATAGGCGCATCCACCCGCCCGCTATTGGATTGGGGACGTTTTTCCAGCAGCGCCAGATAACCCTTGTCCACGCTGCGCTCGCGGAACTGGCGCATCAATGCCAGCAGGGTCGCTTTGTCGCGGGCGACAACCATCAGGCCGCTGGTGCCCTTGTCCAGACGATGTACAATGCCCAGCCGTTCCCTCGTTTGCGGATCATCCATCAGCGCCGCCAATTCGGGATACCGCGCCAGCAGCGCATTCACCAGCGTACCAGACGGGTTGCCCGTGCCTGGATGCACCACAATGCCCGCCTCCTTGTCTATCACCGCCAGGTGTTCATCTTCATAGACGAACTTCAAATCCATCGCCTGCGGTTCAATCGGGACGCCTGCCGCGCGGTCTGCTTGGGCTGGCAGGGTCACGCTGACCGTCTCGCCGCCCTTGAATTTGTAACCCGCCTTCTCCACTCTGCCGTTCACCCGAACGCGCCCGTCTCGAATCAGGCTTTGCACCTGGGTGCGCGACAGGCCCTCAAGATGTCCCAGCACAAACTTGTCGAGACGCTGTTTGGGGGCTGCGGCAATGAGGTTCAGCCTTGGGTCTTCCATTGAACGACAACCTTTTTCATCAGGCGCTAGAGTGTGCCCAGGGCCGAACTCAGCAGCGCGGCCATGGCGCCGGCAATCACAATGACCAGGAACAATATCAAGCCTATCCGCACCAGCTTGCGAAAAGCGGCGCGTTCGGCTGGAGTCCAGCCCGACTGGTTGTTTTGCTTGTCGGCCATCAAACGCTCATCCGATTGACCACTCGATTACGATTAAACCACAGGCCGGCAGCATATCAAAGCAGAAAAGCAGGATGCTGCATTTGCCCCTTGCCCGCGCAAGATTATAATGGCGACAGGGCATCCACCGCAGAAAAGGACAGGGCATGATGAAAGTATTGGTGACCGGCGGCGCAGGTTATATCGGCAGTCACGTCGTGCAAATGCTGATTGAACGCGGCTACGAGGTGGTCGTCTATGACAATCTGGTCAATGGCAATCGGCCGGCGGTACACCCGAAGGCAACCCTGATTGTTGGTGATTTGCATAATGTGCCGACCTTGCAGGCAGTCTTTGCCGCGCATCAATTCGAGGGCATCCTGCATTTTGCCTCGCAGATTCTGGTGAGCGAAAGCATGCAAAAGCCTTTCAAATACCTCCGCGACAACCTCTATACCACCATCAACCTGCTCGAACAGGCAAGCCGCCATGATGTCAGGCGCTTCATTCTGTCCTCCACCGCCAACCTGTTTGACCAGCCCAGACGGATTCCCATTGATGAAGACGAAGCCCTGGTGCCGGGCAGTGTCTACAGCGAAACCAAGTATATGGCCGAACGTCTGCTTGCCTGGATGGAGCGCATCTATGACATCAAGCATTGCTGTCTGCGTTATTTCAATGCCTGCGGCGCCCACCCGCAAGGGCATATCGGGGAGGCGCACGAGCCTGAATCGCATTTAATCCCTCTGGTCTTGCAGGTGGCTTTGGGGCAGCGCGAGTTTATCAGGATATTCGGCACGGATTATGATACGCCCGATGGCAC
>DAOUKA010000318.1:0-1664 GCA_034421915.1 Anaerolineae bacterium
AGCGCCGATGCTTTCGTTGAGTGTGAGCAGAGTAGCGATTGCCAATGCTTCAACATGGGGCGGGCGTGATGCGCCATGTGCGGGGACATCGTTGCGATTGGCATTCAGCAGCAGTTGGGTATGCCATTCCAGCAGGGGATTGTTTTCGGCATGAACCGCGCAGACCAGGCCCGTATCAGCAACCAGGGAGAGCGCCTGATACAGTTCTGGCACATCGGGCAGGCACAAGCCCTCAAATTCGTCATCGCGCCCTTTGGGTGCGGCGGTCATAAATATCTTGAAGGCAATCGCGCCCTCGTTGACCATATCCTCGATTTCGGCAGGATCCAGCAGACCAGGGGCGGCATACAAACCAAAATTGACATAGCAATGCTCTTGTGCCAATGCCTTGCGCATCCGAAAAATATCGCCGGTGGCACAGCAGGGTTTGGAGATGGGCATCTCGAAGATGGTCGTCACACCGCCGGCAGCTGCGGCGCGGGTTTCGGTGGCGAAGTCGCCACGCTGCGGATAAGCTGGTGCGCGACAGTGAAAGTGAATGTCGATGGCGCCGGGCAGCAGCAGCTTGCCGCTGGCATCAATTGTTTCGCGGGCATGGATCGCCGCCGAGCTATCCATCAGCGCGACAATATGACCATCGCGTATGCCCACATCGAGTCGGGCGATGCCAGTTTCAAGTACGACCTGAGCATTTTGGATTAAGGTATCTACATTCACTATCTTGTCCTTCAAGCCTGTGGTTGAGATTCGCCGTTCGGATAAAGGGTTTGCTGTACGAAATCCAGCAGGATGTCTGTTGTCGTCTGATAGTCCGCCAGCTTAACATGCTCGTCAGCGGCATGAGCCACTTCGTAACTGCCGGGGCCGAAGACAATCATATCACCCCGCGCCAGTTCCATAAGATGTTTGGCGTCACTGCAGGGCAGATACCCGACGGGTCCGGGGTCTTGATTGAGTTTCTGGCGAATGCAGGCCAAGAAAGTCTGCGACAGCGCCGAGCTGAGCGAGGAATCGAACCAGCTTGAAAAGACAAAATCGTCTATGCTAATCGTGGCGGGCGCAATATCCACCTCCGCGATGACCGCGCGAAGTTCTGCCTTGACGACTTCGGGATTTTCGCCCGGAATCATACGTCGGTCGAGCTCGACCAGGCAGGAATCGGGAACGGCGTTGGTGGTGCTGCCACCTTCAATCACACCTATATTGCAGGTGGGGAAGCCGACAGCCGGATGAATCCGTTTTGCCAGTTCGTGATGATAGGCATCCAGAGCCGAGATAACTTTGGACATGGCAACAATCGCATTGATGCCGCGATTGGGATGGGTGGCATGAACCGACTTGCCGCTGGTGCGCACAGTCGCCCGCATGACTCCTTTGTGCGCGGTCGCTGCCTTGTTGTCGGTCTGTTCACCGACGACGATAAAATCGCATTTGGGCAGATGCCCCTCGTCCACCAGCCATTTTGTGCCTAACTGTCCGCCCACCTCTTCTTCGGCTGCGGCGACCAATACCAGCGTCCCTTTGAGATGTGGCTGTCTGGCGGCAGTCATCATCGTCAGCATCATCGACGCCAAGGGCGCCTTGTCATCAATGCTACCTTTGCCATAAAGTGCGCCATCCTGAATGACAGCGGCATAAGGGTCAACGCTCCATTTGTCGGCTTC
>DAOUKA010000319.1:0-5152 GCA_034421915.1 Anaerolineae bacterium
ATTAAAAAAGGATACCCATTTGGCTCACTCTTGATGTACAAGGAGACAGATGCTACAGGAGACATGGAGCATTACAAGCTGATTGACGGCTTGCAGCGGACGCAGGCATTAAGGCGCTACACCAACCACCCGAACAGGTCTTTTACCAAGGACCATTTATCAGACAAACTTATTGAATTTGTCGCGCAAGAATTAGACCGCTTATCCGACCAGGATTGTCTATCCAAACGGCATAAAATCAAAATACGAGATGCGATGCTCAGATGGGTTTGGGACAGTCAGGGTTTTACCGAAGCCGACGGTTGGAGAGCAACGGGACTGGTCAATGCGCTTATCAGTGACGTGCTTGAACTTGAAGAAGGCACTTATGAATTTTATAGGGCAAACAGGGAGCTTCTTTCCGAGAATAGACCATTTCAGGCTTGGGTTACAGACTTTCTCAACAACATCCAAAAAGACTCAGATATTGGAAGGGCAGAAGTGCCAGTTATCGTTTTTACAGGCCCGTCCCGTGAACTGCCGACTGTATTCGAGCTACTTAATACACAAGGAACTAAACTCAATCGTTATGAGGTTTTCGCAGCGCAATGGCTCGATTACCGCCAGCCTATAAAGAATAGTGAGATTATTGATGCCATCTGGCAAAAGTACGGGGCGCTGGAAAAGCAAGGCTTCACATTGGACGTGATACAGGAAGCGCGCGATAAACAATCCCGACTTGAGCGCCAGTACACGTTGTTTGAATATCTCTTTGGACTTGGGCAATATCTATCCCACAAATATCCGAAGCTGTTTAGGGCGGTTGCGGTCGATCAGCCAAGCTCGGTGGGTTTCAATCTGATGTCGGCTTGTCTCGGACTTCGCGCCAATGAAAAAGAAATGAGAAAATTGCCAGAAGAAATTCGTGGATTGAATCTGACAACTTTAGAGGCTTATCTGCTGGAAGCAACCGGGTTTGTCAACAACACCCTGCACCCCGTGCTTTCACTGCATCCATACGGGCAGACCAAAATTTCCTATTATCATTCCGAACTGCAAATCATTTCGATGATAACCACTGCTTTTCAGGTTCGCTATAATAAAAACGATTTATCGGTCAACAAGGACTGGGAAGACAAGCGCAGCAAACTGAGAAAGCATCTCCCGATGCATTATTTATACGATATTTTGCGTGATGATTGGAAAGGGTCAGGCGATACCAATCTATATGATATTGTCAAGAATGAACGATATTTGAAGCAACTTCCTACGAAAGAATTATGGTCACACACCTTGAATGTGTGGTTCAATGATAATTTGAACAGCCGTGAGCATGCAATAAGATATGTTAAAGATGACTATCCGGAATATCTCCTGCTGAGATATATTTATGCACACAAATTCAGTGTGAAAAATACACAAACTTATCATTTGGAACACATTGTACCGATTGTTCAGCTGCTCGCGCCACCGAGTTTCTACAACAAATTCTACGGACCTATCAATACAATCGGTAATTTGGCTTTGCTTGAGCAAGCTGACAGCATAACGCGAGAGGATCTAACCTTCATCGAATATCTGAACAGAAGGCGAAGCAACGGCGCATTAACTGTCGGGCAATATCATGACGAATTGCGCAAATATGAAAAACTATTGATTTGCAAAGCCGAACTGCTCCCATCGGAACTTACCGAACGTTCATTTGTAAGTTTCCTGCGCCGGCGATTCGAGCTGCTAAAACAAGAATTCATCAAAGAATGGAGGGATTACATCTCACCTAATCACTCTCAAAATTAGCGAAGCAACATATCACTTCCCCCGCCAGCGAGACAGCAAACCCCAAAGCAGACGCTGCAAGCGCAGGGACAGCAAGTAGCCCTGGATTTCGCTGTGGTTGTCATACTTGCGCCCGCCGCCGAGCTGCAAATAGCGCGTCAAATCCTCAATCGCCTGGTCGAACTTGTGCTGCGATGCCCGCACCCGTCCCCGCACTTCATAGGCCTGGGATATGTGCGGATTGAGGCGCAGCGTCCGGGTCAGGTCGGCTTCGGCTTCGGCAAAGCGATTCTTCTCCTCGTAGGCCAGCGCCCGATTGTAATAAGCCTCGTGATAAGTCGGCTCGATATGGATCGCCGACGAATAATCGGCAATGGCATTCTCATAATCTCGCTGAAAACGGCGGACGTTGCCGCGTTCGTTGTAAGCGATTGCCATATAGGGCTGGAGCCGCAGCGCCTCGTTGATGCTGTCCTCGGCTGCCTGCCATTGTCCGAGATAGGCCAGCGCCTCGCCGCGGCAGACATAAATTTCGGCAATATCGCCCAGACCCAGCTTGATGGCGCTATCGAACATGGCGACCGCCCCCTCGAAGTCGCCCGCTTCCATCAGACTCAAGCCCTGTTCAAAATAGCTGTCAAGGTATTCAATCACCTGCTCAACCCCCGTCTGCCCTGCTGTTTATTAAAACTTTAACCCAAATCTGTTTTTTGACAAACGTCCCGCCGCGCTTGAACATAGACAGCCTTGCCCCCCTCTGTTATCATCTGCTTCGTAGCTCAACTGGAATGGGAGCTTGGGCTTGGGGCGGCGTTTATTGTTTCCACTGCTCATCATACAAGGGCTGACCCACCTAAGCTGGCTGTCGCCGTCGGCGCATTCGGGGCAGCTGGCGATACCCTGGATGATGAACCATGGCGGCGTGCTTTTTGACAGCATCTGGGAACAGCATGCGCCGGGCAGTTCGCTGCTTGGCGCCCTGGCGCAATCCCTCATCCCGCTGGAGAATACCGGGCTGCTCATCAAGCTGCTCAACACCGCTCTGGTGATGGCGATGACCATCCTGATTTATCAACTGGCGCGCCAGCTGAGCGGCAAGACATCCGCCGGTCTTTGGGCGGCCGGGGTTTGGGCCTGGTGGGAGCCCGTCTATGGCAATGTGATGCTGTACTTCGATACCCTGCTGGCGCTGTCTGTTTTGGCGGCGCTGCTGGTTTATTGCCGCCATCGCGAGAAACCCACCCAGCGGCAAATCATCCTGACGGGTTTGCTGATGGGCACCGCGACCCTCTTCAAACAGCATGCATGGCTGGCGGTCGGCCTCTTTGGCTTGTGGCTGCTGATGGCGCATCGCCGCTGGCAGATTGGGCTGGTTTATGGACTGGCGGCGCTGCTGATTCCGCTCGTGCAGTGGGGGGCGCTGGCATGGCAGGACCTGCTGGAAAGCTACCTTTTCTGGAACTGGCGTTTCAATTTGTCGGGCTTCATGGATGGCGTGCCGCTCGATGGCGACCTTTTCCGCAAGCTGCTCTTGAGCAATCTGCTGGTGCTGCCGTTTATATTCATTGCCCTCAAGCGCGGCTGTCGCCGCTGTCTTGTGCTGACGTGGATGTGGCTGGCAGGGCTGACCGTACTCTATCCGCGCTTTGGCGAGATTCACGGGATGGGGCACCTGCCCTTTGCTGCCGTCATGTCGGGGATGACGCTGGCATGGCTGCTGCCGTCCATGTCCAACTGGAGGCTGTGGGATGTCCCGCGCTGGGTCCTGGCGGGACTGGCGCTCAGCATCGGCCTGGGCTGGTTATGGACAGGCGCGGTCAGCTACATCCCGACGCCCATGGGGGCCGGCGCGATACTGGCTTATGACGAATTCCATGAGCTTGTCGATGAATGGCGGCCTCGCATTGAAGCAGGGGATACCCTGTTCGTCCTGCCCGAAACCGACAGCACCCCGCAGCTTCACCCGCTGACGGGGATGATGCCGCCCGGCACCTGGATTAAAGGCTGGCGCTGGTATTTCAGGCCGGGACACGTCTTGCCTGCCTTAAAACGCGAATGGGAATCGAACCCGCCCGACTGGGTGGCTGTCTTCCCAGATTTGATTCCGGCGGGCGAGCCGGGCATCCTGGATCTGCTCGACATCGTCGAAGAGCAGTATCGGCTGGCATTCACATGGCCGAAGATATTCTTGCACGGGCGAGCGGATGTCTATCGGCTGGAGTCGTAATCGTTTGAAAGCGGGCGCATACAAGGTCGAACATTGTTGACAGAAGCCCAGCATATCATGTAAGATAAAGGCATACCGTTTTGGCACATAAGGATGTGAAAACAGCATGAAAAACAGAATATATCTCGGACGCTCTTATTCGCTTCCACTGCCAACTTTTTGGACAGGAATCGCCAGGCTAATAGATGTCGGCGGTGCAATCAACAGAGACCTCATACGACACCTCGAAGAACAGTCTGATGCCGATGCACTGCGCTCGGATTGGGAAGCGGTGGGAGAGAGTATGCGCTGGGCAATCCATGAATACGAAAAAGAAATCGGTGAGAGAAATCCTTAGTGGACAGTGAAAGCACCGCAGCAGATCAAGCGCCTGATGATGACAACCCCATAAATGAGGTCGGGATACCCCCTGAATTAATCGAATATATACCTGAAGAAAGACGGGGAGAATTTATTCGTGAATACGTGCTTCGCGTCGAACAGTATTCAGGCCCAATACCCTCTCCTGACAGATTTGCCCGCTACGAACAGATGGTGCCTGGCAGCGCTGACCGTATTCTGACTATGGTGGAGCAGCAGCATAGTCACAAAATAAAAATACAAGAACTTCTGGTCAATGCTGCCATTCAACATGAAAAACTTGGGATGTGGCGCGGTTTTATATTGGCTTTAGCTGTTATAATAAGCGGCGCATTGGTTATTCTATCAGGGTTTAGCGTTGCCGGCTTTGCCTTCGTAACCGGACCCGCCATAGCGATAGCGGGGGTATTCCTTTATGATCGGCACAGCAGCCGCAATGAACCGCGAACCAAACCCGAAGAATTGGGAGACCCAGCTTCGCCGCCCAAATTGCCCTGACAGCGGGATTTAGACCAGAGAATATGCCAGCAAGCCAATGATTCGGCTTTCGCTTCGAGGGAAAATGGTTTATGCGCTGCTGAATCAGATTGTGCTGCTGCTGCTGCTGTACGCGGTCGGATTTCTGCTGACCGCCCTGCACCAATTACCCGCCCCGCCCCTGGCGCCGATTCTCACAGAATCGTCAGTCAGCGCTTTCACCGAGCAGCTATTCAAGCTGGTGATTCTAAGCGGCTTTGTCACCGCCGGCCTCACCATGCACCCGACCAAGCCCTCCAATGCGCTGCTGCTTGGGCTGCGGCGAACGTGGAC
>DAOUKA010000320.1:0-2736 GCA_034421915.1 Anaerolineae bacterium
GCAGGGCAACATCGGCATCCGTCCAGAAGGCATAGGCGATTGCCTGTGATTTGGGGTCGGCGGGATGCTCGCGCAGGAAAGTCCACTGCTCGATATGACCGCCATAATAATGCTCCACCAATTCCGCCATCATCGCATTCACGGCCGCGCTCACCAGATAACCCACGCGCGGCGGCAGCGGGCCCTTTTGCAGGGCATGTGCCAAATCCCCCAGCGCCTTCATATAATTGGCAGCGCCCGGATAGGCAAAGTCGCGCTGGGCTTCGGGCGGCAGCCGCGCCGGCGCGGTGCCAGTATTGACCATCTGCATCAGGATTTGCCGCGCGAATCTGGCATTCGGATAATAATGCTCAAAGGTCTCCAGAAAGGAACCCGCCCGCTCCATCACCACCGCCAACGCCAGAAAAAACTCCATGTTCATAAACAGGCTTTTCAGCAGAAACTGACACTGCTCCGGGTCACGGGCTTCCGCCGCCCGCCGCAGCTGTTTCAGCTTTTCCTCATTGGACATGCCCCACCCTTGTTTCGCTTATATGGTACAATCCCTTCGACAGTTAAATCACTATATGATTAGTTTCGTTGGTTCTCAAGCAAGTCCTCAATGTGCTTCTGAATGGATAGGTTAAAGGAATCGACAATGTTGACTGAGTTGGGAACAAAATCCACTAAGGATTTCTGCCGTTTCGATTGCTCTGTGCGGATAAGCAACATTAAAGATGCCCTCTTCTTTTGTCCAGCCTGCTGCAATTTATTGGCGGCATAGATCAATGTCTCGCCCTCTCTTTGCACTCTGAGAACAACGGGTCTACCATCAATAAATTGATCATGAATCGCATCAATGCCACTGTTGCGCTGAACCAGTTTTACGGGTAATGATTTTAAGAGTTGAACCACCTCCTCTGGCAGATTCTTATAAGCATCCCGACCATTCTTTAACAGATTTGAGTTGGAACGAATTGGTTTTTTAATTCGCTCGCGAGCTAATTGAACCGCCTCTGCGGACGAGTCCATCCCGATAAATTTTCTGTTCAGGAGCTTGGCCGCCACGCAGGTCGTACCACTGCCACAGAAGGGGTCGAGAATAATATCATTTTCATTTGAAGCCAATTTAATTATTCTCTCAAGTAGCAGGAGTGGTTTCTGAGTTGGGTAGCCAGTGCGTTCCTTGGCTTTGGGGTTCAAATACGGAATTTCCCATGTATCTGACAATGGAACGCCCTTTTTGGGTCCGTTCAAAACATAGTTGCCTTCATCATCAACAACATAAACTGCTATTCCGTGTTCATTTCTTTCTCTTTTCTGGAGAATCTGGTCAAGATTGGTTGTCTCAGAGTATGGATGAAACATTTCGTTGAACGTATAGCTTGCAGACTTGGCATACATAAAAATTGTTTGATGTGAATGCAGTAATGTTCTTTTAGAATTTGACCATCGGCGATAAGTCCAAATGATTTCTGACAGGAAACGACCATATCCGAATATCTCATCAAGAAGTACGCGAATGTAATGCGAAGCATTTCGGTCACAATGAACAAAGATGGTACTCTTGTCTGTCATAACACGCCGAATTTCATAGATGCGCTCCCGCAAAAAATCAATATATGCCTCAATAGAGTTCCAGCTATCGTCAAAACTATACTCCGTCAAATCTTTGGATTTTAAGGTTTGTCTTGTCTGAGTGAAAAATGGCGGGTCAAGATAGACGAGATCGGCACATTTTGAAGGCAATCCTTTTAGAATGTTCAGGCAATCACCTGCATATATCTGATTAATCATTTTGCCCTCTCATTAGCAATTTTGCGAAGTATAGCCAGGAGATTAACACCTGTGGTCGTTTCAAGGTGTTTCCACGCCAAATCCCCGTGATAATAAGCACCGTTATTGGCTTTGTACAAATCTTCCAAAGCTGCTTGAATTCTCATTGCCTGCGCACGATTTGGATAATAATACATTAATCGAATCGGAACATAACCCGCATTGGCTATGACTCGCATTCGAGTATGCTCCTTGGTTATATGATCGCCATCAGTGGTGGCGTCTCGCCATTTAATCTCATAAGCATGGTTTCCCACCAGACAATCGATTTCAAATGTCTTGGGTCTCCGCCCAATTGTGTTAGGTATCTTCAGCGATACTGCATCAGGGAATGTTGCTTGAAAGCAGATTTTTGTGGCTTGTTCAAGAAATGTACCCGCATAACGATATAAAAACCGCCCCTTATTCTGATAGATATCTATCGCCTTGCCTTCCTCAACAGTGATGCCCAGCACTTGATAAATCAAATAATGCGATTTATCGTCCGCCTCCATTTCGGTGACACGATCTTGCACTCTCTTATTCAGCGCTTCAGCATATTGTGCAGCAATTTCCCTGATTTTCTGCTCGGGGCTCATTCCAGTGTCCAACTCGATATCATCAACGCCTGAATCATAACATAACTCTTTGTGACCAGGTTGTCGAACCTCATCAATCTCTTCCAATTTTACCACGAAGGGAGGGGAACTATAACTTTTGCTGTTATAATCTAAGCACGATGAAACCAACCACAGGGAAGGATAGCATAATGCTGACAGCAAGCCCCGACATACAAGTCGATGAAATCGCGGCCTATCTGGGCGATGATGCCGATTATCTGTTGAATCACCGCTCAGCCACGATTCCAAAAGAAAACCTGGCGCTGCCCGGCCCCGATTTTGCCGAGCGCATCTGGCTGGATACCGACCGCAGCCCGCAGGT
>DAOUKA010000321.1:0-15043 GCA_034421915.1 Anaerolineae bacterium
TACAAGCCGGAATGACGCGCCAGATAGAGCGACCCGTCCACCGCGGCCAGGGCGTAGATGCGGTCGTCGGCGCGGGTCATTATGGCTCCACCATCGTTTCGGGGTGGCGATGCAAGACCAGCACATCCACCGTGAGCGCCAATGCCGCGCTGGAAACAGCCCGCCGCAGCGCTTCTTTTTGGACATGCGCCACATCTAAGATGCCGGCGTCCGCCATAGGGACGATTTCGCCTTTCATCACATCGTAGCCATATCCGATTCCATAGTATGGCAGCTGCGCCAGGATTTCGCTCGGCTCTTGGCCGGCATTCGCCAGCAGGGTGCGGATGGGCGCTTCCATCGCCTTGGCCAGGATGAGACGGGCGGCGCGCGCTTCCAATTCGGCCTGCCCCGCTGCCTGTCGGCGCAGTTCCGGCTGGCAGCTTAACAGAGCCACCCCGCCGCCGGGGATCACGCCACCTGCGAGGGCGCCGCGCAGGGCGCGAACCGTGCGTTCCGCCAGTTCTTTGCGCCGCTTGATGTCGCTATCGGTGATGCCGCCAACGTGGACGGTCGCCAAGCCGCCCAGCAGCCGGCCGAGCCGATTGAGCAGACGCTGGCGGTCATCGTCGGCGGTCGAATGGGCAAGCGCCTGACGCAGGCGGCGGAACTGCGCGCGGATATGAGGCGGGCTGCCTTTCCCGCCGGCGAAGCCGAAGTTTTTGTCATCGGCCCACACCCAGCGGGCATAGCCAAAGTGATGTTCGCGGACGCGTTCGAGTGATTGACCGGCCGCCTTGAGCAGGGGCTGAGCGCCAGTCAAGACGGCTATATCCTCTTGTGCCTGATTGAGTTCGTCCTGCAAAAAGCTGTCCATTTTAACGATTGTCACCTTGATTTTTTCACGCAGGCGGTCATCCAGAACCACCGATAAGCCCTTGTCCGAGATGGCGTGGACGATGAGCAGCAGCTTTGAGATTCGGCGGCGAAGCGCGAGCTGCATCAGGGGGACCAGCTCGCGCGGCTCTTCGATGTCCATATCGGTGATGAGGATGGCGGCATCTTCCATCTCGGCAAGCTGGCGGGCGGCGCCGCGCAGCATTTCTTTGGATTGCACGCCGCCTGTCCAATAAGCGCCTTCGACATAGTTGTGCGCCAGGCCGCGGCCATGTCCGGCGCGGATGTCAACCTGCCCATATTGACCCATGGTGTCGAATATCTCGCCCAAGACGGCGGCCAGGTTCTCGTCATAACATACGGAGAGGGCGATGGCTTTGAGGCTGTCGGCGCCGTTCAGCAGCCGCCGCTGCGCCAGCAGGCGGTCGCCGAG
This sequence comes from Anaerolineae bacterium, assembly GCA_034421915.1. GTDB lineage: Bacteria > Chloroflexota > Anaerolineae > Aggregatilineales > Phototrophicaceae > UBA6055. The sequence goes on from DAOUKA010000321.1 coordinate 1,310, forward strand.
AGGCGGCAGCATCTCCATCAGGCGCATCCGCAGGCGCAGGGGATTGGCGCCGGCGGCAATGTAGCGGAGGCCTTCGCGGTAGATGCTTTCGTACAGGACGGCGGCGGTCGCTGCGCCATCGCCCACTTGCTGGCTGACCTGCCACAAGACCTGCCGCAGCAGCATGGCGCCGACATCTTCGGCTTGGTCGGGGAGCGCCACGATGCGCCGCGCAATGATGCCGCCATCATCCAACAGCTCGAATTTTTCCAGATTCTGTGCGACCGAAGGGCGGGGCAGGGGCCCCAAGGTGGGGCGGATGGCATTGACGAGGGCCTTGACCCCTTGGCGGATAGCCTGATGGGTTCTGGGCTGGTGAATGACTTTGGGTTTTGGCATCGGGCGTTCAGTGTTCTGTATATTTTGACAGTATAAATTACATGGAAGGGCTGCGAAAATCAAGCCTGTCTGGAATCTCAAGCTGGAAAGCTGCGTTTTTTTGACAAAATCCGTGAAATCGGATAAGATGTGCTGTATGGATTATCATTAACGGAAACAAGCTCAAACAAGTTTGATGTGAGCATCTGTGTGAGGAGGTGCAGCAGTCCAAGAGTTTAGATTTAAGCAAGCCATTTTGAACAAAAATTTTATGAGTGAAAGGGAGAACCATGAGTACCAAACAGTTATCACGCCGCGCTTTTCTGAAGTTGGCGGCAACCACCAGCACCGGCGCCGTTCTTGCGGGTTATCTGGGGCCGCTGCGCCATATCGCCAGTGCGCAGGATACTGCCGAATTGACCTTTGGACGCCACTGGGAAGCTGCCTTCCGCCCGCGGCAGGCAGAATATGACGAAATGTTCATGGAACGGCATCCGGATATTAACATCAATATCACCTATAACACCTGGGCAGACCACAATAATGTGGTGCCGGCTTGGGCCGCCGCCGGCACGCTGCCCGACATCATCTATGTCCATGGCAGCCGTGTGGCCCCTTGGGCGCATGAAGGCATTATTATCGACATCCACGACTTGGTTACGCCGGATGAAGAATTTAATGTGGACGGCATCTGGGAAGAGGCGATGCGCCTGTACCGCGTCAACGGACGCATCCGTGCCATTCCCTACGACCACGGCCCTTTGATCCTCGGCTACAACAAGGATATGTTTGATGCCGCCGGTGTGGCATACCCCACCGAAGACTGGACGATGGAAGACCTGCTGGCTACAGCCAACGAGTTGACCAATCCCGATGCCCTGCAATGGGGCTGGAGCGGCGAGCTTGATTTGGGCAATGGTGGCTCTGGCTTCTTCCTTGGTGCCTGGGGTGGCGCGACGATGAATGAAGAAGAGACCGAGATGATCCTGGATACGCCCGAATCCCACGAGGCGCTCAATTTCTGGTACAGCCTGATTCACGAGGACAACGCCGGTCCGAGCGCAACTGAGGCGGAAGGCTTTGGCGATAACCCCTGGCAAAACGGACGCTGTGGCATGGCGGTTGTTCCTACTTGGGAGACGCCCAGCCTGCGAGCTTTTGCCAGCTTTGAATGGGATGTCGCCCCGGTGCCGATGGGCGCGGATGGCACGCGCAAGACCGGCGCATTTGGCAGTGGTTATGGCATCACCCCAACCAGTGGCCAGCCAGAAGTTGCCTGGCGTTATCTGCGTGAGTATCTTTCCACCGAAGGCATGATCTTTATGTGGAGTCTGTCGGGTCGCGGCTCACCGGCGCGTCCGGATGCTTTGGAAGTCTGGTTCACATCCGATCCGGCACCGCCCAACGCCCACTACTACCGCGATGCCATGTTCGACTACGCTGTAACGGGCCCGCCATTCCAAACGCTGGTTGCCGCTCAGGTAAGCGATGTCCTGGCTCGTGAAGCTGAACTGTTGCGTCTGGGCGAAACAAGCGTCGAGAATGCTATTTCAGCTATCATGGGAGAGGGGCAAGCCGCTCTGGATTCAGTCGCCGAGTAAGAGAAGGCACTTTCAACTGACGGGGGCTTATTTTAGCTGGTTTCCGTCAGTTTTTCTTGCTACAGAGTATTGTGAAAGGGACTAAAAATGGCAGACAAACGCAAGCGGGTTGAGGTGATCATTGAGGGTGATTTGGAAGAAATTGTAGAGGATAAGAAACCGAGCCAATCCTCAGATGGTGATATGATTCTTGGATGTGGTTTGATTATCGCTATCATCGTTGCAATCGGTGTTGTAATTAACGGGTTGTTTCCTGATCTTGGTCATACTGTGAGCGGCATTCTGGCAACTCAGCCGCCTCATTTTTGGATTGCAGCCGGCTTCCTGACATTGGTTGTCCTGCTTTTTGCTATTGGAAAAAGTTAATTGATACTAACAACTGCCGCGATCTTGAAACATATAATGAGGATGTTGAGCCGATGTTAAAGCGAAAGCGACTGTTCCCGCCCATATCGCCTAATGCCCGCCGCGAAGAGCGCGTCTTTTATCTGTTTATCCTGCCTTGGCTGATTGGATTAGTCCTCTTCAATGCGGGCCCCATTCTCGGTATCCTGGGCTTGAGCTTTACCGATTGGCGAATCTCTTTTGAAAACCTCAGTTTTATCGGCCTGGAGAACTACGCAACCCTGTTTGCCGATGAGACTTTCTGGATTTCAGTAGGCAACACCCTGTATATTGTTGTGGGCAGAGTGGTCTTCGGTACGGCCTTCGCGCTGTTTCTGGCGATTCTGCTCAATCAAAAAGTTCCTGGCATCCCCTTCTTCCGCGCTGTTTATTACTTGCCTTCAGTGACGGCCGGGGTCGCTGTGGCGCTCGTGTGGATCTGGATTTTTAATCCCCAGGTCGGCATTCTCAACCACGGCCTGCGCTTGATTGGCATTAAAGGCCCCACCTGGATACACAGCACGCAGTGGGTCAAACCTTCGCTGATTCTTATGAGCATGTTCGCAGTCGGTCCTAATATGATTATCCTGCTGGCTGGCTTGCAGGGCATACCCAAAGAACTCTACGAAGCTGCCGAAATCGATGGCGCCGGCAACTGGGACAAGTTCCGCAATGTGACCCTGCCGATGCTGTCGCCTGTTCTCTTCTTTGTCATCGTTATCTCCGTCGTTGGCTCCTTCCAAAACTTTACTGAAATCAGGGTGATGACCCAAGGCGGCCCCGGCGAGTCCAGCAATGTCTTAATCTGGTACTTGTGGGAGAACGCTTTCGTCTACTTTCAAATGGGCGTTGCTGCGGCTGTCGCCTGGATTATGTTTATTATTCTGATGGCACTGACCGGCTTGCAATTCCGCCTGGGCAGACGCTGGGTATTCTACGAGGTCTAGTTTTATGTCGCTTTCTCAGTCCAGGCGCCACGCAAAAGACCAACCGGCCTGGCGCAAGTCGATTAAAGGTCGTCGGGTCGTTGTTGTTATCGTGACCTTTGCCCTGCTGATTCCACTGGGCGTCTTGTTTATCATGCCCTTCATTGTCATGCTGTCAACCGCTCTGAAGACCCCACAGCAGATTTTCCAGTTCCCGCCACGGCTGATTCCCGACCCGGTTCAATGGCAGAACTTCCCCGATGGCTGGTATGGCTATGGCTATATCGACTTCACGACCTGCACTTGGAACTCGCTGAAGATCACTGTCAACAACATCATCGGCAACCTCTTTTCCTGTACGCTGGCGGCTTATGCCTTTGCTCGCCTGAAGGCGCGGGGCAAGAACTTCTTCTTCGGCATCATTCTGGCGACCATGCTCCTGCCCAACGAAGCCATGCTTATCCCGCAGTATATTCTTTTCAAGCTGCTGGGCTGGAATGATACGCATCTGCCGCTGATGGTGCCGCCCTGGTTTGGCTGGCCCTTCTTCATCTTTTTGCTGCGGCAGTTCTTCTTGACCATTCCCGAAGAACTGGTGGACGCCGCCAAAATTGACGGCGCTGGACACTTCCGCATCCTGATGCAAATTTTCATCCCGCTCTCCAAGCCAGCGCTGGCGACTCTCGCCATCTTCGCCTTCATCGGCAACTGGAACAATTTCTTTGGTCCCTTGCTTTATCTGCGTACCCCCGAAATACAGACCTTGCCGGTTTGTCTGGTGCAATATCAAGGGGCATACGGCAATACCGATTGGCATCTGATGATGGCGGTGGCGACAATCGCGGTGATTCCGGTGCTGATTATCTTCATATTCGGGCAGCGCTATTTTGTCGAAGGCATCGCCACATCGGGTGTCAAGCGCTAATTCGCTGCTGCTTAATAAGGTATTTCGGAAAAACGAAAATGAGAAAAGCAGTCTATTTTTTTCTACTGCTGCTGTGCGCTGCATTCTCTACGGCCATCTCCAGGCTGGATCCCTTTGTCAACGTGAGCGAAAGCGCCGGCATCACCGCCACGCACCGCGGCGAATGGGAGCTGTTCGACGATGACTTTGCCACCGGTTATCTGGGCATCGGGCAGGCTTGGGGCGATTATGACAATGATGGCTGGCTTGACCTGTATGTGACCGGCAATCTCGACCCGAATGTCTTGTATCACAACAATGGGGATGGCAGCTTTTCCCAATCAGAGCTTTCGGCGCAGGTTCGTCTGGCGGGGGCACTTGGCGGAGGCGCCGTCTGGGTGGATTATGACAATGATGGCTGGCAAGACCTGTATGTGCTGAATTATGGGGCGAATGTCCTCTTCCACAATCAGGGCGGCGCGGGTTTTGTTGATGTGACCGAGTCGGCAGGGGTGGGCGATGCTGGCAAAGGCACGACCGCGACCTGGGGCGATTATGATGGTGACAGCTATCTTGATTTGTATGTGGTCAACTGGTCATGTTTTCCGGAGTGCGGCGATCCCAATTTGACCGGCAAGCACGATGCGGCCCGCGACACGCTTTACCATAACCAGGGCGACGGCACTTTCGCTGATGTGAGCCATTTGCTGGATTATGATTTGCTGCTGGGTTCGGGTTTTACGGCCAGTTTCACCGATTATGATAATGATGGCGACCTGGATATTTACGTGGTCAATGACCAGTTCAAGAATATGCTGGGCAATATCCTGTGGCGCAATGACGGCGCTGGCTGCGGCGGCTGGTGCTGGCTGGATGCCTCCATCGAGGCGGGCGCCCGCACCTTTATTCACGGCATGGGACTGGCAGTTGGCGATTATGACAATGACCTGGATCTCGATTTTTATTTCTCGGATATGGTGAATGGCATGGTTTTGCTGGAAAATCAGGGGGACGGCACTTTTGATGATGTAGCGAATCAAGCTGGTGTCAGAGTCGGCCCCAGCAGCGCGGTCGGTTGGGGGACGGCTTTTTTTGATTATGACAATGATGGCTGGCTTGACCTGTATCTGACAGCCACTGAATTTGTCCAGTTTGATATTGTTGCCGGTCCCGAAGGCATGATGTTCGCCTATCGTGATTTCCTGTTTCGCAATCGTCAGGATGGCAGCTTTGCTGATGCGACCCCGGCCGCCTGGCTGGCCGCCCCCTCTGCGAGCATGGGTTTGGCTTATGCCGATTATGACCGCGATGGTTTGCTTGACTTTGTGCTGGGGAAATGGAATGAGGGATATGCCCTGTATCGCAATACTGGCGCCGAAGGCATATCGCACAACTGGATTAGCCTTCGGCTGGAAGGCGGCGGCGACATCAACCGCGATGCAGTTGGCTCACGAGTCTATGTCACGACGGAGACCGGCCAGACCTATATGCAAGAGGTGAAATGTGGCTCGAGCCTGGGCGCCGGCAATGACACCGCCTTGCATTTTGGATTGGGCAAGGCAGCGATAAGCGAGATTCGGGTGCGTTGGCCTAATGGCGAGGAACAGATTCTGGATGACCTGAATGTCAACCGATTTGTACAGGTCGCCTATGCTGGCTAGACCTGTATGTGCTGAATTATGGGGCGGAGGCCCTCTGCCACAATCAGGGTTTTGTTGATGTGACCGAAGCGGCGGGGAGGGCGCCCTCAATCGAGCGGGATGCCATAATCATCCGCCAGCGTCCGAAGGTCTTGCCACACCGCCGGCGGCAGGGGGATGCCGAATTGGCTGCGTTCGGCATAAGAGCGGGCTTCGGGTTCGCCGGGCAGCAGCACCTCCTCGAAGCCGAGCGCTGGCTTGACCTGTTTGACGCGCGCCGTCAGTTCGGTGACACAGCGCCTAAAATCCGCTTCGCCATCAAATGCGGCCGGCGACAGCGCCATCAGCAGGGTCGGGTTGCCATAATGAAAATCCGGCGATGCAATCGGGCGGTGTCCGGCGAGCAGGGTCGGAATAATCTCCATCATCATAGACAGGCCGGAGCCTTTGTGGGCGCCCATTGCCAGCAGGATGGCGCCGTCATCCAGCAGGCTGGGGTCAGTTGAAGGGCGGCCATGTTTGTCCAGCAGCAGGCCGCTGGGCAGGGGGGCGCCTTTCGCCCGCGCCAGCACGACTTTGCCATGCGCCACCGCGGCCGTAGCGAAATCGAGCAGCAGCGTGCCGTCATTCTCGGCTGGAACGGCAAAGGACATCGGGTTCGTGCCAAAGACAGGCTCGCGCCCGCCATAAGGCGCAACCCAGCCGCGGTACATCGTGCCACTGGTGAAACCGATGCCAATCAGCCCTTGCGCGGCAATCATTTGGGTATATTCGCCCAGCCGACCGATGTGCGTAGCTGCCGTGAGGGATACGGCGGCGATGCCGTGCTGCCGGCCGAGTTCGAGCGCCAATTCGGCGGCGAAGCGGGCGCCGATTTGACCGAATCCGTAAGCGCCAAAGACTGTCGCGGTGGCGCCAAAACGTTGTTTGATGCGCGGGCGCATCGTCGGTTGAATCATGCCCTGGCGAATCATGGTGATGTATTGCTTGACGCGGAGTACGCCGTGCGAATCGTGTCCCAGCAGGTTGGTCATCACCAGGGATTCGGCAACGATGCGGGCAATATCCTGGGGTGTCCCCGCAGCTATAAAAATGTCGCAGCTGAGGCGGATGAGCCGGTTGGCCGGCTGATAAATTGTCATCCGATGACCTTTGTTCTCTTGCTGACAGCCGGCCAAGCCCTAAAGCGAAGACCAGCCGACGGGCTGGTCCAAGGCGGCGCTTTGATGATGCGTGCCTGGAGAGATTCGAACTCCCGACACCTGGTTCCGTAGACCAGTGCTCTATCCACTGAGCTACAGGCACTTGAGCTATTTCAGGATAAAGGCTGTCGCGGCAAAAGTCAAGGGCAACCACCAGAAAATGCCACAGTTTTTGCTTAATTGCGATGCTATCCGCTATAATAAGCTATTATCAAAAATAGAGCGAATATCGTACAGACCTGCTTGCCTGTACGGTGATGTGAGGATTCTGATTTGCAAGGCGCACTTGATTTTTCATTCAACCGACTCTTGATTGCCGCTTTCGCTTTGTCGATGATGCTGGCTGGCTGCCGCAATGCCGCCGAACCGACGCCGATCCCTTCGCCAACCGCCAGCCCAACTTCCCGCCCGACAGCCAGCCCAACCGATACGCCGCAGCCATCCCCAAGCTCAAGCCCAACCGACACGTTGACTCCAAGCCCGACCCCCACCGCGACCAAGACACCGACCCCAACCTTCACGCCCACCGTGTTTGGCATTGTTCGGTCGCAGCAGCGCGTCAATGTCCGCGGCGGCCCAGGGGTGAATTTCGAAGTTTATGATTCTCTCGTGCCGGGGACGGGAGTTCAGGTGATTGGACAGGATGACGATGGTAACTGGTACAACATCAAGCTGGAGAATGAGGACGAGGGCTGGGTGAGCGCCAGCCTGCTGCTGCTGGAAGATGCCGCCACGTCATCCCCGAATGCGACGGCGTCTCCAGCTGTCTCGCCTGCCAGCAGGGCATCAGGCACATCGGGCGGCGAGACGTCGGCAGACATCCCTGCGCCGCAAGCAGCCGCGACTGATGATGAGTTTCTTGTTTTTAATGTGCCGGTTGTCGATATAGACGCCATTCATCTGACGGCGACTATGCTGGTCAGCCGTCCTTCAGCGACGGCAGCAGCCACCGACTCCCAGCAGATTGCGGGGCAGCCGCCAGCGGAAGAGGACAGCGATGAGGCTATCGAAGCGCCAACTCGCCCGGCCAACGCTATTCGGCAGGGGGTGGATGTATTCGCATTTTGCGACGACAGCGCCTATGGCTTCCCTCCCCCGACCGATTTGGCGGCTGGCTCGACTATCGAGATTTTTTGGGCCTGGTTCGCCTCTACTGAGGCTTATCTGCGGCAGCATATTGCGAATGCAAGGCATGAATTGCGCGTCAATGATGTGCGGATTGCCAATGTCGATCAGTTCCGCCACCCCTCTTTGACGCGCGGCCGTGACCGGGTTGTCCATTGGTATGTGCCTTTTGGGCCGCTGGAAGCCGGCGAATATCGGATTACCTATCGGGTCACGTGGGAGACTGTGATTAGCGATGGCTATGATTCTTTTGGTCCGGGGACGGCGACAGAGTTTGAAGAGGAAAGCTGCGGCTTTGCTGTGAGGTAAGCCGGCGTGCATCAGAGGGGTGAATGGCAGACGACGCAGCTGGGCAATGGCCTGGTTCGGCTTGGGGAAAGCGAACTTCGCCTGTCGATTCCATCGGGTTCATCCCGTCATTATCACGATGCCCAGATCAGTGATTACAGCGCGGGGTCTTTGGATTTTCGTCATCGCCCGCCGCTGCGGCTGACTGTCCGGGCGCGGGCCGAAGGGACTATCAGGGGGACGGCGGGTTTTGGTTTCTGGAATCATCCCTTTGTTCCTGGCGAGCGCGGTTTTCGGCTGCCGCGGGCGGTCTGGTTTTTCTTCGCCAGCCTGCCTAACAACATCCGTCTGGCGCAGGGTATAGCGGGGCATGGCTGGAAGGCGGCGGTTCTGGATGCCCAGCGCTGGCAGTTTTATGCCCTGCTTCCTGTGGCGCCGCTCGGATTTCTGCTTATGCGGAGCAGGGCGCTGTATCGCTGCCTGTGGCCGGTTGGGCAGGCTGCGATTGGCGCCGGCGAGGCGGCCTTGGATGCTGACCTGCTGGACGATTTTCACAGCTATACGATTGACTGGCTCGAGGATAGGGCGGTTTTTTCGGTTGATGGTCGGGCGGTGCTCGAGGCGGACAAAGTGACCGGCAAAGCGCTTGGGTTTATTGCCTGGGTCGATAATCAATATGCGATTGTGACGCCGCAGGGGAACTTTGGCTGGGGGCTGCTGGATGTTCCGCAGGCGCAGGCGCTCGTTTTGCGAGACCTTGAGATATTGACTTTGGCATAGATCTTTTTTTACCACAGAGGCGCGAAGGACACAGAGAAAAAAATCATTTCATCACGAGAAGTTTCCCTTAAAATCCATTTGGGTCTTGGACTCTTTATACCGAGATAAATCTTTGTGTCCTCTGTGATGAGTTTCGTTTTGATGTGCCTGTCCCGATGAAAGGCTGGATATTGGGCGGTGGCGGCGATGATGATATAATCGTTTGGGAGCGGTCGGATGTGAATCGGGATGTGAATCGGGGATGTCTAATTTCTCAGCGATGACTTCCAGCCAGCCATCCTTCGATAGGCTGCTGGATGCTGTGGCGGAGCGCAGGCGGATGATGATGGATTATCTGCTGCAAGAACGTTTTGTGCGGCGTTTTCGGCCGCGGCATATCCGCGATGCCGTCTACAGCTATCTCAAGAGCGGCGGCAAATCCCTGCGGCCGGCGGTTGCCATGCTTGCCTGCGGCGCGGTGGGCGGCGATGAAGCGCAGGCACTGCCGATTGCGGCGGCGATTGAGATTTATCATACCTGGACGCTGGTGCATGACGATGTGATTGATCAAGACAAGATGCGGCGCGGGGGCCCGACCGTGCATACCGAATATGCCCAAAGGGCCAGCGAAGAGTTTGGCTGGCAGGGCGCGGATGCCGAGCATTATGGGCGGACCATCGCCATGCTGGCCGGCGATGTGCAGCAGGCCTGGTCGTGGTCGCTGATGTTCGAGGCGCATCTTGAGGGCGGGGCGGCGGCTGAGGTGGTGATTCGTCTGGCGCAGGAACTGGCGGCCTGTGTGACGCCCATGCTGGTGGAAGGCGAGACGCTGGATGTGCAGTTTCCCAGCCGACAGCGCGAGCTCACCGAGGCGCATGTGATTGATATGCTGTGGAAGAAAACGGGCGCGCTTTATGAATATGCCGGGCGGGCCGGCGCCGCCATCGGTCTGAATGATGCCAGCCCCGATCTTGCGGCGGTGAAGTCGATTGCCAGATTTTGCAGCCTGTGCGGCACGGCTTTTCAGATTCAGGATGACATTTTGGGCGTGGTGGGGGATGCGCGGCGGCTGGGCAAACCGGTCGGCGCGGATATTCGGGAAGGCAAAGCGACGCTGCTGATGCTCAAGGCGCTCGACCGCGCCAATGACTGGCAGCGGAACCGGATTCTGTCCACGCTGGGCGACAGCCGCGCCAGCGAGGAGGCGGTCGATGCCCTGACGCGGCTGCTGCGCGATTTGGGGGTTATCCAGTATGCCCAGGACATCTCGCATCGATATGTGGATGAGGCTTTGGGGCATTTGCGGCGGCTGCCCGCCAGCGATTACAGGAGCCTGCTGGGCGACTGGGCGCACTATCTGATTCAGCGCGAGTTTTAGCTGCGCTTAGCGGGCGGGGATATTTTCTGTGGCGGCGGATGAGCGGCGGCGTTCGCGTATGTAGTAGATGGGCTTGCGCTGCGCCTCGTGGTAGGTGCGCATAATCATATCGGCAACGATGCCGGTGCTGATAAACTGCACGCCAAGCACCATCAGGAGCACGGCAAGCTGGAGCAGGGGGCGGTCGCCTATTTTGTTTTCGGTCAGCAGCTTGAAGACGGTCAAGTACAAGCCCAGCAGCGTGCCGATTGCGCCGACGATAAATCCCGCCGCGCCAAAAACATACAAGGGGCGGTTGAAGTAGCTCAGCAGGAAGACGACCGCAATCAAGTCCAGTATGACTTTGAAGGTGCGGCTGAAGCCATATTTGCTGCTGCCCCACTTGCGCGCGCGGTCTTTGACCGCGACTTCGGCTACGCGGACCCCCATTTGGCTTGCCAGCGCCGGGATAAAACGATGCAATTCGCCATAGAGGCGCACACTTTTAACGACGTCAAAGTGATAGGCCTTCAGGGTGCAGCCGTAATCGTGGAGCTTGATGCCGGTCGTGCTGGAGATGATGCGGTTGGCTATGATGGACGGGATGCGGCGCAGAAAGAGGGGTTCCTTGCGGTTTTGCCGCCAGCCGCTCACGATGTCGTAACCTTCGGCAAACTTGTCGAGGATTTTGCGGATGTCGCGGGGGTCATTTTGCAGGTCAGCGTCAATCGTGACGACGATTTCGCCGCGGGCGGCATCGAAGCCGGCGGCCATGGCGGCGGTCTGCCCGAAATTGCGGCGGAAGTGAATAATATGCCAGCGCTTGTCCTTGGCCTGCAGTTCGTTGAGCATCTTATGGGTGCCGTCCTGGCTGCCGTCATTGATGGCAATGACCTCATAATCGCGCTCAAGTCCTTCCAATGCCTCGGTCAGTTCATGGTAGAGCTTGTCGATATTGCCTTTCTCGTTGAATATGGGGATGACCACCGAAAGGTCGAGTTCGGGCTGTTCGATGATTTGGGGATGAATGGACATCGTTCTTCTCCAGATTGGGCGGCTGCGCTTATTCTAGCATTCAATCGGTATGGATTTCCAGACGGAGCGGCGGCTTGATTGGCGGTGCGGCAGGCGATACAATAGGGTCATCCTGTCAGCCGAAAGCCGGGGTCAGGCGAATAGCGGGAACGGTTTATGGCCGACGAAAACAGCGAGCGGGATGCCGCTCCGAAATCCAACGAGACGCTGACGACCGAGATGGTTGAGGTGGATGATGCCAATGTGCCTTTTCATCTGCCGCATATCTCGGAGCTTGGCGAGGATGTGCCGCGGGATGCTCGCAAGGAGGCGGGCAGGATGGTCACGATGCCGGTTTATCGTGACATCCGGCCGGCGGCGGATTCCGAAGCGACCCTGTTAGGCCCGCGGCCTTTTTCTGCGCCGCAGCCCCGTCCATCGCCCGCGCCGCGCTCGATGCCGCCGCGGCCGACCCTGCCCAATCCGCCAGCGCGCAAGCCTTATGGTCATTCAGCGGCGGCGAATTCGGGGGGACCGCGGCGCAAACGCGGTCGGCGGCGGCTGTTTGGGCTGCCATCGGGCTGTGTCTGGCTGCTGGCTGGTCTGGCGGTGTCATTCTGCGGCGGCCTGACGCTGCTGACGGCGCTGGCGGCGCTGATTTTCGTCCCGCAGGTCGAGGCGGAGTGGGCGGCCCGCGTTGCCGAAGTTGACAGTTACCGCGGCTTTGAAAGCACGTTTATTTATGACCGCTCGGGCAATGAACTGTACGAGGCCTTTGGCGAAGGGCGGCGGGTGCGGGTGGATATTGAGCGCATTCCACTGGCTCTCATTCAGGCGACGGTTGCGATTGAGGATGACACCTTTTTTGACAATATCGGGATTGACGCGGCGGCGACTCTGGTGGCGGCGCTGAATTATCTGGGGGCGGAGGCCGGCGAGAACACGCCGGGCGGCAGCACGATTACCCAGCAGCTGGTTCGGAATGTCTTGTTTGATTTTGAAAAGCGCGCCGAGCGCAGCATCGCCCGCAAGGCGGAGGAAATCCTGCTGGCGATTGTGCTGACGCAATCCAAGAGCAAAGAGGACATCCTGGAGATGTATTTCAATGAGATTTATTATGGCAATCTGGCTTATGGCGTGCAGACGGCGGCGCAGACATTTTTTGGCAAGGATGTCGAGGCTTTGAATCTGGGGGAGGCGGCGATGCTGGCGGGTCTGCCGCAGGCGCCGGCGAGCCTGGATCCGCTGAATCCGGATCCGGTCATTCAAGCGGCGGTGGATTCTCGGTGGCGTCAGGTTTTGGGCGAGATGACCGAGGAAGGCTATATCACGCAGGCGCAGGCCAACCGCGCTTTGAGCGAGGGGCTGTCATTCGCGCCGGCCAATGTGTCGCTGACTGCGCCGCATTTTACGGTGTATGCGCAGGCCGAGCTTGAGCGTCTGATGTTGGGGCTGGGGCATCACCCCGAAGATATTGCGCGGGGCGGGCTGCGGGTTTATACGACTCTTGACCAGCATGTGAATCGGCTGGCGCAGCAGGCGGCGGCGCGGCGGGTGGCGCAGCTGGCGGCGCAGCGCGTCAGCAATGCGGCGGTGGTCGTGACCAAGCCGCTGACCGGCGAGATTATCGCCATGGTCGGCAGCGTTGATTATAACAACGAGGCGATTGACGGGAGCGTCAATGTGACCACCGCCTTTCGTCAGCCGGGAAGCACCGTCAAGCCTTTCACCTATGCCGCCGCCATGGAGCGGGGGATGAGGGCGGGGGATGTCCTCTGGGACACGCGCACGCAGATTGAGATACCAGGTCAGCCGCTTTATAGGCCGCGCAATTATGATGGCGTCTTTCATGGGCCGATGACGATGCGAACGGCGCTCGCCAACAGCTATAACATCCCGGCGGTGCAAACCCTGCGCCTGGTGGGGGTGGATTATCTGCTGGGCCTGCTGCGCCGCTTTGGTGTAACCACGCTTCATCAGGACGCATCGCAGTATGGCCTGTCGCTCGCCTTGGGGAGCGGGGAAATCACCCTCATTGAGCTCACAAACGCCTTTGCGGTTTTCGCCAATCAGGGGGCGTATGTGCCGGTGACCTCGATTTTATGCGTCATCGACAGCGATAATGTCATTTTGTATCAGTATGAAAATGGCTGTCCCGATGGTCAGCCATCCGAGCG
>DAOUKA010000322.1:0-5621 GCA_034421915.1 Anaerolineae bacterium
GTCGGATTGTCACTCACGACTTCGATTCTCCATTTATTCCAACAGGATGTTTGCGCTTAACCTTCGGCTCGAACCAGCAGATACCGCAGCACGGGGTCGAACAGCTTGAGTTCGATTTCGAGTTCATTGAGGTGAGTCGGTTCAATGTCGGCTTTCATCAGGACATAATGTCCTTCGCGCTGCCCGTTGATTTCATAGGCAAGGCGGCGGCGGCCGAACAGCTTGCGGTCGATGCTGCTGACTTTGCCATGGCCGTCCTGTTCGATATAGCTGATGACTCGGTCGATGGCCTGGTTGACTTCTTGGTCGGTGGCTAGGGTGCGGATAATGAACGTCAGTTCATACTCTCTCATCGTGTTCCTTTCCTTGGATAACAGCCCCGCACACCATGCACGGAGCGGAAAGCTCTTCAGTTGATTAGGTTGTCCCGCTATCCTAGCGCAGATTGGCGGCTTAGGCAATGGTGGAAAGTTTTTTTGCAGCCCCGATTAGGCCATGCTCGGATAATGGCGCATCAGTCAGACGGCAGGGACACCCATTTGTCCGCTGTGGTATATCGCTCCAGCACCAGGCGCGAACTCGTTACACACAAGGCGACAACCAGCCAAAACCAGGTGATGGAAGATTGAAAATCCAGTCGGAAAAAATACAAATCAGCGACGGCATTGACCAATGCGGTCAGTAAAGCCGCATGATAACCGAGGTGGATGGCGGCATAGTCGGGGTCATTTTTGGCGGCTTGCCAAGCATGCAGCCCATAAGCGAAGACGCCGGTCATCGCCGCCAGAAAAATCAGCACGCCCGTTAATCCTATCTGGTTCGCCATAATCAAATACATATTGGCAACATCGGTATAAATGTCGATTTGCGGCGTCCCGGTAAATCCGACGCCAACGAGCGGATAGCGGGCAATCAGCCGCAGCGAATCTGTCCATTCGCCAATGCGCATCTGCGTCGCCAGGTCAGCCCCTTGGAATGCCTGCCACAGCCGATTCAGATAATTTTGGGTTTGTGGCAATAACAGGAACAAGAGCCCGGCGAGGAGCAGCATCGGGATCATCCGCCGATAGCGCAGACAGGCAATCAGGGTCAAGCCGCTTGCCAATGCCAAAAACGAGGCGCGCGACCCGCTCAGCAGCAAAGCCAAACTCACCGCGCCAAAGATGCCCAATGTCAGCCAGCGCCAGGGGATGACGGGCTTTTTCGAGACGATTTGGGGCGCGATGATGATGGCCGCAATCGCCAGAATGCCACCCAGGGCATTGGGGTCGACCCAGGTGCCAATCGCCCGTTCGCCCAAGGCGGGATTGTCTTCGAAGTAACGAATAACGCCGCCGTTGGGATAGCCGATGCGAGCCAGCCGCACGAGTATGTTTTCTGCCAGCGCATCTGGGGCCACATAAAGCGCAAGGGCGATGAATGCCTGCGCCCCGATTGCCAGCAGAATCACCAGGATTAAACGGCGCAGGGTGGCCGGATGGCGCAGCAAATCGGGCAGGATAAACACCATGCCAATGCTCAGCAGGGTCTCGGCAAACTGGCGGATATTGGCGGAGGTCGGCATGGCATAGCGCAATCCCAAGGCGAAGGCGAAAATCAGCCACATAACATAAACGGCAATCAGCGCGTGGGCTGGCGTCAGGCGAAGCTGCCGCCGCCGACCGGTCATCCATTGCACCAGGTACACCAGCAAAAAGCCGCCCATCGCCAAATCCAGCAGGGTCGGGGTGATGGCAATTTTGACGGGGAACGTGCCAAATGGAAGCAGCAGCAGGGTCAGGATGATGACGTATAATGCCACTTTGACATCTGTTATGACATACAGCCCTGCCAGTATGCCAAGCACCAGCGCCATGGTCAGCCAGGGGCCCAGCAGGGCAATCATCAAGCCCAGGCCCGCACCGATGAGGCCGACAGCCAGTCCTATGCCGATGGCATAAGCGCGTCTGTCAAGCTGGCTAATCCATATTTGCAGTGAATTGGCGCTTGGCATGGTTTATCTCCGCAGGGCTGTCACAACAAGGGCAGCAGCCAGCCCCAGCCACGTCAAAAGACTCCAAAGTGCGCCAATCGTATAGCTCATCGGGGCAAACTGCAACGTCAGGATATGCTGGCCGGCTGGAATCTCGATGGCGCTCAAGCCGCCATAAGCGCGGATGATGTCGGTGGCCTGCCCGTTCAGGCTCGCCTGCCAGCCTACATAATGCGGCTGTGAGAGCGACAGAATGGCATGGTCCGCCGCGTCAATTTCGATGCGAATCGCTTCGGGTTCGAATGATGTCACCCTGGCTTTTCCCGCAGTCGGCTGATTGGGCAATTCGAGCGCCGCGCTTTGGTGCAGGACAATGTTGGTGCGCTCGTCAAAGTTGGGGTCATCCATCAGCGCCAGCGCGGATTCGTCGCTATCGACCACCGCTGCCTGATAGACCAGATGGGCAAATGGGCGCGGGTCATCCAGCCGGTGGAGGTAGACCGCGCCATCGCGGTCGCTGCCAGTGGCGGTCACCTGCGACGGGACGGATAAACGTTCCGAGCCGCTATAGACATATTTGACCGCATACAACTCCCATGCCAGCGGGTTATTCACATAATTCCGATAAATCACAAGTCGGGGGCCGGCAAGGAAGAGTGGGCTAATCCCGCGCATATCCATGATGCCATAGAGGCTGCCGAAGTTGTCTTGCAGCCCGCGAAAGCCATCGACGCGGAAGGGCTGACTGTCATTGTCATCCTGCAAAACCGCGGCCGCCAGCGGCGGCGGCTTTATGCTCAACTGCTGGCTGTAGGGCAGCGATTCATAGGTGCCATGGTGATTCATCGTCACCGAAAACAACTCCAATACGATCAGGATGACCAGCAAAATCTGAAAGGCAGTCCGTTTCGGCTGGCTGATATGCCAGTTCAGCACAAAGCAGCCGGCCAAGGCGACTATGGCGCTCCCTGTCGTTATATCGAGGAATTGTCCCCAGCGTCCGCCAGCGCCCATCCAGCCGACAAAGACCGCCAGCGCGACCAGCAGGAGCAGCAGCGCGAGCCAGCGCCACCAGCGCAATGCCTGCTGTCGGTGAAGCTGATTGGGCCAGGTCGAAGCGGCGGCGACCCCGAGGCCGGCTAGAATGGCGAGGCTGTTGGCGACGACAAAGGCGGCGCGTTCCTGCCCGCGAAAGAAGCGCAGGCCGGGGATCAGATTATAGGCAAGCTCATAGAAAGCGGAATTGGCGCCGAGGCTGTGCAGCCATCCGACCAGCGCGGCCGCCAGCCAGAAGCGGCTTTCGGGCGCATTGCGCCAGAGGGCAGCACCGATGAAAAACAGCGCCGGCAGCCCGACATACAATGGCGACCACAGGCTGACCGAGCCGGGAAAGACAAATTGGGCCACATCCTTCAAGGGGAAGCCGTTGCCTTTGGCATCAAAGCCAAGATCCGCGCGCGAGGTTTGCAGCAGATATTCGATGCCGGGCAGGAGGGTCACGGCGGTGAGGCCCAGGGCAATCAGCGCCAAGCCGATGAGCGCTGCCGCGAATGCCCGCCAGCCGATTTGCCGCGCATAACTCCGATATGCCAGATAGGCGGCCAAGGCATACGTCATAAACCAGCTGGTTTGCGGATGACCTGCCAGCCAGGACAAGCCCAGCCCCAAGCCAGCCAAGGCAATCCCGCGCCATTCGAGCCTGCGCTCGCGGGTCGCTTCCAGAATGCCAACAGCGCCCAAGGGAAACCAGACTGCCGCTTCCAGCACCGCCAGCTGGAGGGGTGGATAACCGGTCGCATAACCGCCATAACCGATAATCACCGCCGCAATCAGGGAAGCCAGATGAGTCTGCTGGTGTGTCAGGGTCAGCCGCCGTATGAAGCCGTACATCAGCAGGGTGTACAGCAAGACATGGAAGGTCATTTCCAGCTGCAGGGCGTTGTAGTTCCATTCGCCCGCCAGCGAACTGAGTCCCATGGTTATCCAGCGCGGCGGATAATAGACGGCGGCTTGGGTATCGGCGATGAAAGGCAGGCCGCTGTTGTTGTAGGGATTCCACAAGGGGATTTGGCCCTGCGACATACGTTCGTACTGATAGCCGGCGAAAGCCACAAACTGCCCGGAAAAATCGCCCTTTGCCAGAGATGCCTGGTCTGCGGGAATGGGTGTGAACAAGCGCCAGAAGAACAGCAGCCAAAGAATCAGCAAGGCTGCGATTGCCAAGGTGTCCCTGCTGCTCAAGATTTTGCGAAGCGGTGTCATTGGCTCAGCCCTTTTGCAGCAGCGTCTCGAAAAATGCGGCGGTGTCGCCGGCAATCACATCCCAGTCAAAGCGCCGCCGCAGTTCCAGCGCGCCGCGCCGCAGGTCATTCAGTTGATGCGGATGCCGCATCAGATGGGCGATTCCTCGCTCGATTTCCCCGGCCGAATGGCTCGGAATGAGCCACAGATTATGCCCGTGCTTAAAGGCCTCGACCTTGACTTGGGCATGGGTTGTCAAAATCGCGCAGCCATAATGACAGGCGGCTATCAGGCTGCCGCGCCGATAGGAAGCGCCATCCAAAAACGGCAGCGTCACCAGGTCAACCGCCTTGAGGCAGGCGGCGACCTCATCTTCAGCCAGGAAGCCTGTCCAATGCACCGCCTGTTCCAGTCCCAGCTGGCGGATGCGTGCATCCAGTTGTCGCAGATAAGTCGCGTCTCGGCCGCCATCCACCGTATTGCTGCGCCCGCCAATAAAGACCATACGCAGGTCATGCCCGTCTTGGCGCAGGTTCGCCAGGGCATCCATCAAATAGTCGATGCCCTTGAGCGCCTTGACAAATCCGAAGTGTCCCAGCAGGAAAGTCCGCTCATCAGCGCCGACGCGCCCGCGCCATTTGGCGCGGTCATAATCCGCGCCCAGGCTGTTCAGGATGACGCTGCCGATGGGAATCACCGCTCGATTTGGCAGCGTTCGCAGGCGTTCGTCATCTTCTTGGTTGGTCGTAATCACGCCGTCCGAGCCGCGCGCCAGGTGCATCACCATCCAGTCCCGCAGCCGACCGGCCTTGGGAAAGAGGTAGGGAAAGCGCAAATCGTGGAAGCTAGTTGCCAGAGGCGCGCGGATGATGGCGGGCAGAAAATGCACACAGGGCGACATATCATAGGCGGCGGTCTGAAATTGCAGGTTGACGACATCAAATTGATGCCGCCGCACCCAAGCTCGGATGGGCGCGAGACTGCCGAGGCCCCAACCGCGGATGGCGCTGACGGGCAGGCAGTCGCTGTCGCAGCCAGTCCGACTGAGGACATGCACCTCATGCCCCTGCTGCTGCATCTTTTCTCCCAGCACCCGCGCGAACCTGCCGACGCCGCCCGGCATGGGCGGAAATTCACCCGTAATCAAGCCGATTTTCATAGCTTCGCCTTTAAGCCACTGCGAAGCACCTGCCAATAGATTTTGACGCGCTCGAATCGCAGTCCGCGCTTGTGTCCGATGATTCCCTTGCCCGCCTCCAGCAGCAGCTGCCACAGGAATTGCAGCCAGAGCAGCAGGCGCAGGATGAGATAATGGCTGTAGCCGTGATGCTTGCGGAAATAGCGCAGCTTGCTGGTATGAAATTGAATCTGTTTGAAGGCCGCCGCCTGTTCGCTGCTTTTGCCGCCG
>DAOUKA010000323.1:0-2207 GCA_034421915.1 Anaerolineae bacterium
CCATAAGCATTGGCTTTCACAACCGCCATCATGCCAACCTGACAGCCAACATACGCTTTAAGCAAGCGAACATTACTGGCAAGCGCCGCAGCATCAATCTCGACGCGGCTTGGCGATAGCGCTGCAAGCGGGACATCGCCCCCTGACGCGGCAAGCTCGGAATCATACTCTGTCTTCTTCATCGAGGTCAGTATAGCAGTCCTGCGCCGGGACGGCTACCGAAATCGCTGTGGATGGGCTGCTGCCAGGCATTGTTCAATGTCGTGTTATAATGTGCAAGTTCAAAGGGACAGCGCCAAGGGGATGCTCGCGCTCTATCCAACAAGGACATGTCATGTCATTCGATTTTGAAGTCATCGCCACAGACGGAAACGCACGCGCAGGAATCTTCCACACCCCCCACGGCGCCATCCCAACACCGATTTTCGCGCCAGTGGGGACGCTGGCGACTGTCAAGGCAGTCCCCCCGCGCGACCTGGAAGAACTCCATGTCAAGCTCGTGCTTTCCAACACTTATCATCTGTTTTTGCGACCGGGCGATGAACTCATTCGCGATATGGGCGGACTTCATCAATTTATGCGCTGGCGCGGTCCCATCCTGACCGATTCGGGTGGGTTTCAGGTTTTTAGCTTGGCTGAGATTAACAGGATTGATGAGGATGGCGTGACCTTTCGCAGCCATCTTGACGGGAGCATGAAGCGGCTCGACCCCAAGCGTTCCATGCAGATGCAGCAAAATCTGGGGGCTGACATCATCATGGCATTCGACCAGTGTCCGCCGCCCAAAGACCGCAGCCAGGTCGAGCAGGCGGTGGCGCGCACGCATCGCTGGCTTGAGGCTTGCCGTCAGGCGCATCCTTATGACGAACGGCAGGCTTTGTTTGGCATCGTACAGGGCGGAATTTTCCCCGACCTGCGCGAAAAATCAGCCCGCTTCGTGACCGACATGGGGCTCAAGGGCTATGCGATTGGCGGCCTGGCAGTTGGCGAAACCAAAGCGGAAATGTATGCGGCGCTGGAACGCACCCTGCCCTTTATGCCAGCCGACAAACCGCGTTATCTAATGGGCGTCGGCGAGCCGGATGATTTGGTTGAGGGCATCATGCGCGGCGTGGACATCTTTGACTGCGTGATTCCAACGCGGCTGGCGCGGCACGGAGCGGCATTGACTTATGATGGGCGCATCAACCTGCGGAATGCAAAATACAAAATGGATGAAACCCCGATTGACCCCCGCCTGAATAATTATGCCAGCCGATTTTCGCGCGGCTATCTTCGTCATCTGGTCGTAGCCAAAGAACTGCTGGCGCATTATCTCATTAGCCTGCACAACATTGACTTTCTCGTGCATCATGTCGCCAGCATGCGCCAGGCAATCATTGAGGGACGGTTGGAAAATTATGCCGACCAGTTTATGTCCCGCTATCTACAAAGCAACTCGGCTGACAGTTAGGCGATGCCAGCCATGATAAAGCCGCGAAATGCTCTGGCAATCCTCGCAGTCACCGCGCTGTTCGGCTGTTCTGTGGAAGCCCCCGCCTCCACCCCGACCATCGAGCACGTCCATCTTCGCCTTCACAGCACACCGGCAACGCAAGCGCTGACGCGCGACCTGGCGGGGCATTTTTCCGCGCTCCAGCCTGAATTGTCCATCAAGACGCAAGGCAATTCGTATGCGGCGCTGATGAAGCAGCTGGAGGACGGCAGCCTTGATTATTTTATGAGCGGTTTTGTCCCGCCAAAGGACGACATCTGGGCAGCGCCCATGGCAGTTGACGGATTGGTCTTGCTGGTGCATCCGCAAAATCATCTGGCGAATCTGTCATTGGATGACCTGCGGGATGTGTTTGGCGGGCAGACAGACAACTGGCAGTCGCTTGATGGCAATCCTGTCCCCATCCTGCCTTTGACCTATCCGGAGGGGGATGATCTCTACCATGAGTTTCATCGCCTCATCATGGGACGGCAGCGCATCACTGGCAACGCCCAGCTTGTTCCCAGCATTGACGCGATGATCCGTCAGGTTGCCGAGAGCGAAGGCGCTATCGGCTATATGCCGCTGAGCCATGTCACAGCAGGGGTCAAAGTCGTGGCGATTGATGGCGTCCTGCCCGATGCCGCATCCATGCGCGGCCATGTTTATCCGCTTCGGTTCACCCTGTTCATCATCGGGCGCGCCGAGCCGCCGCCCGCCTGGCGCAGCTTCT
>DAOUKA010000324.1:0-1841 GCA_034421915.1 Anaerolineae bacterium
TGTATGAAGAATATGGCGCGGCCTGCTGTGAGCATTTGCGCGGGATGTACGCCTTTGCCCTGTGGGACGGGCGCGAAAGACGGCTCTTGCTGGCACGCGACCGCCTGGGACAAAAACCGCTCTACTATTATCAGGACAGCCGGATTTTCGTCTTTGCCAGCGAGATGAAAGCCATTCTGGCACACCCCGATGTGCCGCGCGCGTCAAATTTCCGCGCCGATTCAAGCAGCCTGCTGGGGATCTATTTGAGCTTCGGCTATCTGCCGGCCAGCCTCACCGCTTTTCAGGATATTTTTATGCTCAAGCCAGCGACAGCGCTCCAGCTGGATGCCGGCGGCAGAACAAAGACGGCGCCCTATTGGGATATAGAACAGCAGGCGCCGCTGGCAGCCGCCGACCCCAAGGCCCGCCCCGAAGCCTATATCTCTCGGCTGCGCGAGCAGCTGGATGAGGCGGTCAAGCTGCGCTTGATGAGCGATGTGCCGCTGGGCGCATTTTTGAGCGGCGGCCTGGATAGCAGCATCATCGCGGCGCTGATGCGCCAGCACAGCAGCGCCAGCCTCAAGACCTTCAGCATCGGTTTTGAGGGCAGCGACAGCTTCGATGAAAGCCCCTATGCCTGTCAGGTGGCGCAGTTTCTGGAAACCGACCACACTGTCTTTCGGGTCAAGGCGGATGCGATGGCTTTGCTTGCGGATCTGGTCTGGCATCACGACCAGCCCTTTGCCGACAGCAGCGCCATCCCGACTTATCTGGTCAGCCAATTAACCCGCGAGCAGGCCACTGTGGCCTTGACTGGGGATGGCGGCGATGAATTGTTCGTCGGCTACGAACGTTTTTATGCCGCCCGGCTGTGCCAGCAGCTGTCGGTCATTCCCGCGCCGCTGTGGACGGGTTTGTCGAGGCTGCTTGACCTCCTGCCCGAGGGCGCGGGTTATTACAATGGGGTCAAACGAGCCCGACGATTCGCCCAAGCCGCCGGCAAACCCCTCAGTGAGACCTATTTTGATTTTGTCCGCATCTTCGATAGCCAACTGATACGCGACCTCAGCCTCCATTCGGGACAGGTGCCAAAGGATTTGTCGAATTACACGCCCCGCTGTGACGATGTGATTATCGGGCTGGCGGCCGCCAATATGCGCTCGTACCTGCCTGATGACCTGCTTGTCAAAGTCGACCGATGCAGCATGCAGGCATCGCTGGAAACCCGCTCGCCCTTCCTCGACCACAAGCTGGTGGAATATGCCGCCACCATCCCCTTCAAGCTCAAGCTGAACGGCGCTCGCGGCAAATTCATCCTGAAAGAGATGGCGCGCGGGCTGCTGCCAGATAGCATTATCGACCGCAAAAAGCACGGCTTCGGCGCGCCCCTGGGCGCTTGGCTGCGCCAGGACATCGCGCCAGTGCGGGATATTCTGCTCAGTCGGCCGGCGCGCCAGCGCGGCCTGTTCAATATGGACGCGGTCGAAGGAATCATCAACGAGCATACGAGCGGAAAACGCGACCATAACAGCCGCTTGTGGGCATTATTAACGCTGGAAGAATGGCATCGCCAATGGTTTGATGGTGCTTCGCCCGCTTATGCCGAAGGGCGCCGCCATCTCAATCCGGCGGCATCAGCGACAGATATTCGATAAAGCTCTCATCCAGTTCGTGGATGAAATGCGCCAGCCAGCGGCCGCAGCGCTCGATATCCTTGAGGTCAAGCGTCTCGACTGGCGAGTGCATATTGCGCAGCGGCAGGCTCAGCAAAGCCGTCGGCACGCCGCCGCGGGCGACCTGAATCGCCCAGGCATCCGTCCCGCTGCGGGCGGGCATAACATCCGACTGCCATGCAATAT
>DAOUKA010000325.1:0-35352 GCA_034421915.1 Anaerolineae bacterium
TGGCAGAAACGGCGGCGATATTTTTATCCGCTTCGCGCGGCAGCTTCCCATCGTCTCCCTCAATATCCGTTATCACAATTTCCGGCGATTCCTGAAACTCCACAACCGCTCGGTCGCCCATTCCCACCAATGCCAACCCGAGAATATCAAACCCCACGCCAAGGTTGGCGACTGTCGCTGGCGCAAAGGCTTCTGCTCTGGTCAATGTCATAAAAAATCGCTATCCTTAGGCCATTCTCCGCCACAGCAAGAGGAACTGCAAATGCCAAGCATACTACAATGTATGGATTGCGGACAACAATACCCAATTCATCGGGTCCTGTACACCTGTGAACGCTGCCAGGGCCTGCTCGATGTACAGCATGATTTCGGCAGCGCAGAGACCCTCTTGACAGCTGAACTGTTTGATGACCGCTTGGGCAGCCTGGATTCACCATACAACAGTGGCGTCTGGCGTTACAAGGAACTTATCTATCCGGGAATCGACAATGAGAACATCGTCAGTCGGATGGAAGGGAATACCAACCTGTATGAACTGCCGCGAGTTGCAAAATTCGTCGGCGTCAATGGGCTGTATCTCAAACACGAGGGCGAGAATCCAACCGGCTCATTCAAGGACCGCGGCATGACCAGCGGCGTGACGCAAGCGAAAGTGCTTGGGATGAATCGCGTCGCCTGCGCCTCGACTGGCAATACATCCGCCTCGATGGCGTCTTATGCGGCACGGGCAAATATGCAGGGCATCATTTTTTTGCAAAATCAGCAAATCGCGCTGGGCAAACTGGCGCAGGGCATCGCCTTTGGCGCCAGATGTTTGCAAATCAATGCCGATTTTGACCGCAATCTGGAACTGGTTCGCCAGGTATCGGAAGAACTTGGCATCTATGTCTTGAACTCGGTCAACCCCTTCCGTCTCGAAGGACAGAAGTCCATCCTGTTCGAGACCTTACAGCAGCTGCGCTGGCAAGCGCCCGACTGGATTGTCGTGCCGGGCGGGAATCTCGGCAACAGTTCCGCCTTTGGAAAGGCGCTGTTCGAGATGCACCAGGTTGGTCTCATTGACCGCATACCGCGTTTAGCCATCATTCAAGCCAGGGGCGCCAACCCCTTGTATCGGCATTTCACCCAGGGATTCAAGGATTTCCAACCAGTCAAAGCCGAAACCATCGCCACAGCGATTAAAATTGGCAATCCAGTCAATTTGCAGAAAGCGATACGAAGCCTTGAATGGACTGGCGGCGTTGTCGAGGAAGTGACAGACCAGCAGATTATGGACGCCAAAGCGATTGTTGATGGCGTGGGAATTGGATGCGAACCCGCCTCCGCCTGTTCGGTTGCCGGCGCCAAAAAGCTGGTCAGCAAGGGCCTGATTCGGCGCGGCGATACGGTCGTGGGCGTGCTGACAGGGCATGTCCTGAAAGACCCCGAAGCCACTATTGGATACCATGCCAATCAATTAAACGATATTGTCCCGCGCTACCGCAATGCGATGTTACAGACAGAGGACAATATCGACCAAATCATCGGGCTGTTGACAGAGGTGGTACCTGCGCACTGATTTCCCGAATAGCTATTCTGTTTTGCTGACAGCCAGCCGCGTCGGCACAGCTTCCAGCGATTGCTCCAAATCAGCCAAAATATCATCGGCATCCTCGATTCCCAAGGCGAACCGCACCAGATTGTCGCCAATGCCCAGCTGCTGCCGCTCTTCACGGCTCAAATCATAATAACTGACATAGGCAGGCTGCTCAATCAGGCTCTCGACACCGCCAAGGCTAGGCGCAATATAGGGAATTTGCAGGCGGTCAATAAAATCACCGGTCGTCTCTAAGCCACCCGCCACTTCAAAACTAACCACGCCGCCGAAGCCGCTCATCTGCGCTTTGGCAATCGAATGATCCGGATGCGATTCCAAACCAGGATAAAAGACCCGTTCAATTTTGGGATGCTGCTGAAGATATTTTGCGATTTTCAAGCCGGATTCGTTTTGATGCCGCACGCGCACCGCCAGCGTCTTTATGCCCCGTTCGAGCAGATACGCCTGATGTGGGTCAATCACATTGCCAAACATGCCGCGGGCATCTTGAAGCGCTTTGATACGCGCCTTACTGCCGATAATCACCCCCGCCAGAACATCGTTGTGTCCTCCCAAATACTTGGTCGCGCTGTGCATCACAAAGTCAATGCCATACTCAAGCGGACGCAGGTTAATCGGTGTCGCAAAAGTTGAATCAATGAGCGTTATTGCCCGATAGCGCCTGCCAAGCGCAGCAATGTACGCCAGGTCCGCCACCCGCAGATAGGGGTTGGTCGGCATTTCGGTGAAGATGAAGCGCGTCTTCTTGGGGATGATGGCGGCTTCCAGCGCATCGTCATCCCCCATCGGAACAACACTCGTCTCAATCCCGAACTTCTTCAGGGTTGTCAGGCAGAACTGCCGCGTGCGGCGATAACAGTCATCGGTCATCACAATATGTGTATCCGGCTTCAGAACAGTGAGGAAAAGAGATGTCACGGCAGACATGCCAGAGGGATAGACGGCGGCATCCTCGCCAGCCTCCAGATGGGCGATGCGCTTCTCGACTGACCAGACCGAAGGATTGCCATAGCGAGCATATTCCTCGCGGTCAAGCTCGCCCCCATAAACTTTTTTATCGAGAAACTCGACGAGCTTGCCCGTATTCTCAAATGTGTAGGTTGCGGATTGAACAATCGGCGTCGTGATGGAGTGAAATCCTTTGCCCCTGGGTGCGCCGCCATGCACCGACTGGGTGCTCGCCCCCTCAAAACTCTCATGTTCTTGGCTGTTATTTGGATTCATGTCTTCGTCCCTGTCAATCAAAAAAAGCCCAAACCGCGACAATAGCAACATCGGCTTGGGCTTCCGTCATCTTCAAAATCAAGTGACTGTGGCACAGTCTGCGGAATAACATGATGCCTGCATCAGGCGTCTACCCTCATCTTCCAGAAAGATCTGCCGAAGTTAGCACCTTCCCATTGCCATTGGGGGTTGCTGTGGTTTCATCGAGTCGGTCTCTCCACCACCTCTGGATAAGCGTAAAACTTACTCTTCGATTGTTAATCGCTAATATTTTATCATAATTCGTTCCCTATGACAACTATCTCTTTGTGCCTTGTTTTTTCTGCTAAAGTAGTTCACACTAGCGCGGCAACTCATCGGGAGACAATATGAATACATCAGCATTGCGTGTGGTCGGAGGATATACTCTTCAGGGAGAAATCCGAGTTCAGCGTGCCAAAAACGCCATCCTGGCGATGATTGCCGCCTCGCTTGTCGTCGAAAGTGGCAAGACCGTTTTACATGGCGTGCCAGATATTGAGGATGTAGACCGCGCCTTTGAACTGCTAAGGGCGGTTGGCGCAGCGGTCAATTATGATAAACTCACCAAGATCGCCGCTATAGATGCTGCCAATGTTTCCACAGGCATCCTGCCAGACGAACTCGCCTCGCGTTTTCGCGGCTCGGTCCTCTTTCTAGCCCCATTGCAAATCAGACTCGGGTATGTTGAATTGCCCGGCAGTGGCGGTTGCGACATCGGGAC
Source organism: Anaerolineae bacterium (assembly GCA_034421915.1). Taxonomy (GTDB): domain Bacteria; phylum Chloroflexota; class Anaerolineae; order Aggregatilineales; family Phototrophicaceae; genus UBA6055. The sequence goes on from DAOUKA010000325.1 coordinate 3,564, forward strand.
GAGGAAGATTGACTTCCATCATCGCGGATTCGCGCGGCTGGGCGCCAGAGTGCAATACTTTGACGATGGGCGCACAGTCATCGACCTCGAAAACGGGCGCTTCAAGGGGACGCTGCTCTACCTTGATTTCCCCAGCCATACCGGCACGGAGAACTTGATGCTTGCCGCGGCTCTGGCGGATGGTCAGACCATTATCGAGAATGCTTCGGTCGAACCCGAAGTGCTTGATTTTGGCAATTTTCTGATTGAAATGGGAGCAGACATTCACGGACTAGGCACACATACCTTGATGATTAACGGGGTGCGCAAGCTCCAGCCAGTGGAGTATTCGCCCATGCCCGACCGCCTGGCCGCTGGCACAATGATGATGGCAGCCGCCATCACTGGCGGCGATGTGACCATTCACGATGTTGAACCCGCTCATCTGCGCATTGTCAGCGCCAAACTGGAACAAATGGGCGTGAATATCGATGTTCAGGGACAGTCCATCCGCGTTCGGCGCCCTGTCGGTAGGGCTATGAACCCCATCAACATTCTAACGCATCCATACCCGGGCTTCCCCACTGACCTGCAACCCTGCATCGCAGTCTTGTCCACGCTTGCCAGAGGCACAAGTTACATCCGCGAACGGATATTTGAGAACCGCTACGATTATGTGGCTGCCCTGCTGCAAATGGGCGCCGATGTTCTCATCAGCCAAAGTGATGTTTGCATTATTCAAGGCGTTGACAAACTCAAGCCAGCCAGGATTACGGCAGAAAGCATTCGAGCAGGCGCAGCGACACTGATTGCCGCGCTGGCGGCAGAGGGCGAAAGCATCATCGAAAATGTGTATCAGATTGACCGTGGCTATGAGCATATCGAAGATTTGCTCAGGCAGCTGGGCGCAGATGTAACTCGAATCGAAACTGAATTGAAACCGGAGCCGATTTGGTAGCGGCATCACTCGCATTTAGAGCTTGCGGATGACCGCCCGCGCAAATTCGTCCGTCGAGACCGCGCTGTCATCTTTTCCTTTGATGTCAGCCGTTCTAAGCCCCTCCTCAAGAACAGCGTCAATGGCGGATTCTATCGCCTGTGCCTCGGCTTCAAGCTGAAGGCTGTAGCGCAATAACATGGCGACGCTCAAAAACATGCCAATCGGGTTTGCCTTGCTCTGTCCAGCTATATCGGGCGCAGAACCATGCACTGGCTCATACAAGCCAAATGAGTCGGAACGCAGCGAAGCCGAAGGCAGCATGCCCAAACTGCCGGCCAAGACCGAAGCCTCATCGCTCAAGATGTCGCCAAACATATTCCCGGCAAGTATCACATCAAAACTGCTCGGCCGGGTCAACAGGTGCATGGTAGCGGCATCGACCAGCAAATGTTCCAGTTCAACATCATCATACTCTTCGTGTACCTCAACGACCGTTCGCCGCCAAAGGCGCATCGAGGCAAGCACATTCGCCTTGTCCACCGAGGTCAGCTTTTTTCGCCGTCTCTGCGCCGCCCGAAAGGCAACATTGGCAACCTGTTCGACCTCTTCGCGGGAATAGCGCATGGTGTCAAAGGCCTCTGTTCCCTCGCCCTGCTCCTGGCTCTCTCCGAAATAAATCCCGCTGACCAACTCCCGCACAAACAGAATATCAAGGTCTTGCAGCAGGTCGGCACGAAGCGGCACATAATCCACCAGGGACGGATAAGTCTTGACCGGGCGCAGATTGGCAAAAAGACCAAAATGCTGACGCATCTTGAGCAAGCCCTGCTCAGGGCGAACATCGGAGGTCGGGTCAGACCATTTGGGTCCTCCCACTGCGCCCAGGAGAATTGCGTCCGCATTTTCGCAGATGAACAGGGTTTCATCAGGCAGAGGACTGCCAGTTTCGTCGATGGCGATACCGCCAATCAAGCCTTCTGCGAATGAAAAATCGTGTCCCTGCTTTTCTGCAATGACTGACAGCAAATGCGTCGCATGCGCCATCACTTCAGGTCCAATCCCGTCGCCGGGAAGCACCGCAATGGTTGCCTTCATATCATCTTTTCTCCCATACAAACAAAAGCTCCGACATGGCCGCGGTCAATCATCAAGCGCGAAAGCTAATCCCCCACAACCAGGGAATCCTGACCTTTCTTTTCGCCGCTAAGCGACAGCCCATACTCGACGCTATCGACCAAGGCCAGCCAACTGGCGCAGATGATGTCGGTCCCGGCGCCAACGGTGCTCCAGCGTGTGCTGCCGTTATACGAATCAATCAAAACGCGGGTCATCGCGCCGGTGGCATTCTCACCATCCAAAATGCGAACTTTGTAATCCACAAGCTGAATGTCGCGCAAGGCGGGATATTTGGGCAGAAGCGCCTTGCGCAGCGCCAGATCAAGCGCATTCACCGGACCGTTGCCTTCGGCGGCGGTATGCACCACATCCCCATCGACATCCAGCTTGACCATCGCTTCCGCAAGCTGCCCGCGCCCCTGTCGGTCTTCAACAATCACCGTAAAATCAATCAAGGTGAACAGAGCTTGATAATCAGGACGGGCGCGATGCAGTCGCACCGCCACCGAAGCCTCGGCGCTCTCAAAAACAAAGCCCTCATTTTCAAGCTCTTTGATGTCCTGAAGCACCTGAACCGCCTCATCCTTGGATACATCCAAGCCAAGTTCTTCCGCCTTGCTAAGCAGATTCCCGCGCCCCGACAAATCGGAAACCAAAACGCGCGTCTGGTTGCCCACCTGCTGCGGTTCAATGTGCTGATAGCTATCGACATTCCGCCGCATCGCCGCCACATGAATCCCCCCTTTGTGAGCGAATGCGCTCCTGCCAACATAAGGCAAATGCGTGTCTGGCGCCAGATTGGCAATCTCGGCTACCGTCCTTGACAGCTGCGTCAAGGCACTGAGATGACCATCCTGCGCCAGACAGGGAATGCCCATCTTAATCAAAAGACCAGGGATAATGCTGCACAAGTTGGCATTGCCGCAGCGCTCGCCGTAGCCGTTAATCGTCCCTTGCACATGAGTGGCGCCGGCGTTGACCGCCGCCAGCGAGTTGGCGACAGCGAGTTCGCTATCATTATGGGTATGGATGCCCATTTGCATCTGCGGGAACAACTCGCGTGCGCGGTACATGAAATCCGCGATTTCCCAGGGCATGGAACCCCCATTGGTGTCACAAAGCACGATGACATCAGCGCCCCCGTCAACCGCAGCCGCCAAGGTGTCAAAACCATATTCCATATCCAATTTGGCCCCATCAAAAAAATGTTCGGCGTCATAAACCACTTCTTTGCCCAAACTTTTAAGATAGGCGACACTGTCGCATATCATGCGCAGATTTTCTTCGGGGGTTGTTTGCAGCACATCGGTAACATGCAGCATAGAAGTTTTGCCAACCAAGGTCACCACAGGGGTGTTAGCTGCAACCAAGGCGCGGATATTGACATCCTCTTCAGGTTGAACCCCTTTGCGGCGCGTCGAGCCAAAGGCGGCAATTTTTGAATAATGCAGGTCAAGCTGCTGTACCTGATCAAAATACATGGCATCCTTGGGATTCGAGCCAGGCCAGCCGCCCTCGATATAATCCACCCCCAATTCGTCCAACAGCTTGGTAATCCGAATCTTGTCGGCAACCGAGAGCGAAATGCCCTCGCGCTGTGTGCCATCACGGAGCGTGGTATCGTAGATTGCGACCTTCTGCTTCAAGATTGACCTCCCCAGTTGGCGGCGTCAGGCTGTTGTCCGCACATGCTGCGGATGGCTGGCTTCATAGTCGCGTACTTCGTCATCCAGATTCAGCAAATAACCAAGCTGGTCAACCCCATTGAGCAGGCAATACTTCGAGAATCCGTCCAACGGGAATGTCACCTCTCGACCATCTGGCAGTGTCAAGGTTTGGGCTTCGACATCTACAGAAACCGAGGTGCCTGGCTCTTCTTCTGCCAGGCTGAATAACTGCTGCTGGGTGTCAGCATCGACGATAACGGGCAGCAGCCCATTCTTTAAGGCGTTATTGCGAAAAATATCAGCAAACTCGGTACTGATGACCGCTTTGAAACCCGCGCCAATCAGTGCCCAAGGTGCATGCTCCCGCGAACTGCCACAGCCAAAATTGTTGCCGGCAATCAAAACCGATGCCCCCTGATATTCCGCTTTGTTTAATACAAAGTCAGGATTGGGAGTCTCACCATCTTCCAGATAACGCCAATCGCAAAAGGCGGCTTTGCCCAAGCCCTGCTTGTCTGTGACCTTCAGAAAGCGGGCGGGGATGATTTGATCGGTATCAATATCGTTGACCGGGATTGAAACAATACTGCCCTCAATGTGCTTCACCTTCTCCACAGCATCCTCCTTAAACAGCTTCAGAAGTCATCATGGTGCGGGGGTCGGTGACAGCGCCAGTAATCGCTGATGCCACAGCAGTCAATGGACTTGCCAGGAAAGTGCGCCCGCCCTTGCCCTGCCGTCCTTCAAAATTGCGATTGCTGGTCGAAACGGCATACTGCCCCGCTTGCAGCTGGTCGCCATTCATAGCAATGCACATCGAACAGCCCGCCTCGCGCCATTCAGCGCCAGCTTCCCTGAAAATAGTATCCAGCCCCTCGCTTTCAGCCTGCTTCTTCACCTGCTGCGAACCAGGCACAACCATCATGCGAACACTGTCAGCCACCTGATGTCCTCTGATAAAACGGGCGGCTTGACGTAAATCCGTAATGCGTGAGTTGGTGCAGCTGCCGATAAAGACGACATCAATGGCTTTGCCCAGCAATGGCTGACCGGGATTCAAGTCCATATAACGGAGCGCCTTGGTCAGGGCAGTGCGCTTGTTATAGTCGCTTTCGCTATCGGGTGTCGGAATGTTGGCGGTTATTGGCATACCCATGCCTGGATTGGTGCCATAGGTTATCATGGGCATCAATTCATCAGCGCGAATGGTAATTTCCCGGTCGTAGACTGCGCCTTCATCCGAGGGCAGCTGACGCCATCTTTCGACAGCGGCATCCCAATCGGCGCCGGCGGGGGCATGTTTCCGCCCTTTGACATATTCAAACGTAGTCTCATCGGGCGCGATCATCCCCGCGCGGGCGCCACCTTCAATCGACATATTGCAAATGGTCATCCGCCCTTCCATACTCAACCCGCGAATGGCTTCGCCGCGATATTCAAAGACATAACCCGTGCCGCCGCCGATGCCGATTTTGGAGATGATGGCAAGGATAATATCTTTGGCAGTGACCCCAACTTTGAGCTTGCCCTCAACATGAATTGCCATCGTTTTGGGTTTATTCTGGAGCAGGGTTTGCGTCGCCAGCACATGCCCTAACTCACTCGTCCCGATACCGAAGGCCAGCGCCCCAAAGGCCCCATGCGTACTGGTATGGCTGTCCCCACAAACGATGGTCATGCCCGGCTGGGTCAAGCCTTTTTCGGGGCCAATGACGTGGACAATGCCTTGATGTTCGTCCCCCAGGGCATACATTGGAATGCCAAAATCGTTACAGTTCTTGGTGAAGGCTTCAAGTTGTCTGGCAGCCATCGCATCCGAAATCGGGATGATGCCCTGGGCATTGCGTGGCGTCGTTGGCGTACTGTGATCCATCGTCCCAATCGTTAGGTCAGGACGGCGAACCTTGAGGTCGCGCTCACGCAGCATGGAGAAGGCCTGCGGCGATGTCACTTCGTGTACCAGATGCAAATCAATATACAAGACAGCCGGCGCATCATCGCTTTGTTCGCGTATGGTGTGAGCATCCCACACTTTTTCAAACAGGGTACGGGGTTTGCCATTTCCAGTCATACAGTTCTTCCTCTACATTACAACACCTATTCAAGAGGGGATGTATCCCCATTTAGTTTAATCCGATGAAAACGAAATGCCAACGGTTGCCGCATCTCCTTCAGGTTCAACATCGCCCAAGCCGGTGCTGGCAATCAAACGATTCAAAGCGGCGACATAGGCCTTAACGCTTGAAACGATAATATCACTGTCAGCGCCATAGCCGCCGAAAGACCGCCCGCTGTTCCTGGACGAGATGCGCACCGTCACTTCACCCAGGGCATCAATCCCCTCGGTAACACTGTGAACATTAAACTCAAGCAGTACATTGGGCGCTTTGATAATCTGGTCGATAGCGCGATAGGAAGCATCAACAGGGCCAGTGCCAACGGCGGCGACAACAAACTCCTCGCCTTCCTGATTCACCATTTTAACCGTTGCCGTCGGCATACCCATCGTGCCACAGGCAACTTGAATATCCACCAGCCGAAAGAATTCTTCCTGCTTTATCGCTTTTTCATCAGCAACCAGCGCTTCAAGGTCGGCATCAGTCACTGTCTTTTTGGCATCTGCCAGGTCTTTGAAGCGCTTGAAGATGTCCAGCAAGTCACCGCCTTCAAATTCATAGCCCAATTCGCGCAGGCGGACTCGCAGCGCGTGCCGGCCACTGTGTTTGCCCAAGACCAGGCGGCTCTGGCTCAAGCCAACATCTTCTGGTGTCATAATCTCAAAGGTCTCGGCATTCTTCAGAACACCATCCTGATGTATCCCGGATTCGTGGGCGAAGGCGTTTGAGCCCACGATTGCCTTGTTCGGCTGCACTGGCATGCCCATATAATTGCGAACCATGCGGCTGGTTTTCATAATCTGGGTCGAATCGATATTGGTGCGCAAGCCATAATACGCTTTGCGGGTATGAATTGCCATGACGACTTCTTCCAGGCTGGTGTTGCCGGCCCGCTCTCCAATACCGTTAATCGTCACCTCGACCTGCCGCACGCCCTTATGGACACCAGCCAGTGTGTTGGCGGTCGCCAGTCCCAGGTCGTTGTGGCAATGCACCGACCATATCACACCGCTCCCTGGGCCGGCACCAGGGGTCTCGTTAATCAGCATCTCCAGCGTTTCCGCCCATTCGCTTGGCATCACATAACCGACTGTATCAGGAATGTTCAAGGTTGTTGCGCCACATTCCACCGCAGTCGCACAGGCTCGAATCAGGTATTCGGTATTGGTGCGGCCGGCATCCATCGGACTAAACTCGACATCATCACAAAGACTTTTTGCCAATGTAACAGCCTTACGGATGCGCTCCAGGCCTTCCGCTTGGTCAATGCGCAGCATCGCCAGATGACTGGGGGATGTACCAAGAAAGGTGTGGATGCGCGGTTTGGCAGCATCTTTCACACCTTCCCAAGCCGTCAGGATGTCACTCTCGACCGCACGCGCCAAGCCGGCAATCGAAGGCCCGTCAGGACTGCCGACTTCTCTGGCAATCCGTTGGACTGCCCGCAAATCATCAGGCGAGGCAGCTGGAAACCCGGCTTCGATGACATCGACGCCCAGCCGCGACAGTTGACGGGCAATTTCAAGTTTCTCGGCGCTGGACAGGGTCGCGCCAGGGCTTTGTTCGCCATCTCGCAGGGTGGTATCAAAGATGATGACGGTGTTGTCGTCATAAATTCGCTCTGCCATTTGGAGGTGTTCCTTTCATCAATAAAATCAGGTCGAAAAGGGATAACTTCAAGCGACTAAGGTCAGCAAGACCATCTTTCGACATTCAAACACCTCCTTTCATACGAGATGCGGCGCCTGCCACCATGTTTCAATCCTCTTGTTTGATATTCTTGGCATCCAGGAAGGGCATCATCTGGCGCAGTTCAGCCCCGACCTGTTCAATCAGCAGGTCATGCTCACGCTGGCGGCGGTGATTAAAGTTCGGACGACCCTGTCGGTTTTCCTCAATCCAGGCTTTGGCAAACTCGCCATTTTGAACCCGTTGCAGGACACCCGCCATCTCTTCCTTGACAGCCTCTTCAAACTGATCCCCAACCACATATCCACCATGTTCGGCAGTGTTACTGACGCTGTACCACATATAGCTCAAACCGCCTTCATACAGCAAATCCACAATCAGCTTCAATTCGTGCAGGCATTCAAAATAGGCGATTTCGGGCTGATAACCAGCTTTCACCAGCGTTTCAAAACTGGCACGGACCAGCGCCGTCACGCCGCCGCACAAAACGACCTGCTCACCGAACAAATCCGTTTCTGTTTCTTCCTTGAAAGTCGTTTCGATGACACCAGCGCGGGTGCAGCCGATTGCCTTGGCATAGGCAAGCGCCATTGCAGTCGCGTTGCCAGTTGCATCCTGCTCAACCGCTACCAGCCCTGGTGTGCCAGCGCCCTCAATAAACACCTCTCGAACGCGATGACCAGGCGCCTTCGGAGCTACCATGGCTACATCCACGCTTTCGGGCGGAACAATCTCCTTAAAGTGAATGTTAAAGCCATGGGCAAACATCAGCATCGCCCCATCCTTGAGGTTGGGCGCAATATGTTCGCTGTACACCTCTGCCTGCCGTGTATCCGGAATCAATATCATCACGATGTCGGCTTGCCTTGTTGCTTCCGCTACCGTAAAAACCTGCAAGCCGTCTGCTTCTGCCTTGGCTTTGCTTTTGCTGCCTTCGTGCAAACCCACAATCACATTTTGACCGCTGTCATGGGCATTCAGGGCATGAGCATGCCCTTGACTGCCATAACCAATCATCGCGATTGTCTTGTCCTCAAGCAATGAAAGGTTTGCATCCCTGTCATAATAAAGTGTTGCCATCTATGAACTCTCTCCCATCTGAAAATACGCTAAATCAAGAGCGGCCGCCATACCGCGTCACCGCTCTCATCATACCCATCAAATAATGCGGCCATTGCCTCTTGGCATGGTCTCGGTCTGCACTGGCGCTATATTATCCTGCCGCCGATAATCCGTATCATGGATCCGCGTCCCGCGCCCCATTGAGACCACACCAGTGCGAATCATTTCGACGATGCCGATAGGACGAACCTCTTCAATGAACTTCTCCAGGATTTCTTCCGTACCGACCATTTCAACAATAGCGACTGCCGGACCAATATCGACAATACGAGCCGGATAAGAATCGCAGATTTCGGTAATAGTGTTGCGCGATTCGGTGTCATCGCTGCGGACTTTAATCAGTGCCAAATCACGCTCAATATGCGGTTCATTATCCAGCACCCTCACATCAATCACATTGACCAGCTTCTGCAAATTAGTGGCGATGCGTTTGGCATATTCGGATCCGGCAACCACGCGAATCGTCATGCGGGATACATGAGGTTTATGGGTGCGCCCGACTGTCAGACTGTCGATATTAAAGGCGCGGCGGCGAAAGAGGCTGGCAACGCGATTGAGAACCCCAGGTTCATTTTCAACCAGCGCAACGACAGTGACCTTGTTGGAATTTATTTGCTTGGTCATGATGCTTCTCCTGGTTTTGGACGCCGTTTCATGTCGTGCAAATCTGCCCCGCTTGGGACCATTGGATAGACCATCTCTTCTTTCTCAACTACAAACTCAATCAGAGTGGGCCCCTCAATCTCCCGTGCAAAATTGACCGCAGCCTCGATTTCCTCGCGCGTGGTGACGCGCATCGTCGGGATACCGTAGGCATCAGCCAATTTACAAAAATTCGGATTAAACATCGGCGTCGCCTGATAGCGCTTTTCATAAAAGAGCTCCTGCCATTGCCGAACCATACCCAAAAAATGGTTGTTGATGACCGCTATGTTGACATTGACATTCTCCTGCGCTGCCGTTCCCAATTCGCAGAGCGTCATCTGAAACCCGCCATCGCCAACGATTGCCCAAACTTCCTCATCGGGCATCCCGAACTTGGCGCCGATCGCCGCCGGAAACCCGAAGCCCATGGTCCCCAGACCGCCGCTCGTCAGCAAGGTCGCCGGGCGCTGATGCGGATAATACTGTGCCTCTAACATCTGGTGCTGCCCGACATCGGTCACGGTAACTGCATTCCCGTCGGTTAGTTTCCAAATATCATTGATGACCTGGGCAGTCAGCAATTTATTCGGTGTCTCATAATTCAAAATATCACGCTCATTGGAATCTTCCAGCCAGCTGCGGATTCGCCCCACCCACTGTGGATGAGCCTTCTGCTGCAATCTGGGCAAAAGCTGACGCAGTACCGTCCGCAAATCGCCGGCAATGCCCACATCCACCTTGACATTCTTGTTTAACTCCGAGCGGTCAATATCAATATGAATTTTGCGTGCATGCACCGCATAAGTCTTCAAATTGCCCGTCACACGGTCATCAAAGCGCATCCCCAAGGCAATCAAAAGGTCAGCCTCTTGAATGGCAAGATTGGCAGATGCCTCGCCGTGCATGCCCATCATCCCAATCACCAGCGGATGTTCTTCCGGTATCCCGCCCTTGCCTAACAGAGTCAAGGCCACTGGGATTTGCGCCCGTTCCGCCAACTCGCGCAATTCCTGCATGGCGCCCGACATCATCACCCCATGACCAGCTAAAATAATCGGACGTTCCGCTTCCTCGATTAAACGCAGGGCATCATCAATATCATCCTGGCTGGCAGTCGAGGGTGGACGATAGCCTGGCAAGGTGATTTCGCCTTCAGGATAAATATATTCCGTCACCGCATTTTGGACATCTTTGGGAACATCCACCAAAACCGGCCCCGGACGCCCGGTGCGAGCGATGTAAAAAGCCTCTTTTATAGTATAGGCAAGCTCGTTGACATCCGTAACCAGATAATTGTGTTTGGTCACAGGAAGCGTTACACCAGTGACATCGGTTTCTTGAAAAGCATCCGACCCGATTGCCGGAATCGGAACTTGGCCTGTAATCGCAACAATCGGGGACGAATCCATCATCGCAGTCGCCAGACCAGTTACCAAATTGGTTGCGCCAGGCCCGCTGGTTGCGATACATACCCCCACGCGACCAGTCGCACGCGCATAGCCATCCGCCATGTGGGAAGCGCCTTGTTCATGCCGCACCAGCACATGATGAATCCGATCCTGATATTGGTTCATGACATCATAAGTTGGCAAAATCGCCCCGCCAGGATAACCAAACATGACGGTAACGCCTTCCTCTATCAGGCATTCCATGATGATTTCCGCACCTTTGAGTTGCATCACCCACCTCCAGCACGCTCACTAATCCATACTTGTGAAGACCCTACAGTTCATTGACAAAGGTCAGCCAATTATGCTTGTCTGGCAATTCGCCAGATGTCCTTGCAAAGAACTTTGACTGTACTGCCGCCGTGATTGGCCCGCGTTTGCCATTGCCAATCGGGATGCGGTCAACGGATTTCACTGGCGTAACCTCCACCGCGGTGCCAGTAAAAAAGATTTCATCAGCCATATAGAGCGTCTCTCGCGCTATGGGCTGAAAACGCACCTCATGCCCCTGCTCTTCCAGGATAGTCAGGGCGCTGTCGCGTGTAATCCCCATCAGAATGGAAGACCATGACCCCGGCGTATAAACCACGCCGTCAAGAACCACGAAGATATTTTCCCCCGCGCCCTCGCTGACATAGCCATTGACATCCAAGGCAATACCTTCCTGGAATCCGTTATCGTGCGCCTCCATGCTGACAAATTGGCTGTTGACATAGTTGCCGCCTGCTTTCACCAGCGCCATGTGGGTATCAGGCGCCATCCGTCTGAAGGAACTGACCTGAACATCGACGCCCTGCTCAATCGCCTCGGCGCCCAGATAACGTCCCCATTCCATCGTAAAAATAACGACTTCGGTCTTGGTGCGCTCGCGCCCTTCCAAACCCAGCGCACCCGCACCACGAAAGATGATAGGACGAATGTAACAGGAGTCATGTCCATTTTTCCTAACGCTTTCAACAATGGCTGCGTTTAACGTATCCGCATCATAATCATGGGCAATTCGCATCACCCTAGCGCCCTGCAGCAGCCGTTCAGTGTGATCCTGAAGGCGAAACAGCGCCGCGCCCCTCGGGGTATGATAGGCGCGAATGCCCTCAAAAACGCTTGATCCATAATGCAGGGCATGAGCGCTGACATGCACGGTTGCGTTTTCCCATTCTACAAACTCGCCATTGCGCCAAATCCATTTTGCAGTCATCCGACTTCCCCTCTGTACGACAATCCCAAAAAAATAAAACACGCTTGCTCTACTTGCTTGAACAGGGAGAGACAAGCGTGTGCATCTTGATGTCCAAAAAATCGCAATCAGTTCGCCAAGCCGAAAAGGACGCATCATCCAAGGTAAAATTGATGCAAGCCCTGCTCGCTGCTTCCAACCGACTCGCCATCTGACAACTCATCCTCACTCTTGACGCCACCTTAAATTAAAAAGCCCCCCAAGGCTTGGGAGGCTCTATTTTGCTAATCTGTTTCGCAGCTGCAGCCCAAGCCATTACAGTCCACTGATAATCACGAGGACAAGGACAATAATAAGGCTAATGAGATTCAGTGCGTACTCGCTGCGCATGTTCCATTCCTTGCAGGTTTCCAGCTCGCCAAACAGCCTACCCAACTTTGCGGGCAGTGTCAAGCGAATGACAATCATTTCGTGAACCTTTCCAAAAGTTCATATACACTTACATCGAAACCTTGTATAAATTGCACAATCATTTATTGAATCGGGACTTCGCCAACTCGATTTGTTCACGGACGGCATCCGGTGCGGTGCCACCCTGCACCTTGCGCTGTGATACGGATTGCGCGAAGTTAAAGACCTGCCCCACATCCTCCGCGAAATGCGCGGAGATGTCCTTCAATTTGCCCAGTGGCAATTCCGATAATTGCAAATTCGATTCGGCTGCGAGCCGCACGACCTCGCCCACCACATGATGTGCCTGTCGAAAAGGCAAGCCCTTGCGCACCAGATAATCCGCCATGTCGGTCGCCAGCAATTCCTCCACCAAAGCAGCCCGCATCCGGTCAGCGTTAATCCGCAAGCTGCTGATGATGGCAGTCATTATCGGGAGCAGGCTGTGCATGGTGTCGATGGAATCAAAGAGAGCTTCCTTGTCTTCCTGAAGGTCTTTGTTGTAGCCGCTGGGGAGTCCCTTCAGAGTCGTCAGAAAGCCGGTCAAATGGCCAATCAAGCGACCCGTCTTGCCGCGCATCAGTTCCATCGGGTCGGCATTCCGCTTCTGTGGCATCAAACTGGAGCCAGTGCTGTATCTATCTGCAAGCGTGATAAAAGCAAACGATGGATTAGAATAGATAAGGATATCTTCCGCCAGACGGCTTAAGTGCGTAGCGCTAAGCGCAATCACATAAAGCAGGTCAGCCACGAAATCGCGGTCACTGACCGCATCCAGGCTGTTTTGGCTGCAAGCAGCAAATCCAAGTTCAAGCGCCATCTTGTGTCGGTCAACCTCAAAGGGATTGCCAGCCAATGCGCCCGCCCCCAATGGCGAGACCGCCATGCGTTCCCGCGCCGCCAGCAGGCGGTCAAGGTCGCGCTCCAGCATCCAAAAGAAACTCATCAGCCAATGGGCGACCGTAATTGGCTGTGCAGGCTGCATGTGCGTGTAACCAGGCAGCAGCGTGTCAATATGTGCTTCGGCAGCTTGAATGATGGCAAACTGCAAGACCCGCAGTTCATCCGCCAGGCGGTCAGCGGCTCGCATCGACCACAATCGAAAATCAGTCGCCACCTGGTCATTGCGGCTGCGACCCGTATGCAGCTTGCCAGCGACTTCGCCAATCATTTCAGTCAGACGCCGTTCGACTGCGGTGTGGATGTCCTCATCGCTATCCTGAATCACGAAGGTATTGGCATCAAGCTCCTGCTTCACCCGCCGCAAGCCGTCGATGATGGTTTGCGCCTCTTCCTGCGTAATCACCCTGGCATCCGCGATAGCTTGCGCGTAGACGATACTGCCTTCAATATCTTCACGATAAAAACGAATATCGAAACCGATGCTGTCATTCAGTTGCTTGAGGTCATCCGCGCCTGGTTCAGAAAATCGCCCGCCCCACAGACTCATTTGACAATCCTTAGTTCAATCGCGTTTGAACTTGCTGTAATCCGGCTGAGTATAATCTGTCTGGCCGCCGCCTTCCATTTGCAGCATCGCCTCCACCTTGATGGGCAAGCCAAACAACTGGATGAAACCCTCGGCATCTTGCTGATTGTAGACATCTTCCTCACCGAATGAAGCGTAATCTTCGCGGTACAGACTGTAAGGGCTTTTGCGACCGACAACCATGATATTGCCCTTGTACAGCTTCAAGCGCACTGTGCCAGTGACAGTTCTTTGGGTCACCTCGACAAAACCATCCAGCGCCTCGCGCAGTTTGCTGTACCACATGCCGTTATAAACCAGTTCAGCATATTTGGTGGCGACGAGGTCTTTATAGTGCATCGTGTGTTTGTCGAGGCAAATGCTCTCCAGCAGTTGATGGGCGCGATGAATAATCGTTCCCGCCGGGGTTTCATATACCCCGCGGCTCTTCATGCCCACCAGACGATTTTCGACAATGTCGCTGCGCCCGATAGCATGTCTGCCGCCGATTCGATTGAGCTCGACAAACAGTTCAACCGCATTCATTTCTTCACCATTCAAGCTGCAAGGATTGCCCTGAACGATGCCGATTTCGATGGTTTCGGGTTCGTCTGGAGCATCTTGCGGGCTTTTGGTAAGCTGGAACATCCCATCTTCAGGCTCATTCCACGGATTTTCCAGCAAGCCGCCCTCATGGGACAAATGAAAGATGTTGTAGTCCCGACTGTAGATGTCCTTTTCGGTCTGCGACACTGGCACATTGAACTCCTGGGCATAGGCAAGCGCATCTTCCCGACTGCGAATATCCCATTCACGCCAGGGAGCAATCGTTTTCAGTTTGGGATTCAAAGCCATAACAGAGACTTCAAAGCGAACCTGGTCATTGCCTTTGCCGGTACAGCCGTGCGCCACAGCATCCGCTTTTTCGTCCATAGCAATTTTAACCAGATGTTTGGCAATTAACGGGCGGGCAAAAGAGGTGCCCAGCAGATACTCACGCTCGTAGACGGCGCCAGCCCGCAGAGTCGGAAATACAAAATCTGTCAGAAATTCCTCGCGCAGGTCGCGGATATACAGCTTGGAAGCGCCCGATGCCAGCGCTTTGTCTTCCAGACCATCGAGCTCTTCCTCTTGTCCCACATCAGCGCAAAAGCACACCACCTCGCAGCCATAATTATTTCTCAGCCAAGGCACAATCACCGAGGTATCAAGACCGCCACTGTATGCCAATACGACTTTTTTTACATCCGATTCTGCCATTATCTGTCTCCGTTTCATCAGTCATCATATTCTACCCAGTTTAATCCATCCAGCTATGGTCTGGAACTTGTCAAAATAGTCAAATTTCGCTGTGCAATCCAATCATCGCTTGTTTATCCCTTTGCCCAAAGCTAGAATGTCCATTGTAACGGAAACATACTCAGGAAGTGGTGTATCGAATGACAACTGTTGCGGAATTAAAAAGCAAACGCGACCGAAAAGCGCTCCCCCACCTGGAACAATATGCGCCCGTATGGATGATTAGCGAACATATCTTTGAAGAAGAGGAAGCGATTCAGTTTCATACCTTGTTTCAGCATAGTATTCACGGTTGGGTCAATCGCCGTTATCGCTACGACGGTTTCAACGACACCCTGTATCATAAAGGTCAAACCCTGGTATCAGAAGACGATGCCCTGGATTTTATGGAGGACAATCCATATATCCAGGCAGAGGTCAACGATATTCCCAATTCTTATGGTGGCTAAGCCTTGGTCAGGCTGTGCGCCGCAACTGCCTCAAATACTCGCAGCAGCCTTGCAGCAATCTGTGACCAGGTGTACTCCCTGGCAATTCGAGAGGCGGAAAGGCCCATCGACAACGTCTTGGATGGGTCGGACATCAGTGCAATGATACATTCTGCCAGCGAGATGGGTTCGCGCGTGGGAATATGGAAGCCGGTTTCCTGGTCGCGCACCAGAAATTGAAGCCCGCCCACCTGCGAAGCGATGACGGGAGTGCCGCAGGACATCGCCTCCAATGCCACCATGCCAAAGGATTCATAATCCGAAGGCATGACAACAGCCGTCGCCGCTGAATAATACATCGGCAGCTGCGATTGTTCCTTGGCGCCGACAAAACTCACAAACTGCTCTATTCCGAATTCGATGCTCATATCTTGCAAACGCTGCATTTCAAAATCATGCTTGCTGTCGGGGTTGCCACCCACAATCACAAAATGCAACTTTCTCAAGAGACGGGGCGACTTCTCCCGCAGGACATAAAGCGCCTCAAGGATGGTATCCACAGCCTTGAGCGGTTCGATGCGCCCGACAAAGAGCAGCATATTGCTTTCGGGGTCCATGCCTAGCGCTTGCCGTGCTTCGGCAGATGACATCGAATCCTGAAAATGCTCGGCATTCACACCAGGAGGGATAACTTCAATCTGTCGCCGATTGGCACGATACAGCCAGCGCAACTGCGCCTGTTCGGCGGGAGTCGCGGCGATAACGCGGTCTGCCCACTGAAGGATTTGAGCTTCGGTGGCAATCCGTTGGTCAGGCTCATAAAACTCATTCACGCGGATGCGCTTCTTCATGTGACCAAGCGTATGGTACATGTGAACAAAGCGGATTCCCCAAGCCTCCTTCAGTTTGGCGGCAACCGCCCCGCTCAGCCAATAGTGGCTGTACACAATGTCATAGTGGATATTGTGCAAGGTGGCAAATGACATCAGATTGGCGGTAAATTCCGATAAATAAGGGTAATGTTCATCGGGTGTTAAAGGGGCTGACGGTCCGGCGCTCAGGTAAATGACGCGAACGTTGTTACCGATAGCCGTATCCACATCCGGCTCGGAGCTTGACGAGCGCCGCGTGAAAATATCGACAAGATACCCCTGTTTGCCCAACTCATGCGACAATTCACGTACATAGACATTCATGCCGCCCGTTTTCCTGCCGCCCATCGGAGCAAGCGGGCTGGTATGGACACTGATGAGTGCAATCCGTTTAATTGGCATCATCACCCCGACGAATTTATTTGGCGGTGATATTCATAACCGCCGTGTCTCGACCTCCCATGCGATATTTATAGGTTTCGCTGCCACGAAGGAAGTCATACACCCGATAGCCTTGTTGGATGGCATATTGGATATTATAGGCTAATAACACAATCCCTGGGCTTAATCGACCATACTCCCGATAATTCAATCCGGAATTGTAGACCATAACGCGATTGCCATAGACAAAGTTGATATACGCCGCGATACGTACATCGCCCACTGTCAGAAAATTCATCTGAAGCCAGCCGCACTTTTGCGCGAGCGGCACCATATTTTCAAAAAACCGTACATTATTAGTGTCTCGAAGAAATTCTTCTTTCTGCGGGTCACTTGCCGCCATCAGGCGCATAAACTGACTGATTTCTTCTTGCAAATTATGGCGGCCATTAACGATATACCAGTCAATCTCGTTAGAGGCGCCATGAATGCGGCGCAGTTTGCGGCGGACTTCGTGCCGTTGTTTCTTGTCCAGCGAGCCGAGGTATTGTCCCCAATCTTTCGGCAGTTCAATCACCGGACAAACCTCTTGCTGCGTCACTGTCGCATCGAATCCTCGTTTCTCCAGCAAATCGGGCAAAATGGCCCGCGTTGCCGAATCTTGCGGTATGTTGCACAGGTCGAGGAGGTCAAATGCAGCCCGATGCGCGGCAAAATAATCTGCGAAGACGGCAAAAACATCCCCCAAACGCGCTGCATCCACGATGAAATCGAGATAATCGGTCACATCCACGCAGCCGATGATTTGAACCGAACGCCCCCGTTCAGACTCGGTGACAAATAATGGCGCGATACCAAGCAGCCGGTCATCTTCGCGGCATGCCAGAACCCATAATTCGCCGGGTTGATAAACATTCCACCAGGTCGATTGCCACTCCCAGGTGTAGAAGATGCAGTTGATGGGCGCCCGTTCCAGCAAATCGTTCCATTCGGATTTCAGTTCATCAAAGACACTAACATCTTGATATGCAACCAATTCTATCAAGAATCTGTTCCTTTGTTCGTCATTATGATAGAAAAGATGAGCCCCTTGAACCTATGACTGTCCAAACTCAGCAATCCTTACATCAAATTTCACGAATCAGATTTCTCTATCGGCTTGGTGGCATCATTGCCCCATTCTTTCCAGGAGCCATCATAAATGCGAAGATGCTCTGCACCCACAGCCGCGAGTGCTAGCAATCCATAACTGGCGGAAACGCCCGAATTGCAATAGAGGATCGTATCCGTGGCATTCAGGTCAATGCCCAGGCTGACGAAATTGTGCTTCAAATCAGCGAGTGGCTTGAGTGTCATGTCGTCTGCTACCATCGCCTTGCGCGGCAGATTCATCGCCGACGGGATATGCCCCAGGTACTTGGCCCGCGAGGCTTCCCCAGCAAACTCTGCGGGAGACCTGGTATCAATCAACTGCGCCGCTCCCGACTCGATGGCGGTCAGGATGTCTTCGGCATCTGCCTTCAATGTCGGATTGACCCTTGCTGAAAAGGTTTTCCGCTCAAACTGGGGCATATCGCTGTCAACGGGACGCTCTTCGGCAGTCCATTTATGCCAGCCGCCATCCAGAATATGAACCTGCTCATGCCCATAATACCGCAGCCCCCACCAAAGTCGGGCCGCAAACATACTGGCGGCATCGTCATAAATCACAACCGTCATCGCGCCGTCAATCCCAAGCCGACCCATCAGTTCGGCAAAACGTTGGGGAGATGCAATATCATTGGAGGGTGAATTGGGTTCGACTATATCGACCTGCCAGTCGATGAAAGCTGCATTGGGAATATGCGCCTCTTTATAGGCAGCGTAATCTGTAAAATAGTGCGGCGGAGGCTGTGATGGCGGCAAGACTTTCCCCCGCATGTCGATGATGCGAAGGTTAGCATCGTGAAGATGGGCTGCCAGCCAGGCAGTTGTTACAAGCGGTGAAGACATGGTTTCCTCCGACAATGGTATGATGGGATATATGATGGCAAATTTTGAGGCTAAAGACCACCAGCCCGCAGAAATCTTATCGTTTTCTTATGCTCAGGAACTCGGATATACTAAAGCAAAATCCAGGAAACAACCCTTATGAAAAAGAAAATCCGCGGGCTGAAGCGGGCAACCTTTCAACTGGATTTCGATTTGTACCGCGTCAAAGTCCCCATACCCGAAAATCCTGGATCCTATCTCAGTGTCATCGACCTGTGGCCAGAAGGCATTGAGCAGACTATCGTGTTTCAGCATGGTTTTGCCGGCCTTGCGGAATCCTGGGAGTATCAACTTACGCATTTTTCCAATCAGTATCGACTCATCGCGCCTGACTTGCGGGGACACGGGCAAAGCGACGCGCCATACACCAACTATACCATGCCCGAACTGGTTGAAGACCTGCGCAGTATTACTGAGAGGCTCAATCTGCCAGAAAAATTTGTGCTGGTGGGTCACTCCTTTGGTGGTGCAGTCTGCATCGAGTTTGCGAATAAGTTTCCAGAACGCATTGCCAAGCTGATTTTGGTTTCGACAGCCGGCGAGTACCCGGTCCCCAAAATAGTATCCCTGCTGTTTCATATTCCCATTCAAATCGTAAATCCCTTGTGGCGCTATCGCCCCAAATGGGATGCCGAGTACCATGCGCTGAAACGGATATTTGCCAATTCCCTAAGTCAATGGCAAGGCTGGTCGTTACTGCGCAATATCACCAGTGATACGTTGGTCATCACAGGTGAGCACGACAATTACTTCCCGCGCTATCTATTTGATGATGTCGCTAAGGCCCTCCCGAATGCCGAGATGCACAATGTCGGCTCGGCAAAACACAAGGTGCAGCTCGAACGGCATGATGCCGTCAACCGCCTCATCGAACGCTTCATCGAAACCGCAAAATGGACAACCTGGCGAACTCAGTCGGCGATGGACAGCCTCGCCAAGGAGCGCCCCTGGCTCAGCAGCTATGACAAGAACACGCCACATACGATTCCAATCCCGCATCAGCCCCTCTTCCGCTTTCTGGAAAGCGCTGCGGACTGGAAACCCAAACAAACAGCGACCGTATTCTATGGCAAAACCCTGACCTACCGCGAACTTGACAGCCTGGTCAATCAATTTGCTCATGGATTGCGTAAAATGAAGGTGCAGGCGGGCGACCGCGTGCTTATCGTCCTGCCGAACACGCCACAGTTCATTATCGCCTATTATGGGATATTAAAAGCGGGCGCGGTCGTTGTCCTTTCAAATCCGGACGCGGATGCCGAGTTAATCGCCAGCCATGCCCATGAGACTGAAGCCAAAGTCCTGATTACACTCACTGCCTTCAGCCAACTGGCGGAGTTGGTGCAAGAGACAACCACTGCGAAAACATTGATATTCACCAGGACTGGCAGACATGTATCGTCCAGCGTCTACTCGGGTTTTGGACGGCACAGAAAAGCGGCGTCAGTGGATGAAACACCTGCTCGCCGCCTGGGGCGATTTATGTCAGAGGTCATGCAGGCAGAGCCAACCACCCCGCCCGCCATTGCGGTCGAGTCGGAACAGCTTGCCGTCATTTTGTACACAAGCGGCACAACCAGCGAGCCCAAGGGGGTTTGCCTGACCCACAGCAATTTGGTTGCCAATGCGCTTCAAACGCGCCACTGGCTGTCAGATATTGAATATGGCAAAGAGGTTGTGCTGGCGGTGGTGCCCTTTGAACACAGTTATGGCATGACCACCTCCATGAACGTGCCGATTCTGGTTGCCGCCAAAATTGTCATTATTTCGGTCTTTGAATTGCAGCAGGTATTGGAACATATTCGGCGTTACAAGCCGACTTTATTCCCTGGTGTACCCTCTATGTTCACCCTGATTAACCAGGCGAGCAAGGTGAGAAGTTACGGCTTGTCATCCATCAAAGCCTGTATCAGCGGCGCCGCGCCGCTGCCGATTGAAGTGCAGGAGGCATTTGAAAAACTGACGCGCGGCCGGCTGGTAGAAGGTTATGGCTTGACGGAAGCCGCCCCGGTCACGCATTCCAACCCGCTTTACGGGCTGCGCAAGGTCGGCTCAATCGGCGTGCCTTTGCCCAATACCGATGCCAAAATCGTTGACCTTATTAGCGGCGAAGATGTCCCGATTGGACACATAGGCGAACTGGTGGTCAAGGGTCCGCAGGTGATGCGGGGCTACTGGCGGTCGGAAAAAGAGGATGAGTCCGTGCTGCGAGACAACTGGTTATACACGGGGGATGTCGCCGTCATGGATGACGAGGGTTATTTCAAGATTGTCAGCCGCAAGCGGGACACCATTTTTACGGGTGATTACAGTGTCTATCCGCGCGATGTTGAGGAAGTCCTCTATGAAAACAGCAAAGTCCTGGAAGCCGCCGTTGTCGGGGTTGGGCGTGAAGTCGGCAGGCAGAAAATCAAAGCCTATGTCGTCCCCAGGCCGAATACCAGCTTGTCCAAGGATGAGCTTGTCGCTATGTGCAAAAGGCGGCTGGAAGATTATGCCGTGCCTTGGGAAATCGAATTTCGGCAGGAATTGCCGCGCTCCTTTATCGGCAAAGTATTGCGCCGCCTGCTTCTTGAAGAGGAACTCCGGAAATGACACCGTATCCGCAGCGTGAAAGGCCAAAATGGTAGAATTGCCTCTCTTCCCACTCAATACAGTCTTATTCCCCGGGATGCAGCTGAAACTGCATATCTTTGAGGACCGCTACAAGATGATGATGAATGCCTGCATCGAAGCCGAAAAGCCCTTTGGGGTGGTGCTTATCAGAAAGGGGCGTGAGGCTTTGGGACCCATCGCTGTCCCCCATGAAGTCGGTTGCAGCGCCAGGGTGACGGAAGTCCAGCGCTTGCCTTTTAACCGACTGAATATCCTTGCAACCGGCCAGCGGCGATTCCGAATCAAGGCGATTTCCAGGCGCAATCCGTACCTGCTGGGCGATGTCCAGTTCTTTTCGCTGCGAGAGGATATGCCCACCTTGATACATAACTACGGCAAACTGCTACGACCGCTGCTCATCCATTATCTGAATCTTCTCTCATCGGCGGAAGAGATACAGTTTGACCCCGACCAAATACCCCATTCGCCCAAGTCCCTGGCACAGATTGCATCGATTCTCTTACAAGCCGAAAACGCCCAAAAGCAGGAACTCCTGTCGCTGGAGCGCCTGTCCAGCCTGCTGCGACAGCTTGTTGAAATTTATCGGATCGAAACGATGCTGCTTAAAATCAGGCTGTCCCCACCTGACGAGTCTTTCAATATAGGTCCCTTTTCCAGTAATTGACTATTGGGATAAGACAGGCATCGTCTGGTAAAATAAGAAGCGCGGTGATTAACGGCTGACGCTTTGATGACACATTAGGAGAACGCTCTTGAAAAAAATCAGGGAAATCGCCTGGCAACGTTTTAGCCTCAATTCCAGCATCATCGCTGACGGGAATGGACGTTTTATTGCAACCCTATTTTACTTCACGATTATGATACCTTTCGGGTTGCTTTCGGCCTTGACGATGGATCCGCTGCGCATCAAGAAGGCTGATGCGCGGTGGCACAAGCGCGAAGCCGTACCTGCTGACATCGAATCGGCGCGAGAGCAGGGATAAGGATGTATATTCTGGGCGTATCCGCCTTTTATCACGATTCGGCAGCGGCGCTCATCAAAGACGGAGAACTCATCGCCGCCGCGATGGAAGAGCGTTTTTCGCGGGTAAAGCATGACAGCAGCTTCCCGCAGTTAGCTGCCCAATTCTGCCTCGACCAGGCTGGCATCACCTCGAACGAATTGGAATATGTTGTCTTCTATGAAAAACCGCTGCTGAAGTTCGAGCGTATCCTGCAAACGACTGTGAACACTTTCCCGCGTTCCGCCAGCCTTTGGCGTGAGGCAATGATGACTTGGCTGACAGACAAATTGTGGGTGCGCAGCCATATTGCCCGCGGCATCGGGATAGCCTTTGACAAGGTGCTCTTCTGTGACCACCACATGAGCCACGCCGCCAGTGCTTTTTTTGCCAGTCCGTTCAAGGAGGCTGCCATTCTGACGGCTGACGGCGTTGGTGAGTGGACGACGACAACGCTGGGCATTGGCAGAAGCTCGCTTGAGGATGCCGATTTATCAAAACCTTCGATAGAATTATTTGAAGAGCAGCGTTTCCCGCATTCGCTTGGCTTGCTGTATTCCACTTTTACCGCCTGGCTCGGATTCCGCGTCAACAATGGCGAATACAAAGTCATGGGCATGAGTCCCTATGGCCTGCCGAAGTACCAGGACAAGGTTCACAAGGTCATCTCACTAAACGCAACAACCGGCGCTTACCGTCTCGATATGGAATACTTTGATTTCCATCGCTCAACGGTGCGCAGCTACAGTCGCAAGTTTCTTGACCTGTTTGGCGAGCAGCGGGATGCGGATGCCGAGTTCTTTACCAAACGCACCCATCCGGAGCGGTCGGCTGAAAAATCGGCAATGGATGCCAATCAGTATTATGCCGATGTCGCCGCCAGCATCCAGCAGGTTACGGAAGATGCGCTGATTAAGATGGCGACCTACCTTCATCAAAAAACTGGCATGAGCAAGCTGGTCATGGCAGGCGGCGTCGCCTTGAATACCAAGGCAAACTGGCGGATTCTGAACGAAACTCCCTTTGATGAGCTCTGGATTCAGCCAGCAGCCGGTGATGATGGCGGGGCGCTGGGAGCCGCTTTATGGGCTTGGCACATCCTGCTTGGCAAGCCGCGCCAATGGACACAATCCCATTCGTATTACGGCAAGGGTTACAGTGATGGCGAATGCCGGGCATTTCTTGATGATGTCGGGCTAAAATACCAGTCATTCAATGACGAAGACAAACTGACCGAAACCATCGTGGATGCGCTTGTCAGTCAAAATGTGATTGGCTTTCATCAAGGGCGCTTTGAATGGGGCCCGCGTGCCTTGGGCAACCGAAGCATTCTGGCTGACCCGCGCGGCGCGGATATGAAAGAAATTGTGAATACCAAAATCAAGTTCAGAGAGCCGTTTCGACCTTTTGCACCCGTCATCTTGCGCGAACGCTCACCGGAGTATTTCGATTATCCCCAAATTGCCGAACACGATGCGCCGCGTTATATGCTGATAGTAGCGCCGATTAAAGAAGACAAACAAGCCGACATCCATGCAGTCAACCATGAAGGCACCGGGCGCTTGCAATCCATTGACCGCGAAACCAACCCGCGCTATTATGATATTGTCAGGCAATTTGGAGAAGCGACCGGTGTGCCAGTCGTATTGAATACATCCTTTAACCTGCGAGGCGAACCCATCGTCAACACACCGAGAGAAGCATTGAATACCTTTCGCAACAGCGATATTGACATCCTTGTTTTAGGGTCTCATATCGTGCGCAAACCCTTGTAAGAGAACCTAGTGAGATGCAAATGACAAACAAAGCGAAATCAAAAAATGACAATGCACCCACAGCCATGCAAGACTTTTTCATGCGCATGGGCGTGCTGGGAGAATTGCTGGCTTTCTTGTGGAAGCGGAAATTATACTGGATGCTTCCGCTTGTGATTACGCTGCTGGTGTTTGCGCTCTTGATTATTGTCGGTAGTTCGGGCAGTCCCCTTGCCCCCTTCATTTATACCTTGTTCTAAGCTATTTTTAGCAAGCGATATGGACAGCAAAACTCTCGGACTGGCAATACTGGTTGCCCTTGTGCTATATCTGGGCAGGCTCGTCAGCAAGCATTCCATGAAGCGCCAGCCTGTTTATGGCGGGGGTTTTGCCGTCTTGTTCAATTTCCTGTCGGCAACCTTTTTTGTGGCGATCTTGCCAACGATTTGCATGAGCATCCTCGTACTTCATCCCGAAATGGTGACCATCGCTGGAATCAGCTTGAACCCGATTATCCTGATTGTAGTCATCTTCGCGCTGTTGAGTCTGGTTTCGGCAATCCTGTTTGCAGTTGTCGAAAGAGCGCCACTGGAGCAGGCATTAAAGGAACAGGCAAAGCGCGAGGCGCAAGGCTGGACCGCGCAGGACGCCAAAACTTCCGGCTTGTAACATTGAATTGATTCAGCTAGATGTCAAGATTGCGCACCTGCTTGGCATGAGTCTGAATGAAGCGGCGGCGCGGCGGCACACTGGCGCCCATCAGCATATCAAAAACCTTATCCGCAGCAGCAGCATCCTCGATGGTAACTTGCAAGAGCGTGCGCGTCTCTGGATCCATAGTGGTTTCCCAAAGCTGCCCCGGGTTCATCTCACCCAGCCCCTTGTAACGCTGGATAGACACTTTGTCCGGATTCCTGAATCGCTTGAGAGAACGTTCAAGCAGCTGCGAATCCGTCAAGCCGGCGGAGGGATAGACATATTGAAGATTTTTGCCATTTTTCAGCAGATAAATCGGAGGCTGTGCAATATAAAGATGACCTTCCTGCACAATCTGGGGCATGTGCCGAAAGAAGAAGGTCAGCAGCAGGGTGCGGATATGGCTGCCATCCACATCAGCATCCGTCATAATAATCACCCGCCCATAACGGAGTTTGTCAACCGCCATTTCATCATGAATACCCGTACCCAAGGCCGAAATCAAGGATTTAATTTCGTTGTTGTCAAGGATTTTATCAATTCGCGCCCGTTCGGTGTTAAGGATTTTGCCGCGCAGGGGAAGAATGGCTTGAAAGTGTCGGTCGCGTCCCTGCTTGGCGCTGCCGCCAGCCGAATCGCCCTCCACGATGTAAATCTCGGCGCTTTCACCGCGCTGCGAACAATCTGCCAGCTTGCCCGGCAGGGTGCTGCTTTCGAGCAGGCTGGGACCGCTGCGAACCAGGTCACGCGCTTTTTTAGCAGCTTCGCGGGCACGTTTGCTGGTCATGCACTTGTCGATAATCCGCCGCGCCTCGCGCGTATTCATCTCAAGAAACTCGTTAAAGGCTTCGGTGACCACCTGGGATACCGCGCCCTGAACTTCGGGATTCAGCAGCTTCACCTTGGTTTGGCTCTCAAATTGCGGGTCAGGATGTTTAATGCTGACAACCGCCGTCAGCCCTTCCAGAGTGTCGTTGCCAGAGAAATTGCCATCCTTGTCTTTCAGCAGACCGGCTTTCCTGGCATAGCGATTGATGACACCGGTCACCGCAGAACGCAATCCGGTAACGTGTGTCCCTCCATCGGGTGTATTGATGGTATTCGTGAAGGCCAGTTCGGTCGTTGTGGCGACATCAGAATACTGAAACGCAACCTCGACCCCGATAGCATAGGGATTGTTGTTGCGGTCTTCAAACTCAATGCCGCGTTCGGCATGGATAATGCTATGAATGGGTTTGCGGTTGCGATTCAAATAACGCACAAATGACCTCAAGCCGCCATCAAAGTAAAAGGTCATCTCCTGTGGAATGGGTTTGACCCGTTCATCGCGCAAAGTAATGGTGACCTGACGAGTTACAAAAGCCATCTCGCGGAAGCGGGCCATCAGGGCATTAAAGCTGAACTCATTCTCTTCCATGACGGAAAAATCGGGGGCGAATTTGATGATGGTTCCAGTTTCCTCGCCATCCCGCAGCGGTCGAACTTTTTCCACCCCTGTTGTCGCCACACCTTCGCTGTAGGACTGCCGCCAAACGTGACCATCACGATAAATAGTGGCATGCAGTTCGGCTGACAAAGCATTGACGGCAGATACGCCAACGCCATGCAGGCCGCCACTTACTTTGTAGACTTCGTTATCAAATTTTCCACCTGTGCCGATTTCTGTCATAACGAGTTCAAGCGCGGGTTTTCCGCTTTCGTGCATATCAACCGGAATGCCTACGCCGTTATCCCGAATGGTTGCCATACAGCCATCGTGCAGGGTCACGATAATCTGGTCACAACGCCCTGCCAAAGCCTCGTCAATAGAGTTGTCAACCACTTCGTAGATTAGATGATGCAGGGCGCGTGCATCCGTGCCGCCGACGTACATGCCAGGGCGCCGGCGAATATGTTCGCGCGGGTCAAGTTTTTGGATATTTTTGGCTGTGTAGTCGTTTTGCTGCTGTGCAACAAGGTCTTTGTCCTTGTCCATGCTCTCTCCTCACAACTCGGTGGCGGATGAATATCTTGTGAGTTTGCCCAAAATCTGAAGCCCGGCTGAAGCATTATTCGGCACATATCTTCCGAATAAAATACAACCGTCTGTCTTCATCTATTATACTACTATTATACCGTACTGTAGGGGGCTAAACAACGCGATTTGGAATACGCATTCTCTACGCCCTGTGGTATTGACAGAAGAGGGCGCGGTTCATACAATTTCCCCGATGCCTCTGTAGCTCAGTGGACAGAGCACCGGTCTTCTAAACCGTTGGTCGCAGGTTCGAGTCCTGCCAGGGGCGATGAACGCGATAAGGCACAGCATGGTCAGTCTTGTCGGGATTCCGTTTCCATTTTGACCAGTTCGCGGCGCAGCGTCTTGCCGACAGCCGTCTTTGGCAGTTCCTCAATAAAGCTGATTCGACGTGGAATCTCATAGGGCGCCAGCGTGTCCTCCATAAAACTGACAATCTCATCAGCCGTTGCGGTTTGCCCTGGTTTCAGCACAATCCAGGCTTTGAGCGCTTCCTGACCGGCCCTTTGCGGATGTGGAATAGCGGCAACGCCGACTTCCAGCACGGCGGGATGTGAAATGATAGCGTTTTCCACCGCATTCGGATAGACATTGTAGCCGCCAATCAGCGCCATATCTTTCTTGCGGTCCACGATGTAAAAATAGCCATCCTCGTCCATGCGGGCAATATCCCCGGTGTACAGCCAGTGTTTTCCATCTCTTTCCCGCAGCGTGTTTTCGGTTTCGGCTGGCATGCCATGATAACCAACCATCACATTCGGACCCGCCATCAACAACTCGCCAACCTCACCTACCGCGACATCGGTCTCATCATCATCCAGGCTGACAATCCGCATATCCATCTCGGGAAGGGGCAAGCCGATTGAACCAGGGCGATTTTCTTTATAGATGGGATTGACATGGGTCGCTGTTGGCGCTTCACTCATGCCGAAACCTTCCCGCACAGTGCCCCCGGACAATTTTTCAAACTCCTGTTTGGTAGCCAGCGGCAGCGGCGCCGAGCCGCTAAGACAGAGGCGCAGCGAGCTCAAATCAATCTCGCCATTCCTGACTGAAGGATGATTGTTAATGGCGTTGTAGAGCGCTGGCACACCAGGAAACAAGGTCGTCTGAAAGGTCTGAATGTTGCCCAGAACATCATCAATATCGCGGGGATTTGGCACCAGCACAATTTTGCCGCCGCGATAAACACTCGTGCTGACCACAACAACTAAGCCATAAACATGAAAGAAGGGGATGGCGCCCAGGAATATCTCCTTTTCTCGAGGCAGGTCAAAAAGTTTCAAGAAGCCTTCGGTTTGCAGCATATTGGCCACCAGCGCCCGATGTTGCGACATGGCTGCCTTGGAGACGCCGGTCGTCCCGCCAGTGTACTGGAAAATCGCCAGGTCATCCGCCAGGACTTGGACATTGGCTTGCTCGCCATCGTACTTGCGCAGCAAGTCCTGAAACCAGTAATCACCAGCTTGAACATTTTCGATATAATGCCCGTCTTTCTTCTCCCGCGCGAGCGTAAAGAGGAGTTTCGCCAAAGACGGCAAGTATTCCTTGATGTTGGCAGCAATAACTGTTTTTACCTTGGTTCGAGGCTGAATTTGCTTAATCAGGGGATAGAACAAGGTCATCGTGAGGACAAATTCGGCATCGCAATCGTTGATTTGATAAGCCATTCTGTTCGCTGGATAGGTTGGATTGGTCGCGGCGACAACCCCGCCTGCCTTGAGAATCGCATAAAAGCTGATGACAAAGGCGACCGAGTTGGGCATGACGATGGCGACGCGGTCGCCCTTTTTCAGCCCCAAATCAACCAATGCCGCCGCCAGCGCATCAGATGCGCGGTCAAGTTCGGCATAGCTTGTCTCTTTGCTAATCCGTCCAAGCAGGGGCAAAGCAGCTGGCGTCACCAGAGCAGTCTGATGGGGTATCCGCTTGGTTGTATCTTTGATGAACTGATGGAGAGGAATATCCGGAAAATCAATCGAGGTCGGCAATCCGTCGTCATAACTCTTGATCCAAGGACGTTCCGCATAAGTAATCATAAAATATCGCTCCAACGATTTGTCAGTCTATTCCACCGAGTATAGCACACCCATTTACAATCCGAAACAGTTGTCCTTGCCAGGATAGCTTGAGTGGGATTACGCATCCAGCCATTTCGACCAGGCTGCGGGAATGCGCGTGATTTGCCCCTGCTGATTCAGGCAAATCAGTTTGATGGAGGCGCGGAACAGGATTTGCCCGCCGAGTGCCTCCACCACCTCACAGGCAAAGGTCATCGTGCGGCTCTTGTAATGCTCAACCCAGCAGCGAACAGTGACCTGCTGGTCATAATGCGCTGGCTGGATGTACCTGGCATTCAGTTCGCCGGCGGCAAGATAATAACCCGACCTCTCGATGTCAGCATAGCTCCAGCCCTGTTCGCGGATATAGGCGCTGCGACCTTCCTCAAACCAGACCAGATAGGCGGCATGATGAACAATGCCCATTCTGTCGGTTTCGGCATAGCGAACATGAAATGTGGTCTCACTGATATAAGAATCTGCTGACGGCATTCGCACCTCATTTCAGTATTTCGATATTTGAACGAGTCTAATCTGCAATCCACAGGCCAGACAAGGATTGAAACCCGCCAGATTTATGCCACACTTGGGGAGATTTCTTGTAGAAAAGGGGTAATGATGTCAAAAAATGCAGCCATTCTGCTGAGTCTGTTGTTGATTTTATGGAGCGCTGGCCTGATGCAAGCGCAAGAAACCGAGAATCCTTATGCCGATGTCCCCATGTCGCGCACGCTTCAAGACAGTTTTGTATTGGGGAATCCGGATGCTCCTGTCAAAATTATCGAGTTCTCGGACTTTTTATGTACAAGCTGTCAAAACTACAAACCGATTATCGACCATTTTATTCAGGAATATGTGCTGACCGGCCAGGCGCAATTTTCCTATCGCATCTTCCCGGCAGTTGACCTGGAATTGTCGGTTCTGAGTGCCGGGTTGGTAGAATGTACCGATTTTCTGTCGGCAGGGCTGTTTTGGCATGCACACGACCTCATGTTTGACATCGTAAGCAGGCAAGGATTTACAGAAGCATCCATCACCGAATTTTCGAATCGGCTGGCGCTGGATGAATCGGCGTTGCGTGAATGCGCCGCAAGGGCCACGCAGTATCGTTTTGATGTCGCCTTTGCCACCGAGCTTGGCGTCCGCGGGACGCCATCGCTTTTCGTGCAATATGGCAACCGTGAGCCGGTGGCAATCGCGCTCCCGCTGCCAGAACAGTATGATGTCATTGTCAATGCCATCCGTCCCGACCCTGCGCCTCCCGCGAGCATCGAAGTCGGGCGCTATGCGGGCATCACGACCTATCGCAAGCCGGATGGGGGCTTCGTTCTCGGTGAACCGGACGCACCGACGACGATTGTGGCATTTGAAGACTTCCTGTGTCCACACTGTCAATCTTATCAGTTGACCTTGCAATCGTTTATCGACCAGTATGTTCGCACCGGCCAGGCGCAATTTGAATATCGCTTCTTCCCGCTGATTCATCCGGAATACTCGACTCTGACAGCGCGTATTGCCGAATGCGTTGGCTTCCAGGACATCCGAAAATTCTGAGATGCTCACGATCTTTTGTTTGAATTCGCCAGCGCCGGAGGACTTGAGGGTGATATCGTCAATAAAATTGCGACGCTGATTGGCCTTGATGCTGACGCGCTCGACTCATGTCTGGGTCGGTCGATGCAATCCTTCATTGATGTTGAGCTTGGGCAGCAGGCACAGGTTAGCGGCACCCCGGCTATTCGCGCTCGCGGAACAGAGGGACAGATGGAAATCATTTATGCAGGCCAGCGGGCCTTGGCACGGGGCGCAGTTCCATTGGAAGTTCTTGGTGCGCTGGCGGAAGGCTCGCCAGAAGTATCTATTGGGCCGCCAGAAGCCACCTTATTCAATGACAGTTTTCTGGAAGACTCCAGCTTGATTGCCGGTGAGCCCTGCGGCCCACCCTGCTGGCAGAATATCACGCCAGGCGAGACAACGCTGGATGAGGCAAAGTCCATCGTTGAAGAAATGGAGGCGCTCACTCTTACCCAGTCAGATGCCTACAGCTTTAATTTCAGTTACCATAACGGAGATATTTGCTGTCAAATTACAAGTCAAGACGGAAGCCTGGTCAGCGCGATACTGTTGCAGTTCAGCCCCACGGCCACTGTTGGAGACTTGGTTGCCGCATACGGCCCGCCCGCCTTTATAACCAGCCAGCCCTTTACCCAAGCTGAAGCTGTGCTGATGCTGCTTTATCCCGAACATCAGATGATTTTGTATGCCGTGGTTGCGGGCATCGAAGGCAAATTGGAAGAAACTTCCCCAATTTTCTCCGCGCTTTATGCCACCGATGACTTGATGGCGAACATCGCCGAATCGACGACATGGAATGACTGGCAAGGTTACATCAGGTTCAGTGACTATATGGATGGGGGATTTGACAGGCAGCCATAAGGGCTAAGGCCGCGGCTGATGACGTTCCCGCAGCTTTTGGCGAACTTCATCCAGTGTCAGTTCAAGCTCCGCCATCAGCACCAGGGTATGGTAGAACAAATCCGCCAACTCTTCGATTTGTTCGTCCCTGCCCTGCCCCAAGGCGGCGACAAGGACTTCAACGGCTTCTTCACCGACCTTCTGTGCCATCTTGCTGCGTCCCCTGGCAAACAGATGACTGGTGTAGCTGCCGGCGACAGGCTTTTGCCTGCGCTCTTGAATCAGCACTTCGAGTTGATTGAACATATCGTCCATCATCGACTCCCGTCTAGTGTCGCTCCGGTTTCTTGATGAAGTCATCCAGTGTACGGAAAAAACAGCTTGTCGCCAACGTGTGGCAA
>DAOUKA010000326.1:0-3333 GCA_034421915.1 Anaerolineae bacterium
CCCAATTCTATCGCGCGGAAAAAACCCTCGCCATAGCTGTGGAATATCTGCGGAATGGATAACCCTGTGCGCTGCTCAATCACTTCGTCCATATCGACAAACTTGCAATCCAGCTGCCGCGCCACAATTTCCCCGACAGTGGTCTTGCCCGTACCCATAAAGCCGGTGATGACAATGTTATCGAGTTTATTCATATCCAAATCGCCATTCCACATCGTCCATCGGCAAGTCATCCAGCCGATTCTGTCGCAGCGCGGCAAATCGCGGCTTCATTTCGCTGATGCTGTCCCCGCCCAGCTTTTCCAGCAACGAATCCGCCAGCACAATCGCCATCATCGCCTCCCCAACCGGAACAGCACGCGGCAAGGCACAAAAATCGCTGCGTTCATAAACAGTCATGTTGGCTTCGCCGCTTGCCAAATCGACCGACTCCGCGCCCCGCAGCATCGTAGAAATCGGTTTCATCGCCACCCGCACCACAATCGCTTCGCCAGTTGTGATGCCACCTTCCAAACCACCGGCGCGATTCGTCCGCCGCGACAGATTGCCCTGCTCATCCACGACAATTTCGTCATGCACCTGCGAACCCGACACAGTCGCATTCTCGAAGCCATGACCGATTTCAGCGCCTTTCATCGCTTGTATGCTCACCATGGCCGCCACCAGCCGACTATCCAGTTTGCGGTCAAAATGGACATGCGAACCCAATCCTGGCGGAACGCCCCGCGCAACCACCTCGAAAATGCCGCCCAACGTATCCTGATTGATTTTTATCTGACGGATGGCTTCGTGCATCCGCTTGGCAGCCTCTTTGTCTGGGCAGCGCACATCATTATCTTCGTTGGCTGCGATGCGTTCACGCAATGACATCGCCGACAAATCCGCTTTGACCGCGCCAATTTGGACGACATAACCATCGACTGATATGCCAAATTCAGCCAGGAATCTCTTGCAAATCGCGCCAATCGCAACGCGCATCGTCGTTTCACGGGCGCTGGCGCGCTCCAGCGACAGGCGCAGTTCGCGGTAGCCATATTTGACCGCCCCCGTCAAATCCGCATGTCCAGGCCGCGGCGTCGTAAGCGGTGTTATATCCCGCTCCTTCCAGCTTCGGAAATCCCGATTCTCAACATGCAGGGCAATCGGCGCACCCGTCGTCATCCCGTTCATCACCCCGGCGGTGATTTTGATTTTGTCTTTCTCGATTTGCATCCGCCCGCCCGAACCATAGCCCCGCTGCCGCCGCCGCAAGTCTTTGTTAATGTCTTCCACCGAGAGCGGCAAACCAGCCGGCATCCCTTCCAAAATGGCGGTCAAGCCCGGCCCATGACTCTCCCCGGCGGTAAAAAATCGAATTGGCATACTGCTTCAGTCCTTTGGCATCTATGGACGCTTCCAAATTTTGAGAGCCATGTCTCCCAAATATCTGCCCCTCTTTTTTATCTCATCCTCGTTCCAAACATCGCAAGTCTCAAAATAGGAATTCATCGCCAAACTACTGTTTGCAAATACCTTTTTCTTCTCACTGAACGTTTTGTTCCCCATTGATTCATTTCTGCCAGTTAGCGTTAGATTGCCAATGGTATCCAGATATAGGGAATGTATTTCTTCAGCACGTTCACCTAACCCAATCCTCCACTTATCAGACAATTGTTGCGGCATGATGTGTTCCTGTGTAATTCGTGGGTGTTTCAAGTCAACAGGTTCGTTGTTGCTTTGAATATGAGCTTCAAGTGTCTCCAAAATTAGCTTTGATTTGCCTCTGGGATCGTAAATAGGAGAACGTTCCCAATTATCTCTAAAGACTTCGTCGGTGGGGAAATTTCTCTTACGCAAGTAATCGCCTGCTGCGCTTACAATATCGGGTTTCTCATTAATCTCCTTGAACATACGGATAAAGATGTTGGTAAGAGAGCGAATAGGCACATTGCAAATATGCCGGCGCACTACATAGGCTTCTATGATATCCAATACTTCGCAGAAAGCCTGAACCTCTATGCGGCTCTTTTCCCAGGCGCGGTAAAGATTTAAAAGCAAAGGATATACCGTGGTAAGCCCCCATTGATTCAAGCGTTCCAGTTTTGTTCTGATTTTCGCGTTAGGCTCTTTTGAGGGGACTAGAATTTTCTTATAATGCTCTGAATATATCTTCAGATCAAGAAGCATATTGTTCGCGTCAGGAGGTATAGTGTTCGCGGTTTTGGTAGGTTGGTCAGTAGCTAAACGATTTCGAATTTCATCGTAGACTCCGTTTTGCCTCACAGGCACGCCATCCTTTGTAATGAACCTCCAAAGGAATTCCCTTAGTTCCTTGCTGGAGAAGGATTCTTGTATAGGCAACCACATATCATAATATGCGGTCTTATGGTCGACCTCTGGAATGCGCATAAAGATGTGATTCCTTACAAGATCTGCTTGCGTGAGAGGTGCACCAGTTCCGTTAAGACTGTGGAAAATCCGATGAGGATCTTCACCTTTGTCAAGTATGATGCTGACAAACACCAGCTGGTTTATTATCGTATCCGATAACTTCCTGTGATCGATAGGATTGCCGTCGTTGTCATTGCCGGTAAGCTTCTTATGAAAATAATTGTATACTTTGCCAAGGTTAGAAGCGGATCTGGTCATTCCTTCAACTATCTCACAGAATCCTTTCCTGTCTGCTTGGGTAGGCAGTAGCTTGTAATGGTCCTCTTTATCCTTATATTGGTTTGTCAGATAAAGATTCTCGATTTCTTCCGACTTTTTCTGTCCGGTTGTACGCAATAAGTCCCGAATGCAAGCGAGAATGATAAGAAGGGTTGTCAATCTCTGCTGTCCATCTATCAACAAATACTTACTGACATCGTGCGGCTGGGATTCATGCGGCACAGTAACAATCGCTCCCATGAAATGTTGACGATCATTTCGCTCATCGTAGTAAATGTCAAGCAGGTCGTCCCACAATTCGTCCCACGCTTCTTTGTCCCATGAGTACACTCGTTGATACAGCGGCACGAAGTATTGTATTGTTCCCTCTAACAACCTACGCAGTTTTGTGTCGTCGGCTTTCATGTTCAGTTATCCTCTCTTAATCAAATGATACATAAACGAGTTAATACATCCATGTTAGGATGGACCTGGATAGTCAGTCCCTATTCTCCAGCGCATCGCGCAAGGCAGCCAGCATCACCTCAATCGGCGCTTGAACACCCGTCCACAGTTCAAAGGCAATCGCCCCCTGCCGAGCCAGCATGCCCAATCCGCCAACCGCCCGCCCGCCATGTGTCGCGCATTGCTGCATCAGCGCCGTATTCGCCGGCCGATACACCATATCATAGACCGTCACACCCG
>DAOUKA010000327.1:0-1836 GCA_034421915.1 Anaerolineae bacterium
CTGGATGTGGCGCTGGAAGCGGCGGCCGAGGCGACCGAACTGACGGCCGCGCTGGCGAATACGCGGCTGCTGCTGGGCATATCGCTGACGGTGCTGATTGAACTGCTGCTGCCAGTGGTGATTCCTTACCTGCTGATTCGCTTCATGATGCACCTGGCCGGGCGGCATATCCGCGCGAATTAGGGGAGCGCCGCAGAGGCGCAGAGGGCACAGAGTTTAAT
This sequence comes from Anaerolineae bacterium, assembly GCA_034421915.1. Taxonomy (GTDB): domain Bacteria; phylum Chloroflexota; class Anaerolineae; order Aggregatilineales; family Phototrophicaceae; genus UBA6055. The sequence continues at coordinate 222 of DAOUKA010000327.1, forward strand.
CATTTTAAGGAAGAGGCGAGAATGAAGAATAAGCTCTATTATGGCGACAATTTGGACATCCTGCGTAGCCGCGAGTATTTTCCGGATGAATGCGTTGACCTGATTTACCTCGACCCCCCCTTCAACAGCAACCGTAATTATAACGTCCTCTACAAGTCGGAAAGCGGCGCCGACAGCGAGGCGCAGATCACCGCTTTTGAGGACACCTGGCATTGGGGCGAAACTGCCGAAGAAACCTACCGCGACCTGATTACCGATGCGCCGGAAAAGGTTTCCACCGCCATTGAAGCGCTGATGGACCTGATTGACCGCAACCAGATGATGGCTTATTTGGTGATGATGGCGGCGCGGCTGGTCGAATTGCATCGTGTTCTCAAGCCCACCGGCAGCCTGTATCTGCATTGCGACCCGACTGCCAGCCACTATCTCAAAATTCTGCTGGATGCGATTTTTGGTACTGAAAACTTTCGCAACGAGATTATTTGGCATTATGACGGGCCGCAAAGACCAAGCAAACGAAACTTTGGCACTAAGCATGACGTGATCTTTCGATATTCCAAAACCAGAACATTTTTCGCGGATGAGGAAAACATCATTCCTGAACGTATGTTGACCGACTTGGAGTTGAAAGAATATAAACAGGATGATGAAGGTCGCTATTTTTACGATACGCCCACTGGTGACTACACAGACCAAAGCATTGAACGCCTTGCCCAAGAGGGCCGTATTCGGCGGACAAAATCGGGAAAACCGCGTGTCAAACATTTTTTGCGTTCTGATTCTGAAGGTCGAGTGTACCGTCGCAAGCAATTGCATGATGTTTGGCATGATATACCATCAATCGGACATGCAGGCGGGAGAGAGCGTCTCAGCTACCCCACGCAAAAACCCCTAAAATTGCTGGAACGCATCATCCTGGCAAGCAGTAAGGAAGACAGCATCATATTCGACCCCTTTTGTGGCTGTGGCACGGCGGTTGCCGCCGCCCACAAACTGCGCCGCCGCTGGATTGGCATTGACATTACCCATCTGAGCATCGCCTTGATGAAATATCGCTTGGGGGATATGTTCGGGTTGGTGTCAGGGACGGATTATCAGGTCATCGGCGAACCGATAACGGTCGAGGGAGCGCGGACTTTGGCGCAGGATTCCGCCAATGATGGACGTTATCAGTTCGAGTGGTGGGCGCTTTCATTATTGCGGGCAAAGCCAGTTGGTGGGAAGACGGGTTCACGCAAGGGTAAAAAAGGCAGGGACAAAGGCATTGACGGCATCATCAACTTTTTCGACGAAGATATAAGAGGCAAATCCAAAGCGGCAAAAGTCATCGTTCAGGTTAAGTCGGGCAAGGTGAAATCCGGCGACATCCGCGACTTGAAAGGCACGGTCGAACGCGAAAAGGCAGCCATCGGAGTTTTCATTACACTGGAACTTCCGACGCAGGATATGCTCAAAGAAGCGCTGGCATTCGGTTATTACGAGTCACCGCGTTGGGGCAGAAGATATCGCAAGCTGCAAATCCTAACGATTGATGACCTGTTTGGTGGCGAGGCGGTCGATATGCCGCCGCAACACGGCACGCACCGACAGGCACAGCGCTATAGACCGACAAGGG
>DAOUKA010000328.1:0-1787 GCA_034421915.1 Anaerolineae bacterium
AATGACCTAGCGGAGCACGTTGCCCGTCTGGTGAAAATTGGCGGCGCTGTTTTGTCGCCCATGAGTTGCTGGCTGACCCTGCGCGGCATCCAGAGTTTGGCCTGGCGGGTCCGCGCCCACAGTGAGAGTGCGCTCAAGGTCGCCAGTTTTCTGGCGGAACACCCCGCGATTGAACGGGTCTTGTACCCACTGCACTCCAGCCACCCTCAATATGAACTGGCGCGGCGGCAAATGCGCGTTGGCAGTGGCTTGATGTCGATTCAAGCTGCTGGCGGGCGCGAGGCGGCGCTCCAACTGGTGCGCAGGCTCCGCATTTTCACCAGCGCGACCAGCTTCGGCGGTACACACAGCCTGATTGAACATCGGCAATCCATCGAAGAGGGCACCTCAACGCCCGCCAACCTGCTGCGGATTTCGATTGGTCTTGAAAATGCGGATGACCTCATTGCCGATATGGCGCAGGCGCTGGCATGATTTATCACATGGCCATGCCCGTGATGTCCGCGCTGAACTCCCACAGACGGCGCTGCTGTTCGAGGTCGTGGGATATGTCGCTGGACGCGGTTTGTTTTTTGTCCTGCCAGTATTTGCCGCTAATCCCCTGGACATCGGGCGATGATGCCAGATACACCAGGGTTTCGGCGCCTTTTTCGGGGCTTCTGGCGATTAATCTTTGCAAAACCTTTATCAGCACGCGCCAAAATACGCTCGTATTATGCCCAAAGCCGGTAGCGACAAGGCCCGGATGCACGGCATTGACCGTCACGCCCGTACCTTCGAGGCGCCGCGCCAAGTCGTAAGTGAACAGGACATTGGCGAGTTTGCTTTCGCCATAAGCCCGAAGCGAGCCGAAGGCGCTGGCATCGCGCAGCCCCTCAAGCCGCACGCCCCGACGCGCCCCAGTATGTGCGCTGGAAGATACGTTGATGATGCGTGCTTCTCCCTGCGTTTGAGCCGTCTTTTTCAACTCATCCAGCAGCAGATGCGTCAGCAGGAAATAGCTGATGTGGTTGAGCGCGAAGGTCATTTCCAGACCATCCGCCGACGGCTTATATTCCGTGAAGACGGCGCCAGCATTGTTCAGCAGGACATCCAGCCGATCATATTGGGCGCGGAATTCAGCCGCCACCCGGCGAACCTGCTCGATGGAGGACAAATCAGCGAGCAGCATATCCATCTGTGCGCTGCCACTTGCTATTTTGAGCTCATTCAGCACCCGGCGCGTTTTGATTTCGTTGCGCCCCATAATAATGACCTCGGCGCCCATCTTGGCCAATTCCAGCGCCGCCGACTTGCCGATGCCGTTGGTGGCCCCCGTAATCAGAACCCGCTTGCCATTCATTCCGCTCTCCTTTGTCCGTCTATCCCCTGCGAGTCGATGTCTCTATCATACAGGGATTCAGCAAAAAGTCAGGTGACAGTTGGATGAGCATCGCGGCGGTGTCTGCGATAAATCCAGACCACAGGCAGCAGGGCAAGGCTTGCCAAGCTCAAGGCAGCCCGCAATGACAGCAGCGAGCCGACCGCCCCCAAAATCGGCGTGCCAGCAATCTGTCCACAGGCATTCGCTTGCCAGTACATCGAAATCACCGTCGCCCGCATCCTGGAGGGCGTATGCAGATTAATCCAGGCCATGAACAGCGGCTTGGTGGCGGTCCGCAGGATTTGGCTCGAACAATAAGCCAGCAAGGCCAGATAAAAACTGCTCGCCCAGACAAACACCAGATTCCCCAGAATCGTTCCCAAGGCGAACCCGGCAAGAACAAGCGCAATCGGCAGTTGAGGAT
>DAOUKA010000329.1:0-18205 GCA_034421915.1 Anaerolineae bacterium
TGACGGCTCAAATTCGGGGCGCGGCGACCAGTTAGTCTATGTTCAGGTCGAAACACCGACTGAATTGACCGATTATCAGCGCGAATTATTCGAGCAGCTGGCGGATACCTTCGGGCGTGAGATAACTCCCCAGACCGGCGGGCGCGGCTTCTTCGATAAAGTGATGGACTTCCTGGCTGGTGAAGGCAAATAAACTTGACTGACACCATACCAAGGCACAGGGGCGGGTTCTGCATAACCCCTCCCCTTTTTTGATATATGACCGCGAGAAGCTGGATTGAAGTAACGATGAAAGTTGATGGCGAAAGCGCCGAGGCGGTCGCCGAAGTCTTGCAGCGTTACGGCCATCAGGGCGTCTCGATGGAGCCAGAGGGCATCGCGCCCGATTTGTGGGACGAAGGCGAAGTCCCGCCGCCGCAAAGCCTGATTTTGCGTGCTTATCTCCCCGATGACCCCGCCCTTGAGTCCACGAAAAAACAGTTGGAGACCGCACTGGGACACATGAGCCTGATGTATCCGATGCCCAAACCAGCCTACCGCCCTCTCAAAGAGGAGGATTGGGCGGAAGCCTGGAAAGCGCATTATCGCCCTTTGCGGGTCGGCAGGAGGCTGTTGGTTCGGCCGCTTTGGATGGATGTCGAGTTGGCCAGCGGCGACATCGACATCGCGCTTGACCCTGGCATGGCATTCGGCACTGGCACGCATCCGACGACGCAGCTTTGCCTGATGGCGCTGGAGGAACGGGTTCAGCCAGCGCAGGATATTTTGGATTTGGGGTGTGGCAGTGGCATCCTGTCGATTGCCGCCGCCAAGCTGGGCGCCAGAAAAATCCTGGCGCTGGATACGGATGCCATCGCCGTCGAAGCCACCAGAGAAAATGCGGCGGCCAATGGCCTGGCAAACCAAGTCATCGCCCGACAGGGCAGCCTCGACATCGTGCGAACTTCAGCGCGGCGCTTCGATTTGGTGGTGGTGAACATTCTGGCGCGGGTCATTCTCAAGCTGGCGGAAAATCGGCTGGGCGAGGCCGTCCGTCCGGGCGGCACAGCGATTCTCAGTGGCATAATTGCCAGCCAGATGGAAGAGGTCGAAGCTGCCCTGCGCCAAACCGGCCTGCAGCCTTACGCGCATCGTCAACAGGGCGACTGGTTTCTGATTGAGGCGAAACGATGGCGCACCTAAAGGGCAAGGAACGTTCGGATTATGTTCGGCAGATGTTTAACCGCATCGCCAGGCGTTACAGCCTGATGAACCGCATGATGACCGGCGGTCAGGATATGAAATGGCGCCGCTTTGTGGTTGAGCAGGCTGGATTGCCGCATCAGGGCATGCTGCTGGATATTGCCACTGGCACGGGCGACATCGCCTTTGAGGCCTTGAAGCAAACCGCGGCAGCCAGCGTCTTCGGCGCCGACTTCGCCTTGCAGATGATGCAGGTCGGGCGGCAGCAGATGCCCTATGGCAAGCAGGTCATCTGGACGGCAGCCGATGCCATCCAGCTGCCTTATGCGGATGAGAGCTTTGATGCGGTGGTGTCGGGTTATTTGCTGCGCAATGTGATGGATATTCCCAAGTCGCTGGCCGAACAGCGGCGGGTGCTGAAGCGCGGTGGGCGCATCGTGACGCTGGATACCTCGCCGCCGCCGCCAAGCGCGCTCCAGCCCTTCATTCGGCTGCATCTCCGCTATGGCATTCCGCTCCTGGGGCGCTTGATTGCGGGCAAAGATGCGAGCGATGCCTACAGCTATCTGCCGCAATCGACGCAGGCTTTCAAAACGCCCGCCGAGCTTGCCAGTCTGATAGAGCAGGCCGGCTTCCGCGATGTTCAATTCAAAACATTTATGTTTGGCGCGATCGCGGTGCATTGGGGCATCAAATAAACGAAAACGAGCCATCCATGATGACCCGTTCCTAGCTCTGTAACTGAAACATGCGATATTCTCCTTTTTACAATTCAGGAGCGCACATTATCCTTGTGACGATAGATAATACGACCACGATTCATATCGTAGAGGCTCATTTCGACTTTGACTCGGTCACCCAGCAGAATGCGGATATAAAACTTGCGCATTTTGCCGGATAAATAAGCCAGGACTTGATGTCCGTTATCCAGCTTAACCATGAACTGTGTATTCGGCAGCGCTTCGACCACCGTCCCTTCAACTTCGATTTTTTCTTCTTTCTTAGCCATATTTCTCCTTAGACAACTGTTTCATCGGTATTATCATACAAAAAGCCGCTGCATTCCATTGGCATACAACGGTCTCCTGACTTGCTCAAAAAAGGCTGGGAACGGAATGTTATCAGCCTTTGCGCTGGCGTCGGCGCGAACGGCGGATTGCCTTTTTCTTTTCGATGCGGCGCAGTTCGCTCTTGGAGATATGCCAGCGTTTGCGGCGCACCGTACTAAGAATCCCGGCATTGGTCACGCGCTTGCGAAAGCGGCGCAGCAGCTGCTCTTGACTTTCGCCCTGCTTAAGTCTGACTGAAGCCATAGGTCAAATCACCACCTTGGGTCTGTTTAACTGACGATAAGCGGTCGGCAAAACACGGCCGCCCTGCCCGCAGTATACAGGACAAAACCGCGAAATGCCATATCGCACTTGAAACCCATCGCCTCTATGGTTCGCTGATGTCTTCCAGACCAGCTTCAGCTTCGGCCGCGGCGACAGGCTCCATCTGACGTTCTTCCCACTGCGCCATCTCGGCATCGGTAACTTCGTTCAGGCTAAGACCCAGCCGCTGTCTTCCCGCTTCAATGCTGATGATGCGCATCAGCAGCTTCTGACCTTCATAAAGGTGGCCAAGCGGACTTTCTTCCGAACTTCTGGACATCTGGCTGACATGCAGCAGGGCTTCAATGCCGGGTTCCAGGCCGACAAAAGCGCCAAAGGACTCGACGCGGCTGATGGCGCCCTCAACCAGTTGACCGATATGATACATCTCGTCCACCAGCATCCAGGGGTTGGGCTGCAAGCGCTTGAGGCTCAAGCCGATGCGTTTGCCCTTGTCATCAAGACGCAGGATATAAACTTCGACCTGATCGCCAACAGCGACAACCTGGCTGGGATGACGCACGCGGTGCCATGCCAATTCCGAAATATGGATCAGCCCATCCGCGCCGCCCAAATCAACAAAAGCGCCAAAATCGCACAAGCCACTGACCACGCCCTGATGCGAGTTCCCTTCTGCCAGTTCCCGCAGCAGCCTTTCCCGGCGGGCGCTGCGATTTTCCTGCTCGGCATCCAACTGGCTAAAGACCAGACGGCGGCGCTTCTGGTTGACCTCGATGACTTTGATGGTCATTTCCCCGCCGACCAATTTTTGCAAATAAACCTGACGATCCTCTTCCCTGAGTCCCCGCGGCAAATCTATAACATGGCTGGCAGGGATAAAACCCCGCAGATGCCCAAAGGACATAATCAAGCCGCCCTTGTTGGAATCCGTTACCTCACCCGACCAGAGCGCCCCGGCATTCATCATCTCTTCGGCGCGTTTCCAGTCCACATGTTGGCGAGCCTGCGATGCCGACAAAATCAAATCGCCAGCCCTGTCGTTCAAACGAACCACAGCCACATCAATTTCAGCATCCATTTGGAAATCCGCCAGGTTCATGCCCATCCGTTCAATATCATGGCGCGTGACAATGCCATCCTGTTTCCAGCCAATATCGACAACCAAGCCGTGACTGTCAACCGAAAGGACAACACCGCGCACGATGTCCCCCCTTTCAATCAGGCTCCCGGCAAGAGACTCTTCCAATAATGCCGCGAAATCCATCTCATCCGCCGCCAGGTCAATTACAGAATCAGTTTGCATAATCCATTATCTCCCAAAAAATTCAGATTCGGTCTTCGGTGCATGGCAAAACAAAACCCAGTACCTCCAACCGCTGCTGAATAACCGGGCTCGCAACGAATTTGTTCGCAGATAACTGTGGAATAAAACGAACGCCTTGCCTTTACCAAAATCGCTGGGGATTATACAAAGCCGCCTGACCTTTGTCAACCAATCTGAGCCAGAAAAACAAAAATGCCCGCCAATTCGGCAGGCATCCCCGATTCACTTGTCCGGAGCGACTTTCAGTCGCCTGTTTCGTCGGCGGGCAGATCTTCAGCTTCCTCATCCTCAGTCAAGGATGACGAGCCTGCCTTTGGACTTGCGTCATCTTCATCGGCTTCAGTACCCCAGCGCTGCGTAAAACCGACACGGCGCTTCTCTGGCTCCAGATGACTGATGCGGAGCGACAGCCTGTCACCCTTTTGAACATAAGAATAAGGCTCTTTGAGTGCGCCGTCGCCCATTTCACTAAGATGGAGCAAGCCTTCCAGGCCATCCTCCAGCGCAACAAAAGCCCCAAAATCAACCACATTGGTCACATGCCCCTCGACCAGCTGTCCCTCGTGATAACGGGTCTGGGCATCATCCCAAGGATCACTCAGCAGACGTTTGCGGCTCAGCGCAATCCGATTGGTCTGGCGGTCAAGGTTCAAAACATAAACCTGCATCTCCTGCCCGATCTTCAAAATGTCACGCGGGTGATCGACCCGATGCCATGCCAGTTCGCTGACATGAATGAGCCCATCGGCGCCGCCAATGTTGACAAAAGCGCCAAAATCACGCAAGCCCGTCACCACGCCATCGACCACATCCCCCACATTCAGTTCAGCCAGCAGCTTCGATTTGCGCTGCGCCCGCCATTCTTTCTGCGCCTCGCGCTCGCTGAATATCAGACGGCGGCGGTCCTGGTCAACCTCGATGACCTTGACGCCCAAGGTGCTGCCGATTAACTCATTCATGGCGTCTTTTCGCTCCATCGTCATATTGGCAGACACCAGATGCGAACTGGGTATGAATCCCTCCAGCCGATTCCAGCGCACCAGGACGCCGCCTTTGTTGTAGCCACTCACCTTGACATTCACCACATCCTGCGATTTCAGCAGTTCACGCGCCTTCTCCCAATCATAACGCTGCAAACCCATATTGATGGAAACAATCAGGTTGTCGTTCTGGTCACGCGGATTGACAACATAAACTGGCACATTGGCGCCAGTTTGCAGGCTTTCGCGAAAACTGTCTTCCATCCGCTCCAAATCCTGCGCCGGGACGATGCCATCCTGCTTGGCGCCCAAGTCGACGATGATTTCGCGCTCGTCAATTTGCAGAATGGTCGCCTCGCGTATTTCGCCACGGCGGGGCGGCGTATAAGAATAATCGAACGATGAGGCAAGCGCCTCCTCAAAACTCTCGTCGGACATCAGGTTGTTGCCTTGTTCTTCACTCATAAGGTTCAGTAAGCCCCCTGCTTCAGCAGGCTAATCGCGCTTCAATTCGCTGCCGAAAGAAGCGCCAACGTCAACTCCAATACCATTATAACCTAAATTTATCATATTCGCACCCTGACCGCAGCCTGTTCCTAGATTTCGGGATGCGCCTCGCCAAAGCCGCGCCCAAGCAAACCGCGGTCAATCTCCCAGGGATAAACCACATAGGCATCGGTGACATCGCCATAGAGTTCGGGCTTAATGTTGGAAAACAGCGAGCGGTATGGATTGAAATGCAGCACGCAGTTATAGGCATACCCGCCAGCCGAATTGACGCGCTCGCGGACAGCAATGCTGGTGCGCCCGCTGCCCCAGACATCATCGACAATCAAAGTGCGCCGCCCGCGCAGCAGATCCGTATCAGGAAACTGCAAAAATGTAGGCCAAGCCATCATGCCCGACTGTTCAGTCGAGGGAAAATCCACCGATGCCGTCAATAAATGCTGAATGCTCAGCGCCTCCGCCAGCAAACCGCCCGGTATGACACCCCCGCGCGTAATCATCAGCATGGCGCCAAAAGGCCCCAAATGCTGGATTTGCGGTATCAGCCCGTCAATAAGCTGGTCTACCTCGGCCCAAGTGATTAACCGATGTCGGCGGGGTTCTTGCGGACGCATCATAACACGCCCCCCTTTGCAAAACTGACAGGTCAGGAAACTCAAACCCAATTATAAAAGATTTGTTCAAATTGCCCAAATCGCGCCTATTCATTCGGCGCTTCCGCCGTCGAGGGGTCTATTTCCACAAACGCAAGCGGCTGGCTGCCGATGGCATCCAAATTCGGGTTCAGCACCACGCCCCATGTCCAGGCCATCGCCCGCGCTTTGCGGAACTTGCCGACCTTGTTGATGCCCTGTATCCTGCCGGCCACAACCGCCGGCTGCATGAATCCGACCGCCTTGGGCAAGCTGCTGAAACCCAGCAGAACCCTGTCAGCGCCGCGCCGCAGCGCCAGCGCCTGCCAGCGGATTTCTTCGCCGGCAGCCAGCTTCCAGACCGGTTTGCTGGGTGTCTGCCGAATCAAAAGATGCACATAGCGCCCCTTGAACGCCCCCAAATCCAGCAGGTCGCCTTCCGCCCCAGCCACCGCTTGAATGCGCTGCCAGGTATGCTCGCTGTGATGTGCCTTTTCCCCGCGAATCAAGACCCCCATCCCATCGACCGCCGCCTCGACCAGAATCCGCACATAACTGTGCGACTCCAGCAGTTCAACCCAGCTTGGGTTCACCTGCCCCGTCGGCAGTGCGGCAATAAACCGCCCGCCCGGCCGCAGCATGGCACATACGCGCTCAAGCAGGGGGATTTTCAGTTCAATATCATAAGCCACCACCGCATCAACACTGTCAGGCGGTATATCCGACAGATGCACAGCATCCGCCGCCAGCAGCCGAATGTCGAGGTCGGCGCGCCCGGCCTCCAGGATATGCCCGCACTGACCATCCATATCGATCAGTCGCAGCCGCGCGGCGCTCGGTGGCAAATGCTTCGCCATCGCCGCCACAAAATGATGTTTGAAGCCATTCGGGTTCATGGGCTGTTGCTGGCGGCATCTTTTATCAGCTTCAGAAATTCAGCCCATTCTTCACGAAAGAAATGCAGGGTGGCTGCCCCCAATTCGATATGATAAGTCGTCTCGCCGTCTGGCTCCCGCACTTCCCAGACCATGTAATTTTCCGTCTCGGCAATCGCACTGCCCGGCATACTGCTCTTGTCCACCATCTTCCGCTCTCCCTGAACCCCTTCGGTGCAATCAAAAACGCGCTGCCGCCGGATGCAGCGCGTTTGAATGCAGATGCTTGCATGGCTTAGCTGCGGCGCCCGCGGTCGCCGCTGCCGCGGCGATAGCCACTGCCACGGCGGTCTTCGCTTCGGCGGTCTCTGCCACCACCCCGACGGTCTCCGCCACCGCGGCGGTCACCGCCACCACCTCGACGGTCTCCGCCACCGCGCCGACCGCCACCGCGGCTGTTGGCTTTATCTCGGCGGACAGCTTCGGCGGCATCCCAGCCTTCCAGCACCGCCTGACGGCTCAAGCGCACGCGGCCGGTGCCATCTATGTTGGTGACCATCACCATGATTTCATCACCAACGCTGACTTCCTCATCAACGCTTTTCACATGATAATCGGCTAGCTGCGATACATGAACCATCCCCTCGCTGCCCGGCAAAAACTCCACAAAAGCGCCATAGTTCTCGACGCGGGTCACTCTGCCCGTATAAATCTGACCGATTTCAGGCTCTTCGACCATACTGCGGATTTTCTCGATAGCTTCCAGCACCCTTGACCCAGTTTCACCGGCGACATAAATCAAGCCATCTTCCTGAATCTCGATTTTGACAGCGTATTCATCTTGCAAAGCGCGGACATTCTTGCCGCCCGGCCCGATGACCGCGCCGATTTTATCGACCGCAATCTTGAATGATTCCATACGCGGCGCATATTGGCTGATGGTATCGCGCGGCTGCGGAAGCGCATCCGCCATCGCTTCCAGGATTTGCAGCCGCGCATCCTTGGCCTGCGCCAAAGCCTGCCGCATGGTATCGCGGGTGACACCCGCGATTTTGATGTCCATCTGCAAGGCGGTGATGCCCTCAACAGTGCCAGCCACCTTAAAGTCCATATCCCCCAGATGGTCTTCCATCCCCTGAATGTCCGTCAAAACCGCGACCTCTTCGCCTTCCTTGATTAAACCCATCGCGATGCCGCCGACCGGGTTCTTGATGGGAACGCCCGCATCCATCAGCGCCAGCGTACTGCCACAAACACTTGCCATCGAGGTGCTGCCGTTGGAGCTCATCACTTCGCTCACCAGACGCAAAACATAAGGGAATTCCCGTTCGGGCGGTATCATCGCCAGCAGCGCCTTTTCTGCCAGGGCGCCATGTCCAATTTCACGGCGTCGCGGACCGCGCATCGGATACGTCTCGCCCGTGCTGTAAGGCGGAAAGTTATAGTGGTGCATATAACGTTTGTCATCTTCAGGGCTTAAACCATCCATAAACTGCGAATCGCCAGGCGTGCCTAAAGTCGCAATCGTCAAGACCTGCGTCTCGCCGCGCAGAAACATACCCGAACCATGCACCCGCGGCACAAGCCCAACCTCGGCCGACAAGGGGCGAATGCTGGTGTAACCGCGCCCATCAGGCCGAACGCCCTCGCCAACAATGCGGCCCCGTATAACCTGCTTCACCACTTGGTCAAAAGCGCGTTCGACATGCTTGAGGCTGTATCTCGCCTCTTCGTCTTCAATGTCCTCGTTTCTGCGGGTGTATTCCTCAATCAGCCCTTGCTGAATCGCAGCCAGGGGTTCGCGGCGCTCGGCGCGGTCTGAATGCGCCAGCATGACTTCACGGACTGAATGCCGCGCGCTGGCGGTCACCTCTGCCAGCAGCCCCTCATCAAGGTTATCTGCGTCGGCTTCTTTTTTCTCTTTGCCAATCTCATCGCGAATCCGATTTTGCAAGGCGATGACGTCCTGTATGGCATCATGCGCCATAAACAGCGCTTCGAGCATCGTATCCTCGTCAACTTGGTTGGCATTGCATTCCACCATGTTAATCGCATCAGCCGTACCCGATACCCGCAGGTCAAGCGCACTCGCCTGCATCTCGGAATAAGTCGGGTTCACGCGCAGGCCGCCGCCCACCAGGCCAACACGCGCCCCGGCGACGGGGCCATTCCAAGGAATATCCGACATCATCAGGGCGGTGCTGGCGGCAATAACCCCCAGCATATCGACATGATGCTGCTTGTCATGCGACAGGGACATCAAAATCACCTGCACATCATTGCGCATATTCTTCGGGAACAGCGGGCGCAGCGTGCGGTCAATCACCCGCGAAATCAAAATCGCACCTTCAGACGGCCGGCCTTCGCGCCGAAAGAACCCGCCCGGCACCCGCCCGCCAGCGTACATCTTCTCTTCATAATCGACGCTCAACGGGAAAAAATCCAATCCGGCGCGCGGCGCGCCCATCGTCGTTGAGCAAAACAGCATGGTATCTCCCATGCGCACTGTTACCGCCCCGCCAGCCTGCTGGGCATAGCGGCCAGTCTCAATCAAGACCTCCTTGCCAGCTACCATGCACCTGTATTCGCGTATATCCAGAGTCATACCCTTCTCCATATAAATAAAATGCGCCTGAATGTCAGCTATGGGACAGGCTGAGGGCTGATATGCACCCTCTGTCCATCCCCATACCCGCCATATTCGACGCATCAACATCCATCAAATGGCTGCCAATTCCGCGCCCAGTCCAAGCCCTTCGCTGCACGCGGTCTTATCATCAGCCGAAAAGTCGGCGCCTGCCTCGACAAGCGCAATCAGCGCCGCAGCCCAAGACGTTTCAGCAAATCACGATAGACTTCCGGCTTCTTCCGGGCAATATACTTCAGCTGACGGCGGCGCTGACCCACCAGCTTTAACAAACCGCGCCGCGAATGTTCGTCATGGCTGTGTATCTTGAGGTGTTCCGTCAATTGCACAATCCGGGCAGTCAGCAATGCGATCTGCACTTCGGGAGACCCAGTGTCACCCGCTTCCCGACCAAAATCCTTGATAATTTGCGTTTTTGTTGCTTTGTCCAATGGCATCAGAACCGTCCCTTCACTAGCCACCAGACAGGCTGGACAGTTAGCCCGTCGGTCTCAACAGCAAATGCGATTGTATCACCTTAAAGAGCTTACGGCAATGCCGAGCTAATCATGGACCGCATCCATATCATCATTCGCCACCAGCTTCACTGTATGATGCGTGCGGAACAGACTGTACTGGTCAGCGCGCCCTTGCAAGAGACTCAGCACATTTTCGGTTTTCATAATCGAAACCCAGAGCGCTGCGTCCCACCCGCTTTCAAGCTGCCCTTCAACGTTGGCCTGGGTGATGGTCAGGTTATTTTGGTACATATCCAGCAAGACGCGGACAAACTCATCCCGTCTGGCAAGCAGCGCCGCCACAAAGGGGCTGTCCCGATTAAGCTCAATGCCCTTGGTCTTATAATCACTGCGCGGATTCGGATACTCGTTCAGCCAGATCATCTCATTCGCCAGCATGTACTCGACCGCATGCTGGAAAACAACCCCAGAATCATATTCGCGCAGGCGCTTATGCAAACTGCCGAGCGGACACCAAGCAAAATTACGAAAACTCGTGAACTGTTCAACGCTGATCACCACCCGCGTCACCATTCGGCCAACATCCACATCCTGCTCACAAAGCTGGTGCGGCGGAATCCCAACCCATTTGCCCGCCGCCTTGTCGGTCTTCCTGTTCGCCTTGCGGACATCCCCTTTGCCGGCGCGCCATACCGGCGCTTCGTCCGCGGACGGAATCCATATCACTGGCACCAAATCATCCGGATTATGCCGATGCGGCACCAAATCACGCTGCAAAACTCGCTCGCGCACCAAGCAGTCAATCCAGTGCGCCCGCCATTGGTTGCTTTCATTCATGCCCGGGCGCCCCATATCCCGCTCCATTTCCAGACCCTTGAGCAAGAAACCATAATTGACATACTGCCAACTCCGCGTCTGCAAGGTATTGGCGACGCGCCGCGCGATGCGGTCAACAATCAGCAGGGTCTTCTCGACCACCGGATGCTGACGATTGAGCTCAACCACGCCAGCCGCCGTCAGCTGTTTCAGGATGCCCAGCGAAAGCGACTGTGAAACCAGGTCCTGACCCCGCTCTGCCGATACCACCGCCCCGACATTCATCAGCTGACGAATCAGGTCTTCGGTCGTGATTTCCTCTTTGATATAGGCAGCCCGCAGTCGATAAAACTGGATGATGACACTCGACCACTGCGAGGGAATAAAACTTTCCGCTTCATCATCCGCCTCAACCAGACTTAATGACTGATGAGTCTGCAAATCAGTAAAATCATCGATATATTCCAGTTGAAGCGAAGGGTGATTTTTCAGTTGGCGGCTGGTGCTGTGACCGCGCACACTCCACAGTATCACGGTTTTATTGCGCTGGACAAGGGTATTGATGACATCGTTGAAATCGCGGTCGCCGCTTGCCAGGATAATGACATCACCCGCTTCAGGATGGTCGGTATCCGTTATTACATCGCGGGCGATTCGCATATCGGCGCTGTTCTTGCCCGGCAGGTTGAATACCGGGTCGATATTCGCCATCATCAACCGCGAAGGCGCATCATCAGCCACTTCCCGCCCGGAATAATCCACCACGGGCGGCAGCGCGCCGCGCTGCCCCCACGGCGCATAGGCGCACATCTTGACCACATTGCCATGCGCCTGCGCCTGCGAGACAAAGCGCTCAATCAGATGGTCGAGATTGACCATGAAACCCTGGGCATGCAGGCTGATTGAAATGTTCTCAAAATCAATATACACCCAGACATTTTTGGTCTGAATGCCCAGCAGGGTTTCCAATGGCTGGAAGATAATCTCCTCAGCGAACTGCGTACCCTGGAGAATATCTTCCGAACCCCAGATGCGGATGCGGGCTTTGCCCGTCGTCTTGATTCGACGAATCAGCGGCAGCAGATCCCGGCTGGTCGTCGCCAGAATCAACTCGTCAACCGGATTCGTGTCATAAGAAAAATAGTGGCTAATCAGGCTGTCTGCCAGGTCTTCGCGGCTGGGCACATCAAAAACCTCATACCCGGCGCCGCGGAAAATCGTTTGCGGGTCAACGCGCCCGCTGCCGCGATGCGCTTTCCAATTAGCAACGGCAATCGTCTTCAGCATACTCGGATTGAACAGCCCCGCCGCGAAAGCCGCCCCGCCCCGCAGCGCCACCGCAAGCTCCTGCAAGTCAATGCCCGGATTCTGCGATGTGAACCAGCGCAGCAGGTCATCCACATCAACAATCAAATAAGCCGCCATCACCCTATTCCTAAAAAGTCAAGCCACCAGCCCGCAAATCCACAGGCTGGTGGCAAACGCGTAAAATCCATGACAAAGCACGGATAGCCAAGATCCTGTATGGTCTGTTCCAAATCATCACTTCTTTTCTAAGAAAAATAAGTATCGGGTTTGAATCTGGCATGATGAACCCGAACTCATCAAATCGTACAAAACAGCTAACCTTCGCTGTCGGCCGCCGGTCAAGCTGGCGAACGGCAAGTCTAGTCTATTGCATTGTAACCGAGTTTTCCGATTGTGTCTATTTTCACAATATCAAAATGGCGTTAGAATCACCCGGCCGCAAAATCCATTTGCACACCAAACAGCGTCAGGGCGGCCATCATCCGCCTGCACGCTTCACTCAATAGCATCTACACGCAATGGGGCTAATATGCTTTTGCGAATAATGCGATTCTTTCAGCCGTTTCCCCGGTGATGACGCATTTGCCCTGATCATTCGGCTGTTCAAAGGGGAAACAGCGAATGGTGGCGCCCGTCTCATCTTTAACCCTCATCTCGTCCCCATCCGAACCCCGCCACCAGACACGCGCCCACCGGCCAGCTTCAATCACCTGCTTGAGCTCATCGTAAGATGTCACATCATCAATATGCTCATCGCGGAAGGCCCGCGCATCTTCAAGCAGATTCGCCTGAATCGCATCCAGCAATGCCTTGACAGCCTCGACAAGGCCATCTTGTGACACAAATTGTTTGCCAGCGCGCCCTGGAATATCGCGCCGCGCCAGCACAGCGTTGTTCTTCTGGACATCCCTGGGGCCAATTTCCATCCGAATCGGCACACCGCGCATCTCCCAATCATTGAACTTGAAGCCCGGCGACTGACCCTCGCGGCAATCCATGTGAACGCGAACCCCGGCATCACCAAGCTGTCGCTGCAGCCTGACAGCCGCCTCCATCACGGCTGTTTTCTGCTCGCCCTGCTTGTAAATCGGCACAATCACCACCTGCCAAGGCGCCAGTTTGGGCGGCAGACGCAATCCCTTGTCATCGCCATGCGTCATCACAACCGCCCCCACCATCCGCGTACTCAAGCCCCAGGAGGTTGTCCAGCAGAACTCCTGCGCGTTGCTTTCCGTCAGATATTTGATGTCGAATGCCTTGGCAAAGTTCTGCCCCAGATTGTGGCTCGTGCCGGATTGCAAGGCCTTTTTGTCCCGCATCATCGCCTCGATGGTATAAGTCCGCATCGCCCCGGCAAAACGTTCCAGCCGGCTTTTCTCGCCTTTAATCACCGGAATAGCAGCATCATGGATGGCAAAGTCGGCATAAATATCGAGCATTTGCCGGGTTTCCGCCTCAGCTTCGTCGTGGGTGGCGTGTGCCGTATGTCCCTCTTGCCACAAGAACTCGGCTGTACGCAGGAAGGGGCGGGTTCGCATCTCCCAGCGCACCACATTCGACCACTGATTGATAAGCAGCGGCAAATCGCGATAAGACTGAATCCAATCGCTGAATGCCTCCCCGATGACCGTTTCGGAGGTCGGGCGCACCACCAAAGGCTCTTCCAGTTCCTTGCCGCCAGCATGGGTCACAACCGCCAGTTCCGGGCTGAACCCCTCCACATGCTGCGCCTCCCGCTTGATATAGCTTTCCGGGATAAACAGCGGGAAATAGGCATTTTGATGACCGGTGGCCTTAAAGCGCCGATCCAACCCCCCTTTGATTCCCTCCCAGATTTCATAGCCATAAGGTTTGATAATCACACAGCCACGCACCGGAGAAGGCGCAGCCAGGTCAGCGCGATAGACGATTTCGTTATACCATCTGGAAAAATCTTCACTTTGGGCTGTGACCGCCTGTTCCGACATAAAGCAATTCCTTTACATGGCTCGAATATGAACCCATATTATAATGCCCAAGCAGGAGAATTAAAGCGGGATTATTCGATTTTAAGGGGGGCGCTCAGGATTTTGAGGAAGGGCGCCAGCGAAATCGCCCGGCTTCGCCGCATTTTCTGCTTAATAGGCGTTCGGGCTGGAGCGGGTCAGCGACTGCCAGATGGTGCGGAGGATAATTTTGATGTCCAGCCACACCGACCAGTTCTCGACATACCACAGGTCAAAGGTGGTGCGCTCGGCAATCGACGTATCCCCGCGCAGGCCGTTGACCTGCGCCCAGCCAGTCATGCCCGATTTTTCGCGGTGACGTTCCATATAACGCGAGATTTGATTCCGAAACTGGCGGACATACATGGGACGTTCCGGGCGGGGGCCCACCAAACTCATGTGACCCAGAAACACATTAATTAATTGCGGGATTTCGTCCCAGTTGCTGCGCCGCATAAAACGTCCCAGACGGGTCACGCGCGGGTCATCCGCAACTGTCCAGGTTTGACCAGCGGATTCCGCATCCGAGCGCATCGACCGAAACTTAATCATGGGAAAGGGACGGCCATCCAAGCCCATCCGCAGCTGCCAGTAAAACACCGCCCCCCGCGATTCGATGCCAATCAGCAGCGCCGTCAGCAGCATGAAAGGCGACAGCACAATCAAGCCGAGCGAGGCGCCAAACAAATCCAATGCGCGTTTCAGGCTGAGCTTCCAGCCGCGCAGGGCAATGTCACGCACCGTCAGCAGCGGCGTGCCACCGAGGTCGTCCACATTCAAATCGCCCGCCATATAAGAGAAAATATCCGGATACACCTTAATATCGACCCGCCCGCGCTGACAGAGAGTGATAAGCTCGACCAACTCGCCCCGCCTGGCATCCGACAAGGCGACAATAACCTGCTCAACTTGCAGCTCATCAATCAGCCGCGGAATATCTTCGTATTTGCCAATAAACGGAAATCCCAGCATTCTGCCCCTGGGTTCAGCATTGCAGACGATGCCGACAATGTTATAACCGAGTTCGGGGCTGTTGCGAATTTTGTTGGTGATGTCACGGGCGATGCGCCCCTCGCCTACAATCAGCAGATTGTCACGGATCATGCCTCGCTTGCGCAGGGAGATTCGCGCCAGGCGATACAGCTCGCGCCCCAGGCTCGCCAGAAAAACACTGGATAACCAGACATAAAAAAGGAGGCTGCGCGGATAAATCACCCCCAAAGATGTGCTTTGCAGCAGGAATTCCTGGGCGTTGCTTGCCAGCAGCGTGCCAAGCGTGACGACGCCAATGACCGTTCGTATCTGGTCAAAACGACTGAAGGCGCGTTTGAGATGATACAACTGTGTAAAATAAAACATCATCAGAATGGTGGCTACATGCAGAATAATGGTCGGGATATAATCAATGAGGGCAGGCTGTTCCACCGGGCGGGGAAAAAACGGCAGCATTTCGCGCGCCTTGTAGGCAGCCAGAAAAGCGACCGTCAGCATGGTGATGTCAACAATAAGCAGCACGCCGCCTGAAATCGCCCGCACGCGCTGCATGTTCCAGCGATGGGCGCGGGGCGCTAGGTCAAGGGCGTCGGATTGCGAATTTCGTTCCATAAGCCTTGGCCGCCTTTCATCAGCAGCGCCGTCAAAATCATCAGGTGCACCGGCCATATCGTTGACTGGCGGTAATGCTTCCGATAAAAAATCAGCATCGACCGCCAGAATTCAAATTGAGCTCTTTTGCTTTGGCGGCTGGCGGCCCGCTTGACATGATGCACAATCACCTGGGGGTGATACCAGATTTTGTATCCCGCCTGCTTAATCCGATACGCCCAATCCAAATCTTCGCCATACATAAAAAAGGTCTCGTCCAGCAGCCCCACTTTTTCAATCGTCTCTTTCCGCACCTGCATATAAGCGCCCACCACCGAATCCACTTCCAGATCCTCATTCTCATCGGCAAAGGTCATGTTGTAGCGGCCAAAGCGCCGATTTCGCGGAAAGAGCTTCATCAGGCCCGAATAACGATAAAAACTAACCATCGGTGTTGGAAAACCGCGCCGGCAGGCTTTGTCCAGGCTGCCATCCATCAGAATCAATTTGGGACCGGCAGCGCCTGCATCCGGTCTTAAATCCATAAATCGCATCATCTGATACATGGCATCAGGCGGCAATTCCGTATCCGGATTCAATAACAGGGCATAACGCGGCGCATCGGCGGCGACATCCCCCACCCCCCGAAAGCCCAAATGTCTTAGCCCAACATTGTTGGCGCGCGGATACCCGATATTCGCTGCATTGACAAGAACTTCAGCCTGTGGAAAGGCGCGTTTCACCATCTCGGCGCTGCCATCCCCCGAAGCGTTGTCAACCACCAGCACGCGGTAGGTGAAGTCCCCCTGACTGGCGAAAATCGTCTCCAGACACCGTCTCAAAAAATCACATGTGTTCCAGTTGACAATGACAATTCCGATGTCCTGCACAAGCGCCCTCTCGGACTTCAGAGCCAGAATGCCGCCGCAAAACAGCCGCGCTCAAATTACAAATTATACACCGATTTACTCGATTCTCTCACAGCTTCGCGGATTCAGGCAATAGATGATTAGACTCGGGTTATGCCAATAGGCTGCCGTGTTGATCATCACTTCCGGCTCAGTCCATAGCGGGCGCCGAATTTCCGCGACCCGTTTGAAGTTCGCATCCAGTCCCGCCAGATAACCGCGCTGCCGCTGAAGAACATCTGGCGGGACTATCATTTCCGATCCTAATATGTCGTATGCCAGCGCATCCGAGTAAATCATATAATCATAATCTTCCCCATCGGGCAAGGTCTCTGCATAGACAACAAACTGCTGCTCATTGGGATACAGGGCTTCATCCAGCGGCACATTATAGGGGCCATTCAGAAAAATGCGAGCGCCGCGGGGGATATGCTCATGTATCCACGCTAACATCACATAACGGGTATCCGACTGCGTGAACATTTTGACCGCTTGCAGCGACAGCAGCAGGGGCTGAATAATTAAAATCAAAACGAGGGCCGGCATCAGGAATCTTTTGGGCAGGGAAAGGGAATCGACCAGCCAGCCCGCTCCAAGCGCCGACAGGAGCGCCACAAAGGGCAGGATAAGTATCAGCATGTGCTCACTGTGTGCGGGTCGTATGATGCGCAGCGCAGCCAGCGTATAAGCCAATATCAGCAGCCCAATCAGGCTGACATAGAGCAAGGGCGAATTGTGCCTGAAAAAATGACCTCGGGGACGTCTTTGCCAGCCAGCGAGAAAGGACAGCCCCATTGAAATGAGCGCCGGGATGCCTGTCGCAAACAAGGCGGTATAGATAAGCATATAAGCCAAGCCAGACCAGGCATCTGTGAGAAAGTGTTCCGGGACATCCGCCCCTGTAGTCGTGTACTGTCCGACAATCCACAGGAAATCACCCCGAAAATGGTCAAAATCTCGCAGTATGTAAGGTGAACCCAAAATAAATACCAGTGGAACAGCCAGCCAAGCCAAGCCAATCATCCATAGCATCCTGCGCGTCCGATAGCGATACAGCAAAATCAGCCCTGCCAGCAAGACAATCAAACCCACAGCCGCCGCATTGTATCGGGTCGTCGCCGCCAGCCCGGTGACCGCGCCCGCAAATAGGTACAGGCGTTCTCGATAACAAGGGCGGCGACTGTAGAGCGAAGCGATAGACGCCCATGCCGCCAGCATCATCCAGCCGCCTGCCAGCGTCCCGGGTTTAATATAATGTGAATGCTGCACGAGCGTATAGGTAACGGCAACCAGCAATCCGGCGCACAAAGCCACATATCGTCCGGCGGCCATGCGAGAAATCGCATAGGCGCAGGCAGCCATCAGCAAACCGCCATAAACCGAATACATCCGCGACATCACATACAAGGGAAATGCGGCATAGGCACGAAGACTAAAGCCCTCGCGGTCGGCAAGCGACAAGCCCTCCAGCGCCCCCGTCAGATGAAACAGCACAAAGTTGGCATTGATAATGAAGGACGGATAGTTGAAGAATTCAGGATTCAAGCGATTCCGCAGCGCCATATTTACCGGTATCGACACATTAAAAAATTCATCAGGCTGTATGGGTATTTGCTCATGCACCATGCCGAAAGGCGCGGTTGACGGAAAATAGTCGAGATTGGG
>DAOUKA010000330.1:0-1570 GCA_034421915.1 Anaerolineae bacterium
TCCAATCGAATCAGGGCGCTGTCGCGGGTGGTGTGCACCCCTTCCTCTGAGGAACGTCCCACCGACTTGACCGACCGCGCCAGTCCGGGCTGCATCCGATTCAAGAGGCTGGTTTTCCCGACGCCAGAGGGCCCCGTGAACACCGAAATGCCCTCCCGAAGCGCCGCTCGCAGTTCATCCATCCCGTCCCCGCGCAGGGCGCTGGTCTTGAGAACCCGATACCCCATGCGCTCATAGGGGGCAAAGGCAGCGGTGGCGGCTCGCAAATCAATTTTGTTGACCACAATCACCAGTTCAGCGATGTCTGATTTTTCGCCAGTCACCAGCAGGCGGTCCAGCATCTTCATGTTGGGGGCGGGCTGTGCCGCCGCCAAGACAAAAAGCGCGCGGTCGGCATTGGCGATAATCACCTGCTCGCGCTCCGCTTGCCCGGCGCCGCGTTTGCCCCGCGTCCGAACCGCACGCGACAGTACAGATTTGCGGGCTGCCAGCCTTTCAATGACGCCCATCAGCACCTCGGTGCCCTCTTCTTTCCGCAGGCTGATCGTCACCCTGTCGCCAATGGCGGCGATGTCAGATGATTTCGCCTCCTCTTTCAGGCGGCCCCGCAGCTGGCACATATAGATATTTTTGTCTTCCGCCTCGACCCAATAGAACCCACTCTGCTCCTTGATGATTAACCCGGCAAGCGGTTTATCCAAGCGCCATCCTCCTTAAAAAATATCGACCCCGTTCTTGGTATTATTCATTATAGACACAAATCGGAAAACGCAAGCGAAAGAGATGCCAGATAGCAAGTAGGCAGCCGTCAAAAATTCCTGTACACTAGGAAGCAGCGCATAACAGACCAATCCGAAGGAACAACCGTGTCTAACGAAAACAGCCAGCCCGAAAAGAAAGCCGACCAAGTGGTCGTTATTTCCAAAATTACATTCAACTATATCCTGATTGCGATAACCTTTTTGCTGGTCGGGATGCTCATTGGCGTTTTGGGTTTGAATGCCAACAGCAGCATCGCCATCGACGACGAACAGCTTAGAGCGGCGCTGACCAGCATTCTGGCGGATATGGACTTCGGCAGTGAGGGCGCCGTCGACCGCTTTGCTATGGTGGATGACGACCCCTATTTTGGAGATGAAGATGCGCCTGTGGTGATTGTCGAGTTCAGCGATTTCCTTTGCGTCTACTGCAAGTATCATTTTGACCAGACCTTTGTGCCACTGCTGGAAAATTACGGGCAGCATATCCGTTATGTTTTTCGTGATTCTGCTCGCATTTCCCCAGAATCAACGCCAGCCGCCGTCGCCGCCCAATGCGCCTTTGAACAGGGCAAGTTCTGGGAATTCCATCAAACGTTTTTCGGCAATCAAGCTCACCTCCAGCGCGATTTTTATATCCAGACTGCCGAACTGCATCAGCTTGATGTCGCGGCATACACCGCCTGCCTTGATGAAAACCGCTATCTTGGCGAAGTCGAATCGGATGGATTGGATGCGCAGCTTGAAGGGGTGTACGGCACGCCCGCTTTCTTTGTCAATGGGCACCTGCTTAGCGGGGCGCAGCCTTATGG
>DAOUKA010000331.1:0-4326 GCA_034421915.1 Anaerolineae bacterium
TGAATGGTGACATCCAGGGCTGTTGTTGGCTCATCGGCAATCAGCAAATCTGGGTCGCCAGCCAGCGCCATGGCAATCAAGACTCGCTGTCGCATCCCGCCGCTGAATTGATGCGGGTATTCATAGATGCGTCTGTCGCCATCTGGAATGCCGGTCAAGCGCATGAGCTCGACTGCGCGTTCGTGCGCCTTCCGACGCATTTGTCGCACCGATGGCACAAAGCCACGCCAGCGGCCAGGCACCTTTTGCCCCTGTGCCTGCTGATACAAGACCGCATCCACCAACTGTTCGCGGATGGTAAAAAGCGGATTCAGATTGGTAGCCGGATCCTGGAAAATCATACCCAGATGGCGGGCACGAAAGGCCTCCATTTCACTTTCGGATTTGGAGAGAATATCCTCTCCGTCAAAAGTAATCCGACCGGCGGTGATTTTGCCCGGTGGCATGGGAATCAGACGGGCGACCGACAAGGCGGTCATGGATTTGCCGCAGCCCGTTTCGCCAACCAGCCCTAGCACATCGCCGCGCTTCATCTTCAGGTTGACACCGGCAAGCACCTTGACCACTCCGTCATAGGTGTGAAATTCAAGCTCCAAGCCTTCAATGCTGAGCAATTCTGACATACTTGTCCTTGTTGGTTCGACTCATGTGCCGCTGCGGGCTATCGCCGTGCGCGGGGATCAAGGACATCCCGCAGACCATCGCCGATTAAGTTCCAGCTAAAGACCATCAGCCAGATTGCCAGCCCGGGGAAGGTGGCAATCCACCATTCATCGGGGAAGAAACGGCGTCCATCGTTAATCATCGCTCCCCATTCCGGTGTGGGTGGCTGTGCGCCCAAGCCAATAAAACCAAGCGCCGCGGCAGTCAAAACAGCGAAGCCGAAGTCTGTTGTCATTTTGATAATGATGGGCGAGACCGCGTTGGGCAAAATATGTCGAAAGATGATGCGTAGATGTCCCGCGCCGATGCCATACGCGGCTTCGACAAAGGGTTCTTCGCGCAATGACAAGACCAAACTGCGGGTCAAGCGGGCGAAACCGGGCCACCATACCAGCGAAATGCCAATCATGGTATTGATGATGCCCTTGCCCAGCGCCGCCGAAATCGCAATCGCCAGCACCAAAGGCGGCACGGTCAGGAAAATATCGGTGATGCGCATGAGAATATCGTCCACCCAGCCGCCGGCATAACCGGCAATCGCCCCGGTGGTGACGCCAATACTTGTCGCCAACAAGATAATCACAGCACCAACTTGCAATGCCAGGCCGGTGCCGATGACGACGCGGCTGAAAATGTCACGCCCAACCTTGTCCGTGCCAAAGATATAGTCGGCGCTGGGTGGCAGCAGCCGTTCGGCAACACGGGTTTTGCCAGTGGCATCTTCGGGGAATGGCGCGATGAGCGGCGCAAAGATGGCGACCAGCACAATAAAAATCAGCATCACCAGACCAATCATTGAAAGGCGGTTGGAGCGAAAACGATACACGCCGCGGGTGAGGTTCTCCCAGCGAGCCGAGCGTGCGCCGCCGGCGAATAATTTGCGTTTGCGCTTGGGAGACTCAACCATAACGAATCCTCGGATCCAGGATGCCATAAACGATATCAGTCAGGATATTGACCAGACTGAATACAATGCCGTATAAAATGGTGATGCCCATAATCGGCTGAAAATCCAGGCTAAGGGAAGCATGGACAGCATATAAACCCAGCCCGGGCCAATCAAAAATTGTCTCAATGAGAATCGCGCCAGCCATCAGCCAGCCGAAGTTGAGTGAAATCACGGTAAGTGTAGCGATAAAGGCATTCCGCAAGACATATTTGGAGATGATGATGCGGTAAGGAATCCCGATGGCGCGTTCCATGCGCACAAAGTCCTTCTCCAGTGCCTCGACCATGCTGGCGCGGGTGATGCGGGTGATACTGGCAAAGGCGCTGAAGGACAGCACCAGCGCGGGAATAAAAATATGCCTGAACGAAATGAGGAAGGTCTCGAAATCAAGCTGAATCAAACTGTCAATGAGGAAAAGCCCAGTCGTGACGGGCGGCGGCGAGCCCAGCACCGGCAGGCGCTTGCCAATCGGAAACCAGCCCAAGTCCCGTCCGAACCAGGTTTGGAAAATCATCGCCAGCCAAAAAGCGGGGAAGCTGACAAAAAACAGGGACAGAATGCGGGCGACATGATCCGGAATCCGATTGCGATACATGGCTGAAATCACACCCGCAGGCACGCCCAGCAGCGTGGCGAACACGACGGCGACAGTCGTCAGTTCCAAAGTGGCCGGGAAGAAGGCCCGCAAGTCGCCAATCACATCGCGGCGGGTATAGAGGGATTGTCCCCAATCACCGCGAAACAAGCCAGCCATGTAATTGACATATTGCAGGGGAAGCGGCTGGTCGAGACCAAATTCACGCCGCAGCGCTTCCTTGATTTCCTCGGTCGCCTGTGGACCGGCTGCCAAACCGACTGGATCCCCGGGGACAATGCGTGCAATCCCAAAGGTCAGCAGGCTGAGACCGATAAGAGTAGGAATGATGAGAATAATGCGGCGAAACAGATAATAACGAATGTTCATAGAAAAAAATTCAGGTTAATCAAATCATGCGATGCTGGAAGCAAGGGTGGAACTGCGAGCTTCCACCCTTGCTGCACGTCGATATTGCCTTGCGTGCCTAGCAGTCTTCCATCCACAAATCCTGGAACAGAACGGTAATCGGGTACATGGGCGAGAACAGGAAGCCCTTGACGCAGGTGTTGAGCGCCAGACCGCTGTCTTCGGTGTACATCCAGGCCGAGGGCTGCTCGGCGGCGATGATTTGCTGTGCCTCGGTGTACATGGCTTGACGTTCGTCGGCATCGCCAATGACGCGGGCGGTATCCAGCAGTTCATTCACCCGTTCATTCTGATAAAAGCTGCAAGAATTGAAGCTGCCCCATTGATCGGAATGATACTGATTATAGAGATGGGCGTCGGGGTCGAGGTAGGCCGGCAAGGTGTAGATATTGATGATGTCGGGGCCGGTTTCCGGCGAAGCACAGCTTGCCACCATGTCGGGCCACAGCATAGGAATCATATTGAGTTCGATATTCAATTCCGCCAAGCCCTCCAGCAAAATCAGCCCGGGGATTTCTTCACGCGGGAAATCGGTCACATAGACATAATCCAGGCTGAAGCCGCCATCGGGCCAAGACGACTGCGCCAGATATTCACGCGCCTTGTCCAAATCAAAAGTCGGATATTCCAGCCCCTCGACATATCCCATGAAGTTCGCTGGTGTCGGACCTGGCAGGAGCGTAATGGAGACATCCTGCGCCGCAACCATAGACTCGTAGTTCATGGCGTGGGCGACGGCCTTGCGGACATTGATGTCGCTGGTGTATTCGCCCTGATTATTCATCTTGAGCGTGTTGGTGAAGAAACCGACGTGTTCTTCCCAGACGAACTCATCGGATTCGGTGATTTGCTCTTTGTCACTGCCAGCGATGGTATCGGCAATTTGCGTTTCGCCCGCCAGCAGCGAGTTCAGTTGGGTGGAAGCATCGCGCTGGATAATCCAGATGAAGCCATCGAGGTGGTCTTCGCCAGTCCAGCCAGCCCAATAATCATCAACGGCGGTAAACTCATACAGGTTGCCGATTTCCCAACGCCCCTGCATGAAGGGCCCGGAACCGGCGGCATTCTCTTTCAGGAAGCTCTGCCCCATGTCATCTCCCAGATTCGCCTCGACAATCGCTGGATTGACGACGAACAGTTGCGGCAAGGTGCCGATGAAAGGGGCGAAGGGTTGCGTCAGCGTAAACTGGACAGTGTGGTCGTCCAGAGCCTGCGCCGTATTCTCATCCGTGATGGTTTCCCAGCGCCAAGTTGGCGGACCAGAGATGGCCATCGCGCGGTTAAAGCTGTAGACTACCGCATCGGCAGTAATCGGACTGCCATCATGGAAGACAGCATTCTCGACCAACTTGAAAGTCCAGACGGTGGCATCATCGTTGACTTCCCAGCTTTCGACCAGATGAGGTTCAACGTCAGCCCCACGATAAATGAACAGGGCATCATAGAGGCTGCGCAGCGCGGCATTGATGGAATAGTTTTCGCCCGTCGCCGGGTCGATATTATCAATATCCTGATTGCCGCCATATAGCAGAATAGCATCCTGTGCCAAGCCCGTCAAAGATGTGACCAGCAGCAATGTCAGCACAAGACTAAAAATTAGCAGACGTTTGAACATATTATCCTCCAATAGTGTATAGGTTTTTGGAACAGTCATTGATTCGCAGCGTCATTTTATTCGCTTTCATCTTAAAGCGCAAGTTTGTCTGGCTGT
>DAOUKA010000332.1:0-4131 GCA_034421915.1 Anaerolineae bacterium
GCCCACCGCCGCCGAAGCCCAATTCGTTGCGGAAATCTTTCAAGTCAAGCACTTTCAACAAATCATCAGCCAAAAAACACTCTATAAAGGCGGCCGGAACGCCGATCCATTCATTATCGCACGGGCAGCGACACTGGGCGCAACAGTCGTTACGATGGAAAGCAAACCCAAAGACGGTGCAAGAATCCCGAATATATGCGAGTATTTCGAGATACCTTGTGTGTCGCTTGAAGGCTTTATGAAACTCGAGAATTGGCGCTTCTAAAACGACAGACACGAAAACGAGCAAACAATGACACCCGCAGCCAATACCGATACCGACAGCAGCAGCCCGAAAAACGCAGCCAAAAGCCCCTCACCCGCCCTGCTGATTTTTCTGATTTTGCCCCTGCTGGGCATCTTTGTGGCTTTGCTGATGGTCGTGCTGGAAGGCCGGGATGCCCCCCAGCCTCAGCCGACCTTCGCGCCGGCGCCCCCGCGAAACCTGATAAACTTCGAAGCGCCAGACTTTGAACTGCCGCTGCTGGATGGCCTGACTCTGGTATCGCCCTCCGATTTTGCCGGCCGGCCGCTGTTCCTCAATTTCTGGGCGACCTGGTGCCCGCCCTGCGTCCGCGAACTGCCCGCGCTGGAAGAATTCGCCGCCATCCATGCCGCCGATGACCAGGGCCCCGCGCTCCTGACCATCAACCTGGGCGAAACCCCCGCAGAAATAAGCGGCTTTCTGGCAGAAATCGCCGTGCAAAATCTCCCGGTGGCCCTGGATGCCAACCAAATCGTCAAGGGCGATTATGGCGTCCAGAACCTGCCGACAACCTTCATCATCGACGAGCGCGGCCTGGTGCGTTTTATGAAATTGGGCGAAATAGGCTTTGAGGAAATGGAACTTTATCTGCAAGCGCTGGCTGACGAATAATGCCCCCGACATCACACAGGAGAAGGATGAATGCGTATTGATTTGCGAGATAAAATCGCGCTGGTGACCGGCTCAGCGCACCGCATCGGCCGCGCCATCGCGCTCGAGCTTGCCAAACAGGGCGTTCACATTCTGATGCACTATCACCGCTCCGACCCGGCACAAGTGCGCGGTACCCTGCAAGACATCAAGTCTTATGGCGTCGCTGCCTTCAGCGTCCAAGCCGATCTCAGCCAGGCAAAAGGCGTGGAAACACTCTTCAATGGGCTGCAAGAGCAATTCGATAGCCTGGATATTCTGGTGAACAGCGCCGCGGTCTTTCAGCAGCGGCAGCTGCTCGAGGTCTCCCTGGCGGATTGGAATCTCACCATGAACCTCAATCTGCGCGCCCCCTTCCTGACCACCCAGCAGGCTGCCAAAATCATGGCGGACAACCCTGTTCCGGGCGGCGTCATTGTCAATATCTGTGATGCCGGCGTGGATAAACCCTGGCAGGAATACGCCCATCACGGCATCAGCAAATCCGCCCTCTGGATGCTGACACAGGTC
Source organism: Anaerolineae bacterium (assembly GCA_034421915.1). GTDB lineage: Bacteria > Chloroflexota > Anaerolineae > Aggregatilineales > Phototrophicaceae > UBA6055. Next base: position 1,466 of record DAOUKA010000332.1, read on the forward strand.
AGCGCCCTGTCACTCGGCCCCGCCATCCGAGTCAATGCCATTGTGCCGGGGGTCATCATGAAAGCCGCCGGGCGTCAGGTTTCCGATGAAAATTGGGCGCGGGCCGGCGAGCGCAACGCACTCAAGCGCACCGGCTCCGCCGAAGATGTCGCCCGCGCCGTCGCCTACCTTTGTCAGGAAGATTTCCTCACCGGCACGCTCCTGCACGTCAACGCCGGCGAACATCTGCCCTAAGCCGCATGAACAAACTGTGATATACTGATATGTCCCAATCGAAGACAAAATCCACCCGCTAACACTGGAGCAGCGCAGCTATGCCCTTAGTCGCCCATACCCCCCTGCCAAGTTTTGACCGCCTGAAACAGCGCGGGCAGGAAGTCTTGACCCTGGAACGCGCCCTGAAACAAGACATCCGCGAACTGCATATTGGCTTGCTGAATATGATGCCCGATGCCGCTCTGGAAATCACCGAGCGCCAATTTATGCGTCTGGTCGGCAACAGCAATCAAATCGCCCAATTTTATGTCCATGTTTTTTCTGTCCCCGGCCTGGAGCGCAGCCCCAAAACGGCGGCTTATATCGCCCGCCACTACACCACCTTTGAACAAGTCAAACAGGATGGCCTGGACGCCCTCATTATCACCGGCGCCAACGTCGCCAATCCCAGCCTCGACCAAGAAAACTTCTGGCAGCCCCTGACCGCCGTCATCGAATGGGCGCGGGAAAACGTCACCTCAACCTTGTGTTCCTGCCTTTCCACCCATGCCCTGATGAAATACTTCTACCAAATTGACCGCACCAAACGCGACGCCAAAAAATGGGGCGTCTTCGAGCATCGGGTCACCCAGCCCGAACATCCCCTGCTCCGCGAAATCAACACCCGTTTCGATGTCCCGCACTCGCGCTGGAACTCGATTACCCGCGAACATTTTGAACAGGCCGGCTTGACCGTGCTGATTCAAAGTTTTGATGGCGAAGTCCACATGGCCGTCAGCCCCGACCAGCTGCGGATGGTCTACTTTCAGGGACACCCCGAATACGACATCAACAGCCTGCTCAAAGAATACAAACGGGATTTGATGCGCTACCTCGAAGGGCAGAATGACCAGCCGCCCTATCCCGAAAACTACTTCCCGCTCGAAGCCCGCGAAGTCACCGAACGATACCTGCGCCGGGCGCGGCTTGCCCTGGAAAAAGGCGAGCCCATCCCCCCCTTTCCCGAAGATGCGATTCTGCCCTGTCTGGATAACACTTGGGGCGATACCGCCAAGGCGATTTTTAATAACTGGCTGGGGGCTGTCTATCAAGTGACCAGCGTGGTGCGTCACATCCCCTTTGACACCAGCATCGACCCCGACAACCCGCTCGGCATATTATAACCCGCTGCGAGGCCCCTCATGCCCTTGCTCACAGCCGAAGACTACACCCGATTTCCCCAAATCGCGCCCGATTACGCCTATGCCTATGGCGATCATCCGCAGCAGTTTGGCGAGCTTTATCTGCCGCCCGCCCGCGCCAAGCATCCCGTCATCATCTTGATTCACGGCGGCTGCTACCGCGCCATCTACAGCCTGAAACCCATAAGCTCCACCGCCAGAGCGCTGGCTGACCAGGGCTTCGCCGTCTGGAACATTGAATATCGGCGCCAAGACACCGGCGGCGGCTACCCGCGAATGTTCCTCGATGTCGCCCAGGCCGCCGATTATCTGCGCCAAATCTCCGCTTTGCATCAACTCAATCTGGCGCGGGTCATCTCTGTCGGTCATTCGGCCGGCGGTCATCTAGCGCTCTGGCTGGCAGCGCGCCGCAAACTGCCCGCATCCAGCCGACTGCATATCGCAGGGGCCTTGCCCATCCAGGGCGTCGTGGCTTTAGCAGCCGTAGCCAACCCGACGCTGGCTCTTGAGCAGGGTCTGTGCAGCGAGGCTTTGCCCGTCGTCATGGGCGGCGCCCCGCAAAAAGTTCCCGCTCATTATCAGCATGGCTCGCCGCAGACGCTCCTGCCGCTGGGCCGGCCGCATACACATATTGTCGGCGGCGAGGATGCCACCATGCTGAACAACGTCCGCCCTTTCATCGCCGCCGCCCAGGCCCTGGGCGATGAAGCCAAGCTCATCATCCTGCCCGAAGTCGGCCACTTTGAAATCGTATCCACAGCATCCCCCGCCTGGCAGGCCGTCCAATCTGCCATCATGGCACTAAGCGAAAAGTCGCCTTGAATTTTTTCACCACAGAGAACACAGAGGACACAGAGATTTAATCTCGGTATCTCAATACTGACGGGTCAGGACAGGCCTCAGTGTTTCATCTGGTAAAATACTTGATACTTAACCTCTGTGCCCTCCGCGCCTCTGTGGTAAAAACTAGCACAGCACCCGCCGCAAGACATCCCCATCGACATTGCCGCCACTGACAATCACCGCCGTCACCCGCCCATCGCGCGGCAGGACATCATGCAGCAAGGCGGCAACGCCCACCGCACCGCCGCCTTCAGCCACCCAGCCCTGCGTCTCAATCATCCAGCGCATGGCGCCGGCGATTTGCCCCTCCGAAACCAGCGCCATCCCATCCAAATATCTCTGGCAGATGGGTATGGTCATCGAACCCGGCTCGATGTCGCCGGACAGCGCCTCCGCCAAAGTCTCCCAAACCTGCGGTCGGTTGCA
>DAOUKA010000333.1:0-2272 GCA_034421915.1 Anaerolineae bacterium
CTCGATAACATTGTCATCACCGGCTTTATGGGTACGGGCAAGACCACTGTCGGGGAAATTGTGGCGCGGCAGCTGGATTGCAAGTTTGTCGATATGGACGAAGTGATTGAGCAGCGCACAGGGTTATCCATTCCGCAGATATTCCACAGCTATGGCGAGGGTTTTTTCCGCGCGATAGAATTGGGACTGGCGCATGAGTTGGCGGCGCAGTCGGGTCTGGTTATCGCAACGGGCGGCGGCACGTTGGTTGCGGATGAATCGCGCGAGGTGATGGGGCAGCAGGGGATGCTGGTCTGCTTGAATGCGTCCAAGGCAGCGATTCGGGAACGGCTGGCGGAAACGGATGGACGCCCGCTCGCGGGGGATTGGGAGCGTTTGCTGGCAGATCGTCAGGCTGCCTATGCCCAGATAGCGCATCAGATTGAAACCAGCGGCAAATCGCCCGCCGAAATCGCCGCCGAAATCGCCGCGCTGGCTCAACAGCCCCTTCATGTGAAGACCCCGTTCGGGGGCGGATACAAGATATGGATAGGGCAGGGCATCTTGAATGGCATCGACCGCCATATTGATGCGATGGGATTAAGAGACCATGTGGTGGTGGTATCGAACGATCAAGTCGCGCCGCTTTATGGTGAAGGGCTGGTCAGCAAACTGCCCCATGCCGATTTGATTGCTATCGCGGATGGCGAGGAACACAAAAATCTGGGCACGGTTTCCCGGATTTATGATGAGATGCTGGCGCTTGGCGCTGACCGCCATACCGTTCTGATTGCTCTGGGCGGGGGAGTCACGGGCGACATCGCCGGCTATGCCGCGGCGACTTATATGCGCGGGATCCGCTTGATACAGATGCCGACTACGTTGCTAGCGATGGTGGATTCGAGCGTGGGCGGCAAGGTCGGGGTGGATTTGCCGCAGGGCAAGAACCTCATCGGCGCGTTTAAGCAGCCGCAGCTTGTGGTTATCGACACGGATGTTCTGGAGACTTTGCCGGCATTGCAATGGCGCTGTGGCATGGCAGAAGTCATCAAACATGGCTTGATTTCGCGTCCGTCTCTGCTTGACCCCAAGCTGTGGGAAAAAGAAAATATCGTGCAGCTGGTGCGCGAAGCGGTTCAGGTCAAGGTGCAAGTGGTCGAAGCTGATCCCTTTGAGCAGGGCATTCGAGCGCACCTGAATCTGGGTCATACCTTTGCTCATGCGATTGAAAAGGTGACGCATTACGTTGTGCCGCACGGCGAGGCGGTCGCCATTGGTCTGGTCAAAGCGGCAGCCTTATCGCGCAATCTGGGGCTGATCGATGCGAAGCTGGTCGAACGAATCGAAGCCATCCTCGAGCAAATCGGCTTGCCGACTGATATTGACCTGGATGCGCATTTATGGTACGAGGCGATGTCCACTGACAAAAAATGGAAAGCCGGCAAGCCGCGCTTTGTGCTGCTGAAGGGCCTGGGCGAGGCAACCATTGTGGAGGGCTTGCCCAAGCAAGATATTCTGGCGGTTCTTTGAAAGGATTCCTGTTGATATGACCCATCACATCCTGCTGCTTCATGGTCCCAATCTGAATTTGCTGGGTACGCGGCAGCCCGAAGTTTATGGCAGGATGACACTTGATGATGTCAACGCAGCTGTCAAGCGTCATCTCGAACCCTATGAGGTTGAAACCCGCATTCGGCAATCGAACCATGAAGGCGAGTTGGTCGATTGGCTGCATGGCGCCGGTCATTGGGCGGATGGTGTTGTGTTTAATCCCGGCGCCTATACCCATACTTCGATTGCCCTGCGCGATGCGATTGCTGCGATTGAGCCGCCGGTCATTGAGGTTCACTTGTCCAATGTTCACGGGCGCGAAGCATTTCGGCACAAGTCGATGCTGGCGGGGGTGTGTTTGGGACAAATCGCTGGTTTTGGCTGGCACAGCTATATCCTTGGCATCGATGCGCTTTTGCGCCAGTGGGACATCCTGAGTGATTAACGGGTCAGGCAGCGCGGAGAACTGTCGCGGATTATTGAGTGATGCTGATGGCATTAAATTGTCGGGATAATCTATGGTTACAGCAGATGAAGTTTTGAAGCAGGCAGAAGAGCAGCGCGTCAGGTTTGTGGCTTTGTGGTTCACGGACATCACCGGCCTGGTCAAGAGCATTATGATTCCGGCGAGAGAGCTTGGCAATGTCCTCGACAACGGCTCGCATTTTGACGGGTCTGCCATTGAGGGATTTGCCCGCGTTGCCGAAAGTGACATGATACTGATACCGGACATCACCAGCTT
>DAOUKA010000334.1:0-1571 GCA_034421915.1 Anaerolineae bacterium
AAAACCCCGACCGCATACTTGAGACCAGGGGGATATTTCCAGTTTGAGTTATGCTTTACATCACAAACATAAAAAATCCGCGCCAGGCTCAATGTGCGCCAGGCGGCGATTCCTTTTGCGACGATAAACAGAACGGACTACAAGCATAAGATTTGACAAAGCTAAGACGAACACCTTCCAGATTAGAGAACTTTGCCGCCTTCGTCAACAAACTCGGCAAAGATTATGCACTTTTTTGGTTTGATTGTGCAAGCTGCACCAAAGTTGGGGATCGTAAAAGACTGATTCAACCAGAAAATCCAGTTTCCGATGCGTGACACCCGTCTTGGTGGATACGATTGTCCTGTGCCTTTCTGAAAAACTTGACAATTAATCAAATAAGCGTTAAATTATTGAATTGGAATACTTGGCACATTTAGAAGTGTCCCCGCTCTCGAACTGAACGGGGCTCGGTCGCTCGGGCATGAGTAAGACCGTCACTTCCAAATGTTGTATATTCTCAAGCATAGTAGTGTACGCATATCCAAAAAATCAATATCAATCCTGTTGGATCCCAAATTTGTTCTTGTCTCAATGACTTATTACAAGCGATGTGTTAAAATGCGGTTAGTGGAAAGGCATGTCTGTGGTAGCTGTATTGGACAACGTAACGAATATAACTCAGCGCGAAGAAATCCAGAAGCAGCTTGTCGATAAGGCGGGCAAGCAAGGGTTTATCACTTATACCGATATACTCGAGTTGCTGCCCGATGTCGAAAGTGATGTCGCTTTGCTCGATGATCTCATGGACAGCCTGGTGGAAGCTGGCATTGAGGTCATTCCAGGGCCCGGCAAACGGGATGCGCAACATGAAAAAGCAAGCAAGCCAGATGCCGATGCCCTGATTGCAGAAAGTGATGACGACGATGATGTTGAGGAACGCGATGCGCTGCTCCGCATCCTGAAAAAGGACTTGACCAGCGATGCTGGCTATCAGGCGGCGCTGGATACGGACGATGTGGTCGGTCTCTACCTCAAAGAAGCCGGGCGTGTTCCCCTGCTGACTGCCGAAGAGGAAGTTCTGCTGGCGAAGCGCATGGAGGCAGCCGAATTCGCGCGTGGGCGTCTCGAGGATGGTGAAGATGCGGATATTGCTGAACTGACCTGGAGCGAAGAACAAGGCCTGCGCGGCGTGATGATGGATGGCGCGAAAGCGCAGGAACATCTCATTCGGGCAAATGCCCGTCTGGTCATTAGCGTCGCCAAGAAGTACATGGGACGCGGCGTGCATTTCCTCGATTTGATTCAGGAAGGAAATATCGGTTTGATTCGCGCAACCAACAAGTTTGAATACCAGCGCTGGCACAAGTTCAGCACTTATGCCACCTGGTGGATTCGCCAGGCAGCCAGCCGCGCCGTCGCTGACCAGGGGCGCACTATTCGGATTCCGGTTCACATGGGCGACCAGCTGAACCGCATGAGACGGGTTCAGCTGCAGCTTTTGCAAGAACTGGGGCGCGAACCCAAGATTGAGGAATTGGCAAGAGGGATGGACACGACGCCCGGCAAAGTTGAAAACCTGTTGGAAATCT
>DAOUKA010000335.1:0-6542 GCA_034421915.1 Anaerolineae bacterium
TAGGCGGCTGTTTCGCGGTTGCAAAGCGTGCCATCGGGGAAATCCCAGAGGGGGCGTTCGCCTTGACGGGGCTTGTAAATCGCCATGAGTCGGATGCCGTCGTGAACGATATTGACCAGAAAGGTATAGTTCGACCCCCAGCGCATCAGCCCCACTTCCTCATCGACCACCCCGTTTTGGATGACCTTGAGCGCATCGTCCAAAGGGATGCAGATCGGTTTATCCAGTGCCTGTGCCGTATGTACGCGGGTGACCTTCATGCTGGCTGACCTGGAAACTCGCTTGACAGCTTTATTGTAGTATGTTGTTTCATACACAACAAGCATGGGGGGGGGGCTAAATTGGTGGATATGAGATAGGATGCAGAGATGAACGCATGCCCTTACTGTCAAGCCACAGTCCATCAAATTAAAGCCGGGCGAACAAGTGTCGGCAGCCAGCGCTTCAAATGCAAGCACTGTCAGCGGCCTTACACCCCTCATCCCAAAGAGCCCGGCTACCCGGATGAGATGCGTCAACAGGCTGTACGCCTCTATGCCGATGGGATGAATTTTCGGCGGATTGCCCGGCACTTGGCTGTGCATCACTAAATAGTGATCAACTGGATCCATGCTGAGGTGGCGACTTTGCCTGACAGCCCGCCCTTGCCCGAAGAGGTGGTGGTGATCGAACAGGATGAGTTGTTCAGCTTGGTGGGTGAGGAAAAAACGAGGTCTACATCATGACCATGGTGTCGCGGGACACGGGTGCGGTGGTGGGATGGCAGGTGGGTTATCATCGGACGGAAGCGGTCATGCAGGCGATGTTGGATGAAGCGCCTCAAGCTGTTTGGTACGACAGTGATGGTTTGTCGACCTATTCTGCGCTTTTCTATGCGCCGGGCATTCATGCTGCCCTGAGTGACAAGAGCCAAACATATCGGGTGGAGGGGATGAATGCCGAGTTGCGTCATGATTTGGCTCGTCTGGCGCGGCGCTCACGCTGTTTTTCGCGTTGTATAGAGGCTTTGGCTCGGGCGGTGAAGCTGTTTGTTGTTGCTTGGAATGGTCGGCAGTTGTACAAGCACAAGCATCCCGACTACCCGGCTCATCTCATCCACTTCCTATATCTATTAAATTAGACGCTCTCCCACACTTATCTTAAATGTCAACCCACCCTAATGATGATATAATTGGCTTGGGTATAAGCGCAGTCTGAAATCAAAGGAGCCCTTCATGGTGACAACCGATATCCGTTTTGAGCGCATGAGCCAAGAATATCTTAGCCTGCGCAGCACGCAAGACAAACTGATGAACGCTTTGGATCAGGTCTTGTCAGAGATGGCGGAGAACATTCAAGCGAATCGTGATACGCTGGCTGAACACAGCGCCATACTGGCTGAACATACCGCTACGTTGGCTGAACACAGCGCCATACTGGCTCAGCACAGCGCCATACTGGCTGAACACACTGCTATACTGACTCAGCACAGTGCTACACTGGATCAACACAGCGCTACGCTGGCTGAACATAGCGCCATGCTGCTTGCCATCATCAAGCATTTGGAAGTGCCTTACAAGCCGCCGATGGGTTTCAGAGCGCCCAAGGGCGGTGAATGAGCGAGAATCACGGGAAAGATGCGGTCAGGGACATCCACCTGGGTTCGTGAAGACGCGCCGCAGCGCACAGCCACTGTCTGGCATCAAGTCAGACAGGCCTAAGTCCAGTAAAAGATGATGCGCCCGTTTTGTTTGGCATCAGGGCGGCCGGATTTGACAATATCCATCGCATGCAAACTAAGGGCGCGCATTTGTTCGCGGCTGCACCACATACGCACAATTTTGGGTTCGTCGCCATCCTCGCCATCCTCGTCAAACAAGTCGAATATCTCGTCGTCCTGGTCATCCTCGTCGTCAAATTCGTCCTCGGACTGTGGCACAAATTCCTGGGTAATCAGGATAATTTTGTTTTCGCGGGATTCATAGGCCAGTCCCATTTGCGCAATGCGAAACAGGGGCTCGATGGGCTCGCGCAAGTCCATATCCAACTGGCTGAAATCGGCTTCGGTGATGGTATTGTCGCGGTTGTCAATATCATCCAGCAGTTCGGCAATGGCAGACGAGAGCGCCTGCGCCTGCTCTTTTTCGATGGTGAACGAGACGATGCGGTTGTCCTGCCCGGCTTGCAGGTGGAAGGTGCGCTGTCCTTTGGGGCCGATAGTGCCGACGGTGACAAAATCGACTGGATTGAGGTTAATTTCATTGGCCATGATTGCCTCCATCCGTTTGCATGTTGGCTGCTGCTTCCTGTTTGCGCGTTTGCTTTAATTCGAGGACATGGGCCATATCGTTCATGGTGATGACAAAGGGGCGGCTGTGTCCCAATCGCAGGATGCTGATGGATGCCGGCGAAATCACGATGCGCTGGAAAACATCCAGGTGCATCCCCAGATAATGCGCCAGCGCCATCTTAATCAGGTCGGCATGAAAAACCAGCGCAATCATCTGGTTGGGATGCCGCTGCACCAGGCATTCAATCGCATTGACAATCCGCGTCTGCACGCCGCGCATCGTCTCGCCATTGGGGAAGCGGGCGCGTGACGGATATTCTTGAACCACTTCCCACATCTTGCGCCGCCGCAGGTCACTGATTTTCTTGCCCTCCCAATCGCCATACCGCACCTCGCCAATGTCGCGGTTCGCCTCGACCTGGATTTGGGGATGATGCTGGGCAATGGCTTGGGCGGTTTCCATCGTGCGCTCAAGCGGGCTGGCGTAGATGTGTCGGATGGGCGCCGCCGCCAGCCGCTGACCGAGCGCTTTCGCCTGTGCCTGCCCCTCTTCATTGAGATGCACGCCCGACATCCAGCCGGCGAGCCGGCCTGTTTTTACGAAGTCATTCGCTGCGTGTCGTATCAGTAAAATGGTTGTCATCAGATTCGGATAGTTGAGTGGCTGTTTTCACTTCATCATAACACAGTCACGGGTTCATCGTACACCCAAGCCGGGATTTATGCCAGTTTTGCGGTGGCCTTGAGGGGAGGCTGGGGCGGGCGTGTATAACCGGCAAGTTGATCTTGTGGCAAAGGATAAAAGTATGAAATTCGCCATCAATTATTCGCCGCAGGCGGAGCAGCTTTGGCGGGATGGAACGATTCAGGTTGACCTGTTCAAGTGTCCGCCTTGGGATGACCTGGTAGCGCAGGCGCGGCGGTCTCGTGCGGTTTATGTGCATTTCGACTTGATAGCGGGGCGCAATCAACTGGATGATGTCGATTTGGACAGCCTGCAAAACTGGCTGGAGACGACGGAGACCTTGATAGTCAATACCCATCTGGCGGCGGCGGCGTCGGACTTTGCCGCGGGCGAGCGGATAGATGCCGAGTCGGTCATCAAAAGAGCGGTGCGCGATGTGGAATATCTTGGGGAACGTTTTGGCAATGAGCGCATTGCCCTCGAGAATGTACCCTATCCTGAATTGAACTGGGACAAAGTCTTGCTGGCGGAAGTGGTCGACCCCGCCGTCGTCTCCGAAGTGGTCAAACGGACGGGCTGCGGTTTGCTGCTGGATGTCGCGCATGCCATCCGCGCCTGCGAAGGCACCGGCCGCGCGGATGTGCGCGGCTATCTGAATGCCATGCCGACGCAGGCTCTGCGCGAACTCCATGTCACGGGCATCCTGCCCGACAAAGACGCCAACGGCCTGCGGCTCGACCACTATGCGCTGACCGACGAGGATTGGGCGATGGCGGAATGGGTGGTCGGGCAAATTCGGCAGGGGCGCTGGCGGCAGCCCGATACGATGGCCTTTGAATATGGCGGTGTGGGCCCCTTGTTCGCGCATCGCAGCAAGCTGGAGGTCATTGCCGAACAGGCGCCGCGTCTTTATCGCCTGGCGCAGTCGGCGGCCGGCGCATCTTGAAAAAACTTTCCAAGTCACTATGGCATATCCGCATCAAACGTGTTAAACTGGCTGTGCAACGTGGCAAAAAGGAAAACATGACCATTTTATCCACATTGGTGCAGTGGGTATGCACCCATAAGTCCCCAGAGAGAATGCGATTTGCTCGCTGCTTGACGAAAGACAGGCCGCGCAGATTGCTTATCCTCTCGAATCGTACTGTCAGCACATCCTGAAACAATTGGATCATGCGTGTGTACAAAAGGCTATGGCAAAACCCAGTTATCCGATTCTTTATCAGGAGTACATGACAAGATGTCACAACAACGTATGCAAGGTACTGTCAAGTGGTTCAACGCCGAAAAGGGTTATGGCTTCATTTCCCAGGAAGGCGGCGATGACCTGTTCGTGCATTACTCGGAAATTCAAGGGACTGGCTATCGTTCGCTGGACGAAGGCGCCAGGGTCGAATTTTTAGTTACAGAAGGACGCAAGGGCAAGCAGGCCAGCTCCGTCGCCGTGATTGATTAGTTCAGCGCAATTGATGAAACTAGCAGCCCGCCTTGTTCTAAGGCGGGTTTTTGCTTGGATGCGGAAACTAAGCTAGCGCCGCCGCCGCGCCACGAAGTCAATCGCTGTCAGCAGCATTTGCAGGCCAGAACGGCGGTCGCCCGTCAGCTGCAAGCGAATCGCCCGCCGCTGGTGAGCCTGAAGCGCCTGCAAATCACCGGCTGCCTGGGCGGCGAACAGCGTCCCGAAGCTGTAGTCACTGGCGGGAATGTCGATATCGGGCGCGGCATCGGCGGTCAGCTGCCAAAAGATGCCGTTGCTGCCGCCGCCCTTGTGATACTGTCCGGTGCTGTGCAGGTAGCGCGGGCCGTAGCCCATGGTGACCGCGCGTTTGGTGACATGGCGCAGGCGGTGCTGGATGTCATCAAGCAGCCGCTTTTCGGCGGCATTGGGCGTGAAGTAAATCAAAAAGGCGAAATAATCCCCGGCGTGTGTGCCGGCCATCTGGGCGGCAATCACCTGAATCATGTCATCGCCATCATAACCATGCTGGCGGCAGAGTTCGCGGAGCGGGTCGAGCGTGGCTTGATTGGCAAACATTTGCAGCCCATGCGCTGTCATCATCGGTTTTTGGGCCGGCAGGCTGCCCTCTTTCTGATAGATGTCCAGCAGCGCCTGGGTGGCTTCTTTGGCTTCGGTGACATTCGGCTCGTCAAATGGATTCAGGTCGAGCATGGCGCCGGCCATGGCGGTGGCATATTCCCAGCGGAAAAATTCGCCAGCGATGGCGAGCCTGTTCGGCAGGCGCAGGGTTACGCGCGGATGGCCGGCTTCGCGCAGGGCCCTGATGGCGGCGTCTTTGGCGGTGACATCGCTGTCATCATCCATCCGCAGATAGATGAACAGGCGGTCGGTCACATAATCAGAGGGGCGGCCAATCGCCGCGCCCACCACGGGCAAAGCGCCCTTGCCCTCTTTGCCCAGGCTTTCGGCAAGCAGCTGCTCCGCCCAGCCGCCGAAGCTGTTCAGCGATTCGCTGGTGTATATGCTCACCTTGTCGCGCCCTTCTTTGGCGAGCGTGCCAATCACCGCGCCGAGCAGCAAACCAGGATGATAAGCCGAGGAGATGCTTTCGCCATTTGCCTGCATCATCGCATCGGCGCTGTCCCACAAGCCCGCCAAATCAAGCCCCATCAAAGCCGCCGGCACCATGCCGAAATAACTGAGTGCGCTGTAGCGACCGCCAATATCGGCCGGATTCAGGAACATATCGCGGACAGCGGCTTGCTCTGCGGTGCGCTCCAGCCGCGAGCCGGCATCGGTGATGACCATAAATTGTTCGCCCGCGCCGCCCGTCTTGCCCCAGAAATAGCGATGGAGCGCCAGCGTCTCAATCGTGCCGCCCGACTTGCTGGCGACGATGAAAAGCGTATCATCGAGCGCGATGTCAGCCTCGACCTGTCGGATGCGGGCGGGATCGGTGCTGTCAAGCACAATCAGCGCCGGGAAGCCATCCTGCCGCCCGAAGACATCCGCCAGGACTTCCGCCGCCAGCGAACTGCCGCCCATGCCCAGCAAAACCAGATGCTTGAAGCGGCTGCCGCGGATGCTGTCCTGCAAGGCCTGCAGGCGGGCGCGGTCGATGGTCTTGTCAATATCGAGCCAGCCCAGACGATTGACGATTTTTTCGATAGTCGGCCCGTGATTTTTCCACAGGCTGCCGTCTTTATGCCACAAACGCGAGTTGACGAAGCCGTTGTCCAGCTGCTCAACTGCCCTGTCCACATCGACCGAATAGATGCCCAAGGCCAGCTTGGTCCGCTCGATGATGCCGGTCTTCAGGATGGTGCGTTTCGCCGCCACCTGCGACACCAATTTTTCGAAGGCTTCAATGAAGGCGTCAACGCCGTCGTCCTGCAGTTGCGAAGTCACCTGCCCCAGGTCAATGCGGACTTCGGCCAGGCGGTCCAGCACCTCTTCCGGCGGCAGGAAATGCCCGACATCCTGCGTAATCGTTTCGGCAGCGACCCCGTGATCTTTGAAGGCGGCCAAGGTTTTGGGCGGCAGGGTATTGACGGTGTGGCGACCAATCAGATTATCGACATAGATGGTATCGGGATAGGCGGGATTTTTGGCGCTGGTGGAAGCCCACA
>DAOUKA010000336.1:0-1710 GCA_034421915.1 Anaerolineae bacterium
AGTCGCGGTATAGGTGCCAGGCAAAAACGGGAAGTCCTCTGGTGTGACATAAAACCAGATGCACTCAAAGAGTGCCGAGTAATCTGCCAGCCAGTTAAGGCGATAGACTGTCCGATTTTCATATAACCAATCCACCATAAAATGAGTCCCATCCCGCAGCCCGGAGACCCGCGCTGTCACATAAACGAGCTCATCATTATCGCTAAAACGGGTCACATTCCCGCTTGAACAGCCATTGGCAGAATTAATGTGCCTTGCTGTTTCTACATTGGAAACGCGCATCACAGCCAGATTGCCATCGCCTTCAGCCATATCATCCATCATCTCCAGGGAACTCCCCATATCAGCTGCGCTGATAACAGCAACGCGCATCACTGACGTTGCCGTGAAATTGGCGCGGACGGTGGCAGCCAATGCCCCATTTACAGCAGAGAGTTCAGCGACTTTGGTGCTGGCGGCCGACAAGGTTTCAACAGCCCGCGTCTGGCTGAGGGCGGCAGCCTGTCGAATGGCGGCGGCTTCGGCTGTGAACAAAGCCATCTCTGCAACTAGGGTTTCCGAATGGTCACCGCTAGTCAGCGTCTGACATCCCGCCAACAGGAACAGGCTCAGCAAAAAAGCAATCAGCCCTGCTTGTCCGTTCCGATTCAAGTTTCGTGCTCCAGCCGATGCGCCCTATTCTGCCGTGTCACGGCGCGACTGCCCTGCTTCACAAGTTGTCGGGCTTGTGAAGCCCGCATAAACCTGTTACTATGTGTTGAAGTCGCCCCCGTAGCTCAGGGGATAGAGCATTGGTTTCCGGAACCAGGTGCACAGGTTCGAATCCTGTCGGGGGTATTCCGCCAAAATGAACTGTCATGGGGTCTCGGCTTCAAGCCGTCTGCGAAATTCTTCCATGTGAATGACACTTTTCTTCAGTCGGGATTCTTCGGCGGCAAAAGCCAGCAAGTGACTCTCCAATGATTCCCGCGCGGTCGTCACACTGTCGTCCGGCCGGCCCCTGACCGAATTCAGAAAACTGCGAATAATGCCAAAGTCGCCGCCGCCGTGCCCGCTGCTGTCGCGGTCAATCACAGGAATATCCTCGATTTCACCGCTTAAATGGTGATGAACCCGCATCTCATCGCCCCTTGAAGAAAACTTGCCATACAAGGTCGCTTTCGTACCATCCCAGCGCATGGTTCGGCATTCTTCATCTCCCTGTCCATTCATAATCAGGGTCACAGTCGTGCCGTCTTCGAGCTCCATGTTGACAGTCTGATGATCGACGACATCATTGTCACAATGATAAACGCAGCGCCCATACCAACCTGTTTTCAACGCTTCCAGCCGTGCTTTCCGCGTTGGGATGTAGGATACCGCATTGTGGGGCCAGCCGTTTCCGTCTCGCGCGTAGAGCCTGGTCGCCTCATATTTGCAGGTTTCCGCCGCCGGGCAGCCATCAGTGCAGCGCTGAGTCGCACCTGGCGGCGCATATTCGGGTCGGAAGTGCGTCAGTGAACCAAAGGAATTGAGATAAACCACATCCTTGCCCAGAATCCATAATAAAATATCAAAATCATGGCAGCACTTCGATAAAATCATCGGGCCTGAAGTTGCCTCGCTGCGCCAGTTTCCGCGCACAAAACTGTGTGCCATGTGATAATAAATCAAATTCTCACGATGCGTAACGCTGACGATGCGACCCAGCTTGCCTGAATGGACAACCGC
>DAOUKA010000337.1:0-2383 GCA_034421915.1 Anaerolineae bacterium
TCAGGAACGCAAGCTGGAAGGTCTGATGGAAGACGCGCTGGACGAAATCCGAAGTGGCGATTTCTCGCAGGAATGGGCGCGTGAATACGAAGATGGCTATCCGCGGCTAAGCAGCTTGATTCAGGCGCAGGAAAAACTGGCTCTCTGGGAGCTTGAACAGCAGACAGCCGAACTGCTGCGCGGCCTATAATCTGCTTTGACAGAGCCTTACAGCAGGCGGCAGATGCGGTAAAATGTGACGCCAATCCACCAAGCGAGAGGATGCGTTCCCGTGCTGAACAACATCAAGGCGATTGTCTCCGATATGGACGGGGTATTGTGGCGCGGGAATCAGCCCTTGCCGGGTATGAATGCGCTCTTCGACTTCTTCTGCCAAGAGAAGACCGCCTTTGCCCTGGCCACCAACAACAGTCGCAAGACCCCTGATGATTACATCCACAAACTTGCCAGCATGGGCGTCCAGGGCATCGAGCGGCATCATAACGTCACCAGTGGCACCGCCACCGCCAGTTACTTGCGGGCGGCCTATCCGTCAGGCGCGGGGCTGTTTGTGGTCGGCGGCGATGGCTTGAAGCAAATTCTGGTTCAGGCTGGCTTCACGCTGGTCGAAGAAGATGCCGAAGCGGTCGTCTGTGGCATCGACTTTGACCTGACCTACAGCAAAATGCGCACCGCCACCTTGCAGATTCGGCGCGGCGCCCGCTTCATCGGGACAAACCCGGATGTTTCGTTTCCCTCGCCGGCGGGTCTGGTGCCTGGCGCTGGCAGCATCCTGGCATTGCTCCAAGCCGCTTCGGGCGTAGCGCCAGCCATCATCGGCAAACCCCAACGCGCTATGTTTGAAACGGTTCTGCGCCAGCTTGGCACACAGCCAGCCGAAACCCTGATGATTGGCGACCGCATCGGCACGGATATTCAAGGCGCACAGGCGCTGGGCTTCAAAACGGCCCTGGTGATGACCGGGGTCGAGACGAAGGCAAGCCTGAAAGCGAGCGCCATTCAGCCGGATTGCGTTTTCGCCGGCTTG
Source organism: Anaerolineae bacterium (assembly GCA_034421915.1). GTDB lineage: Bacteria > Chloroflexota > Anaerolineae > Aggregatilineales > Phototrophicaceae > UBA6055. The sequence continues at coordinate 1,028 of DAOUKA010000337.1, forward strand.
CCAGAGTTGGTGGACGCCCTGCGAGGATGTGCCTAACCACAGAGGCACGGAGGACTTTTATTTAACAGATGCCTAAGCATACAGCAAAAGGCGCTTTTTCCTCTGTGTCGCTTTGTGGTTAAATGACATGATGGCATTCCACCCATCTCTGACCGCCACAGCGCCGACACTTCCAGCCATCCCTTCCTGTCCTTGACTATCAAAGCCAAGTGCTTACTGACGCCGTTTCCGACCGTACGGGTCTTCATGGGCTTTAGGCGGTTTGTATTCAGATTTCGGCGTTCGGGGGTACGGGTTTCCATCGTACCTTCTTTCGTATTTATCGTCCGTCCTCGTCCTTGTCTTTACGTCCTTAGAGTCATCCATCAAATGACCAATAAGCGCGAACACAATAATAACGACAACTACGAAGCCAAATATAGGAAGTAAATCACCATCGATAGGTATAATAATGAACCTAAAAAGTCTAGAGATTAACCTTCTCATCACACCCTCCCATGATAAATTGTGTTGATTTGTGTGAGCATGGCTCTTTCGCCCATGCCAACGGCAAGGATTGTCGCCTGCAAAGCGGCGATTCTCCCTCTCATATGCGACTTTTCCAGCTTCGGATTGCCTGACACATCAATGACAATGCTGCTTGCGCTTTCCAGTAACAGCGACCGCTTGGAATTCACCCGCCCCGCAAGACACATCTTTTGAAAGTCGCTTGTAATCAACCACTTGTGGTATCGGTACATTTGAGCGTACATCTTTTTACGTTTGAACACACTTATTCTCCTTCACTTGGAATTTGTTGGTTGTGATATAATCCCCATTGAAAGCCAAAGCCGTTTTCGGCCGCGGTTTTCAATATTTTGTGGTTTCCTGTGGCAGAGTCGACTTCCACATCTGACTGCCACAGGAAACACAGTAAAAAAACAAGTCATTAAGACTTATTTCCAATATGTTATCCTACTTTCGCATTCTTTGCAATAGAAAGGGTGTTTTTATTTTCTCTGTGCCCTTTTTGTGCCTCTGCGGTAAAAAACTGTCATTCAGCCTCCATCAGCGCCGCCAGAACTTCCTCCAGCGGCGGCCTCTCAGCCGCATCTTTGAAGCCCGCCATCCGTCCATAAACCTCCGCCGCCGCCACAAAAAAGCCCGATGGCATGCCCGCCATCTCAAAGGTAGCCGCGATTTCGTCCATCTCGCCAGCAAAGCGCCAGGCTTTGGCCGTCACATTCCGCACGCGATTCTGCGTCTGTGCCACCGCGTCAGGATCCCGAAACCCCCATTCCCGCTCCAAATCCCCGCGCACGCCAAGCCCTTCGGCAGCCGCCTGAATCGCTGACAGCAGCGCGGCAAAGCCCTTGG
>DAOUKA010000338.1:0-4244 GCA_034421915.1 Anaerolineae bacterium
AGCAAGTCTGGAAAAATGCAGAATATATGCGCAAGGGTCTAAAAGCGCTGGGCTACGATACCGGCAACAGCCAAACACCGGTCATCCCCGTCAAAATCGGTGAGCAGTTCCGCACTGGTTTGACCTGGATGGCTTTGATTGAGGAAGGCGTCTACACCAATCCAGTTGTGCCGCCAGCGACGCCACCCAATCAAGCTCTGCTGCGAACGAGCTATATCGCAACCCATCGCCGCGAACATCTTGACCGCGCCCTGGCCGCTTTTGAAATCGTTGGCAGAAATCTCGACCTGATTCCCGCACACGCAACGGCCTAAGCCCAAATTCGCCGCTGGAGGCGTTTCTTTCATTATGCCATCACGACAATCTCGCCCCTGCCAGCCATCACATCGCCAATTATCACTGCCTGTTCTCCATGGTGGGTCAAATCATCCAGCAGCGCATCAGCCTGGTCAGCGGCAACCGACATCAGGAGCCCGCCCGATGTTTGCGGGTCATAGAGTAAAGCCTCCTGAAAAGCGGTCAAGCGGTCATCAAAAGTCAGCCATTGGGCGAAGTAATGGCGATTGCGTTCCAGACCGCCGGGGAATATATGCCGACGGGCGTATTGAAACGTGCCCGCAAGCCAGGCAAATTTGCTGAAATGAACCCGAAAGCCGACTTGGCTCAAATGCGCCATTTCGTGCCCATGCCCCGCCAGTCCAAAGCCAGTAATATCCGTCATAGCATGGACGTCATATCTTTGTGCCAGTTCGGCTGACAGGCGATTGAGCCGAGCCATCGACTCGATTGCCAGTTCGATATGCGCCGCTTCCGCTATCCCGCGCTTGAGTGCGGTGGTAATCACGCCTGTACCCAGTGGCTTGGTAAGAATCAGCTTGTCATCTGGCATTGCGCCCGACTTGCGAATGATTTTGTCGATGTCCACTTCGCCAGTCACGGACAAGCCATATTTCGGCTCTGGGTCGCTGATTGAATGCCCGCCCGCCACAACCGCGCCAGCCTCTTTAACCTTGTCCGCCCCACCCCGCAGTATCTCGGTCAATATGCTCAGGTCGAGGCTGTCAGGATAGGCAACCAGATTGATTGCCATCAGTGGACGTCCCCCCATCGCATAAACATCACTCAACGCATTGGCGGCAGCTATCGCACCAAACTCATAAGGTGTATCAACAACCGGGGGGAAGAAATCGGCAGTTGAGATAATAGCGCGTTGCCCATCAATTTGATAAACAGCGGCATCATCCGGTTGTGACAATCCAACCAGCACCTGGGGATAATCCACTTTGGAAAAAATTTGACTCAGTGGGCGCAGTACCTGCGCCAAATCGCTCGGATCGAGCTTGGATGCTCAACCCGCACACGCAGCCAGTGACGTGAGCTTGATATCAGATGCACTCATCAGCTTGAGTCCTTTCTCGTCCCTTCTCAATGAACAAAAAAGCCCACCATGCAGTGAGCCCAATGAACAGGTCGGGGTACCCGGATTCGAACCGGGGACCTCTTACACCCCATGCAAGCGCGCTAGCCGGACTGCGCCATACCCCGAACACGTTTATGATAACATACTTTTTGAATTATGCCACACTTGAAACACGTTGTAATCCCGCCTTTAACCCGGACTGCTCAGGCACTAGCCTTCGGGAAGGGAATCAGAATGAGAGTTTCCCTGATCTCGTACTAAGTGGCGCAGCCTGAGGAAATTGCCAAACCGGCGCTCCGAAATCAGCTGCTCCTCTTCGGGGAAAGGCCGCCGCATCGCAGTGGTGGTAAATGTGATCCTCGCGGACAGCCATCCATAGCTCGGCATATTCATCAAACAGACCCACCAAATCGTGCCACTCACCCAGCCGCGGCCACCTCGAGACCTCGCCGCCAGCCGATTCCAGGAAAGGTCTGACCTTCTCATTCGAAAGTCTGCTGAATACCGTCATCTCACGCTCATAATCGCGCCAGTAATAGTTGAAGGGCGAGACAGTGAAATTCGGACAGAGCACCACCGCAGCCTCATCCGCAGCCACTTCAGCTAACGCCTCCACCATCTCATCCCAAGGTTCATAAATGTCTCGGCTGTAGTCTCGTACCACCGCATACAGATTGAACACCAGCAGCCCCGCCAGAAACAGATAACGCAGACCCACAGGCAGCCGCGCCAGACCGGCCCCACAAGCAACAAAAAACGGAATCGCCGTCCAGATGATCGTCCGGTTAAAAAACACCGGGCGAAAGACCTCCGACACAACCAGCAGCATCAGCGGCAGCGCCACTGTCCCCAGCAGGACGAACCCGAGCCATCTCCAGTCTTGGCACCGCCGCCAGCCCCACAAGGCAAGGATGCACAGCGCCACCAGCACAACAGCCACTTCAGGAAAGTAGAGGTTGGCGTAGACCTTGAGCAAGGTCGTCGGAACCGGCCAGGGTATCCACCAATCATATTGCTTTATCCCCCCGGCGTTGCTCAACAGCCCGGGAATCCAGAAGGCATACACCGCCAGTACGACCAGATTGGCGATAACCAGATTCCGCAGCCGCAGCCATCTGAACTGCGGCGCGGCGGCAATCGCCACCAGAAAAATCAGCGTCGTCACCACCGGCAGCAGGACGGCTGTATTGTGAGTGTACATCCCGCCAAGGACAGCCACAATATACGTGAGCCACAGAAGGTCGTCTCCCCTGACAAATGTTCTAATGGCTGACAGCCGAACAGCCTTTCCGCGCCACAGACGGCGCAGGCTCACGCCTATCACCGGCGGCGGCTGGTTCGACTATCTGGAGATGAGCAGCGCCGCGCTCATCAGCGCCAGACTGCAAAACAAGGTCAGCAGGGCATACATGCGGGCTGTCTGGGCATGTTGAATCAGAAAGGGCGCGGTTGCCGTCAGGCAAGCGGCATACAAGCCGGCGCGGCGGCTGCTCAGGGTGCGGCCGATGACATAGATAACCGGCACCGTCAGCACAAAGCACAGCGCCGAGAAGAACCGCATCCAGAACTCGCTGTCCCCAGGGTGAGCCAGCCCTTCATCATCAAAAAGTAAAAGGGGCTATGTTTATTTCGCGCACTGTCCTCGATCAGTTCAAGGACAGGCAGCTGCGACCGATAGAAGGTTGTAGCTTCGTCCAGCCACAGCGGCCTGGAACCCAGTTGAATGGTGGCGAGGCATAAAGCAGTCATCATCACAGCGACCAAAATCAGCCGTGGTCTTTTGCTAAACATAACAACGTACCTCCCTGGGGCTTGCGAGGCTTGAATCGGCACTTCACCATCTATTCCTTATATTACACCCTTAATATACCCCATCAAAAGGGTGCATTGTATGGCCACCGAAAACCGCCTCACCCCGCAAGCCCCTCTCGCCGTTCATCCTCTCCCTGTCATTTTCGGATTGATGTTTGGATAATCTGAACAAATTGAGACATATTATGCGCCGTTTTATGATATGATTCTCGATGGAAATCCATCTCATCGTGATTGCATAGAAGAAAGACAAACCAGCATGGAACCCAATCGCCGTCCTGTCAGTTTGCTTCGGCTCTTCGTTATCCTCTTGCTCGCATCCTTCACCTGCATCGGCTCGATTATTCTGGTTGCTGATTTGAAATGCCATGAAGATATTGAAGGCTGGTGGGCGCCGCCCTACCTCAATGCAGAAACCGTCTCGATGGAATATGACCTGTTTCGCCCACGCGCTTTAGGCGGGACGCGGTGGATTATGGAATCGCCAGATGATGTCGAAACTGTCAAGCAATTTTACCGCGACAAGCGCCTGGAAGTGCTGAATTCAGATCGCACACGCGGTTTGGCATGGGCAGAGTCCTTGGTTCAGCCGCTTGAAGACGGCAGCGGCAGCCGCATCATCCTCGTAAGCGCCTGTGGCACCTAAGCAACGACATCTGGCAAATCGAGCTTGCATAATGAAAATAGCCGCTTTCCCCAAATGCTATCTGGATGATATCGCTGGCGCTGGCACGATGACTGTCTTCGACTGGATTGAGATGGCAAAATCACTGGATGCCGATGGCCTGGAAATGTATGAGGGCTTCTTCAGCAGTCTCGATGATGCTTACATCCGGCGGGTGGGCGATGCCATTTCTGCCGCTGGGTTTGAGATGCCGATGCTGTGCTGCTCGCCCAACTTTACCGACCCTGACGCGGACAACCGCAAAAAAGCCGTTGAGCGCGAGGCGCAGATGATCCACATCACAAAATTGCTGGGCGGCGACAAAGCCGTTTGTCGGGTACTAAGTGG
>DAOUKA010000339.1:0-7567 GCA_034421915.1 Anaerolineae bacterium
GCGCCGTTTGCCAGCAAATAGAAGAAGGCTTGGATTAACTTGTCAGCAGACGCGACTCTGGTGGTTACTTTAAGGTTTTCGGCAGCGGATTGCGTCGCCGAAATCAGGACAGGAAGATAGGGCAGAAACAACAAGGCGCCGATGCCCCAGCCCAGCACAACCTGCAGCCAACGACGCGACTTCGCCACAAACAGCAGATGATAAATCCCCAGCCCGGCAAACCAGAGAAGTGAAAAGATATGCGTATAGACCAAGGCAACTGCCGTTGTCACAAACAAGCACCAGGTCAGGCGCGTTGCCCGATACTCATGTGCGAGCCGCCAGTACAGCCAGCTGTGCATAACAGCGAAGGTCAGCAAGAGCGTGTACATGCGGAAATCATGTACATACAGTATCATGTAGGCGGATGTGCTCATCAACAGTGCCGCCATCAAGCCGGTGCGGCGATTAAACACATCCGTTCCAAAGCGATAGAGCCAGGCAATCATCAGCACGCCCGCCAAAACCGAAATCAAGCGCAGCGCAAACTGCGACCAGCCAGCCAGCTGTGCCCAGACAGCGCTGAGCAAGTAGAAGAGAGGCACATGATCCGGGCTGTATGTAGTGATTGATTCAATGATTTGTGTCGGGCTGTAAGGCGGGTCAAAGCCGCCGATATTCGCAATCCCAAACAATTCGTCCGTCCAGATAGGGTCGGTGTTCAGACCATTCGCGCCAAATGCAAAGACCAGCAGCAAGACAGGCATCATCAGCATCCAGCCAGCCGCATTGCCGATGATGCTATCGTTCAAGGTGCGCCATTTCGCTTTCATCATTTCAAACTTCATACATCAGGCTTCGACTGTAAATGTCAATACGGGCAATATATTCGCTGCTTCACCGGTTGCGAGGTCAACACCCTCGACCTTTTCGCCGGTATCACGATGATACAAGATCATCATCAGGCGGTAATCTCCTGCTGGCAGCCCCGCGGTTGACAGTTCAATCACATTCCACTTGAGTATGTCATCATATAGATACCGATCCTCCTGTCGTACATTCTGCCAGTCAGGGGTGAGAATCTGCATGGAGACGTTGTATTCGTCCAGCAAGGCTTCATCCGCGGTTTCCCAGCCCGTCAGGATTTGCAGGACTTCCGACTCCGGGACATAGCGGGCAAAGCGGTCAACTACCTGAATCCCATTATCATACGCAATAGGCGCATATTCTTCCCGCTCGCAGCCGATTATCGAGTTGACATAACGCTGCACAAATACATTCGGTGTATCCACAATCACATCACAGGCGACATAATCCGCCTGAATCGCATTTAGAACTTTTTCGAGTTTCCCAGTCGGTGTATTCTGTGGGTCATAGGCAAGCAACAGATAGGGCTGACCATCAATCTTATCCCTGATGTCCCTCGCCAGCCAATCTCCAAACGCGCCCTGTCGAATAAATGCGCCGTCGATATTAAGATGCAATTCGGTGTAAAAATCAGCAACACTATTGCCAAGTTTTAGAACATCGTTCAAATAATTGCGATAGCCAAACCCAAGCAGATAATCCTCGGAGCGCACCTCCCCCTGAAGATGATACACATAATCTTGCAAAGGCGGATACTCACGCGCTTTCGCCATACCCCCAACATAACCAAGTATGTCGTCTGAGTGATAAAACCGATAGCCCGCCACACACCATAACAGCAGGCACAGCGCTGTCACCCAAGCCCAGCGTGGCATCGCGCTCAGACCATAAGCAAAAAGAAGCATGAAGGGAATCCACAATATCAGAAAATAGCGCATCCGACTGATGGGAATCAAGCCAACCGCCTCATTGAGCAGCACAATCAAGCTCATCATCGCTAGCGGTATGAGCATAAACTTGATGGCGGCGGGGTCTCGTTTGTGCCAAAAAGCGAAAGCCAGCATGCCCACGAACAAAACCAGCAGCACCCATGCACCGTTAGTCAGCAAGTAAAGGAAGGTCGGGATTAGCTCGCCGGCCGACGCGGCAATACTCGTCACTTCAGGCTTTTCAGCAGCGAGTCGCACCCCGGAAATCAGAACAGGCAGATAGGGCAAAAATAACAAGGCACCGATGCCCCAGCCCAGCACAGCCTGCAGCCAGCGGCGCGACTTCGCCACCAACAGCAGATGATAAATCCCCAGCCCCGCAAACCAGAGAAGTGAAAAGATGTGCGTATAGACCAAGGCAACTGCTGTTGCCACAAACAAACACCAGGTCAGGCGGGTAGTCCGAAAATCATGAGCAAGTCGCCAGTACAGCCAGCTGTGCATGACAGCGAACATCAGCAGCAGCGGATACATCCGAAAATTATGAACATACAAGATTATGTAGGCCGATGTTCCTGTCAATGCCGCCGCCATCAGACCGGTGCGACGATTAAACACATCCGCTCCAAAGCGATAGAGCCAGGCAATCATCAGCACGCCCGCTAAAACCGAAAGCAGGCGCAAGGCAAACTGCGACCAGCCCACTAGCTGCGCCCAGCCAGCGCCCAGTAAGAAAAATAGCGGCACATGATCCGGACTGTATGTAGTGATTGAGTCCATAATCTGTGTCGGACTGTAAGGCGGGTCAAAGCCGCCCATATTCGAGACCGAGTACAACTCATCCGTCCAGATAGGATGCGCATTCAGACCATTCGCCCCAAATGCAAAGACCCACAGCAAAACAAGCGTCATCAGCGTCAAGCCAGTTTGATTGCTGATGGCGCTATTTTTTGAGGGATGCCACTGTGGTCTCATCGTATCACACGCTATACAGACACTTAGGACCCGATTGTAAATGTCAATATCGGTAATATCTTGCCAGCTTCGCCAGTTGCCAAGTCAACACCCTCGACCTTTTCGCCGCTATCTCGATGATACAGAATTATCATCAGGCGGTAGTCTCCCGACGGCAAGCCCTTGGTTGACAGTTCGATGACATTCCAAGGCAGCAGATTATCATACAGATGGCGGTCAGTTTGTCGTACATTCCGCCAATCGGGAGTGATGATCTGCATCGAGACGTTGTACTCCTCTAACATCTGCTCATTCGGGACTTCCCAGCTCGTCAGGATTTGCAGAACTTCCGACTCTGGGACATAGCGGGCAAAGCGGTCAACAACCCTAATCCCATTGTCATACGTAATCGGTGCATATTCTTCCCGCTCGCAATCGAGAACTGGATTGACATAACGTTGCACCTGCAAATCCGGCTTGTCTACAATCACCGTACAGGGAATATAATCCTCGTGAATGATATCGAGTATAGCCTCAAGATTTGGCGGCTTGTCCTCTGGATTATAAGTAAACAGTAGATAGGGATGATACTCATCTCGTATTTTTCTTATCTCTCTTTGCAGTCTGGCGACTTCGCGATTTTGATCAATAAACACACCATCTATATCAAGTTGGACTTTCAGATAATAGTCAACGGTGCTCCAGCCATGCTTCTGTGCATGATTCAACCGTGACGAGTCTGCAAATCCAACGATAAAATCCGAGTACCTGGTCTTATCCTTGAGGTCATAGATATATTTATGCAAGGGTGGATACTCCAAAATACGATGCGTCGCTCCAGCATAATGCAGAATTATTTCTGAAGAACGACTCAACTGATAACCAGCGATTCCCCATAGAAACAATACTGTGATTACAGTCCAGCGTGGCGCCGAAGTAAGACCATAGGCAAACAGGATGATAAATGGAAACCATAACAGAAGAAGATAGCGTATTCGACTCCCCAGAAGCGCCATGACGTGCCAGTTGACAAACGATAATACCAGAATCATAATCAGAGTGATGCTCAGCAACCCAGTCATGGCAGGGCTTCGCTTTCGAAGGATTGCATATCCTGATGACAAGATGAGCGGCAACCACAACAAACTGCAATCATTTACCACCAATTTGACGAAGTTTTTAGCTGATTTATATGATGGCACTGGCAGGGATTTGTTTTGGTGGTACGAAAGACCATCCAGCAGGGATGGGGCATAGGGCAGAAACAGCAGAGCGGCGATACTCCACCCCACGACGACGTTGAGCCATCGGCGGGACTTTGGTACGAGTAACAAGTGATACACCCCAAGCCCTATCAACAAAGTCATGGCAAAGACATGTGTATAGACCAAGGCAAGAGCTGTTGCCACAAACAAACACCAGGTCAGTCGGGTAGTCCGAAAATCATGAGCAAGCCGCCAATATAGCCAACTGTGCGCAATAGCCAGCAGCATTAACAAGGTGTACATGCGCAGTTCATGAAAGTACCATATCACGCAGGCTGATGTTGCCATCAAAAACGCTGCGACCAGACCAATCCGATGGTTAAAGACATCCATCCCAAAGCGATAAAGCCAGGCAATCATCAGAACACCTGTCGCAAGTGATAAAAACCGCAGCGAAAACTGCGACCAGCCCGCCAGCTGCGCCCAACCGGCGCCCAGCATGTAGTAGAGAGGAACTTGATTGGGGCTGTGCATAATCAGTGAGTCCATAATCTGTGCCGGGCTGTAAGGCCCATCAAAAGCTCCCATATTCGAGACCGAATACAACTCGTCAAGCCAAATCACATCTGCATTCAGACCATTTGCCCCAAACGCAAAGACCCACAGCAAAACAAGCGTCATCAGCATCCAGTCAGACATATTGCCGATCATGCTATCGTTCAAGGTGCGCCATTTCGCTTTCATCATTTCAAACTCCATACATCAGGCTTCGACTGTAAATGTCGATATCGGTAAGAATTTCCCAGCTTCGCCATTTATCAGGTCAACACCCTCGACCTTTTCGCCGCTATCTCGATGATACAAGATCATCATCAGGCGGTAATCCCCTGCTGGCAGCCCCTTGGTTGACAGTTCGATGACATTCCAAGGCAGCAGATTATCATAAAGATGGCGGTCAGTTTGCCGCACATTCCGCCAATCAGGATTGAGAATCTGCATCGAGACGTTGTACTCCTCTAACATCTGCCCATTCGGGACTTCCCAGCCCGTCAGGATTTGCAGAACTTCCGACTCTGAGGCATAGCGGGCAAAGCGGTCGACAACCCTAATCCCATTGTCATACGCAAGCGGTGCATATTCTTCCCGCTCGCAATCGAGAATTGGATTGACATAGCGCTGCACCAGCAAGTTCGGCTTGTCTACAATCACTGCACAAGGGACAAATTCTTCACGAATGATACCCAGCGCAGTAACAGCATTTCGCGGTGTACTTTCCGGATTATACGCAAACAGAATGTAAGCATAATCATCCAAAGCACGTCTCATATCTCGTTCAAGCCGATACCTCATAAGGTGTGTTTCTAAAAACACCCCGTCAATGCCAAGCTGCGATTTCAGATAATAATCTGCGATGCTGCCTTTCTGGTGACGAACTTTGTTCACTCGCTCCGATGCACCGCTAAATCCAACCAGATAATCTTGAGGCCTTGGCACACCTTTAAGGTGAAAGACATATTCATGCAAAGGCGGGAATTGACGCCCTCTATCCACCGTACCAGCATAATCCAGAATTTCAGCAGATTGCCCATACCGAAAACCAGCTATACACCATAGCGAGATAAACAACGCCGTGATTGCAAACCAGCGAGGCGGCGATGTCAGCCCCCAGGCAAACAAGATGACAGCTGTCCACCAAACGACCAAAAAATAACGCATTTGATCAAGCTGGATCAACCCAAATTGCCAATCAGCAAACAAGAGCGCTAAAATCATCGTCAACGTTATAGTAAGCAGCCCTGATATAGCACGGGGTCGCCTTCGCCACAGGGCATACCCAAATAACAAAATGAGCAAGAGCCACAATATATCCAAGCCATTGACCAGCAATTGAGAAAATGCCTCAACCAGATCCGCAGCCGGCACTGTCTTGGAATTGTTACTCTTGTAAGAAAGTCCACCTATCACATTAGGAATATAGGGAAGAAAAAGCAGCGCACCAACACCCCATCCAAGTATGATGTTAAACCAGCGCTTTGACCTTGCCAAAAACACCAGATGATAGATTCCAAGACCGACAAACAAGACCATTGCAGAGTTGTGCGTATAAAACAGCAAATCGGCTGTCAAAATGAATAACAGCCAAGTCAGTCGGGTTACTCGAAAACCATGCGCCAATCTCCAATACAGCCAGCTGTGCATAACAGCCAGCCACATGAATAAGGTGTACATACGTATTTCGTGAAAGTGCAGGATGACAAACGCGCTTGTGCTCGTAAGCAACGCGGCAACTGCAGCAGTGCGCCGATTGACCGCATCCGCCGCAAAACGATAAAGCCAGGCAACCATAAGAACACCACAGAAAAGCGATATCAGCCGCAGCGAAAACTGCGACCAGCCCGCCAGCTGCGCCCAGCCAGCGCCCAGAATGAAAAAAAGGGGGACATGAGCGGGGCTGTGTTCAGCTAGCGAGTCAATAATCTGTGCTGGACTGTAAGGCCCATCAAAAGCTCCCAGATTCGAGACCGAATACAACTCGTCAAGCCAAATCACATCCATATTCAAACCATACGCGCCAAATGCAAACGCCAGCAGCAAGACAAACGTCATGGCGAGGAGATATTTTTGCCGACCGATGTTCATCGTTTTGGAGCGGTTTCGATTTTGGTATCGTATCGGATGCACAGGGATTTCCTTCAGCAAATCACTTCATATCCTACCATAACAGCCAATCAGCATGCAGTCTCATCAGGCTGCCGCGACATACGATATTCCGACTCCAGGATGCCAAATTGCCACAAGCTGTGAAACTGCCCGCGCCAGAACACGCGCTCGCGCCAGGTGCCTTCCAGCGTGAACCCCAGATGGCGCAGCAAACCAGCCGATGCCGCGTTGCCTGCGGTCACATTCGCTTCAATCCGATGCGCCTCCAAGCGATGAAAACAGAATCGCATCACTGCCGAAAGGGCTTCCGACATCAGCCCCTTGCGCCAGTGCCGATGATGCAGCTCATAGCCAATTTCGAGCCAGCGATGGACAGGATTGTAAAGATGAAAGCCACAAGACCCAATCATCCTATCATCGGGCTTGAGCGTCACTGCCCAGCGGATGCCGGTCTTTCGCTCGAAAATTTCGTCTGCCCACTCGATAATTGACCCTACCTCAGCTTCATCGGGGGCTGTCTCGAAGTCAATCAGGTAGCGCCTTACATCGGGATGATTCCAAATATCCAGCCAAGCGGACAAATCGTCAGCGCGGATGCGCCGCAGCAGCAGCCGCTCGGTCTCCAATATCGGCACTGTTTCAAAATCAAATGCCTTCAAAATGTTCATCCTCCAAAACAAAAACCCCCGCACAGCATCGGCAGGGGTTTCACATACATTCAGCCAGCCAGTTGAGTTGACCGTGAACCCCTTACAGGCTGTCGGCGATTATCTCGGCAATATCCATGACTTTTGGCCCAGCATCAGCCTCATTGCCAGCATCCTCAAACATCCGCATACAAAAGGGACAAGCGACCGCCAGCGCCGCGGCGCCGGTGGATTGGGCCTCCTGATAGCGCTCCATGCTGACTCTTTTGTCGCCCGCTTCTTCTTCTTTCCAAAATTGAGCGCCACCCGCCCCGCAGCAGAAGGA
>DAOUKA010000340.1:0-6518 GCA_034421915.1 Anaerolineae bacterium
CCAAGCTGCTCAAAGGTCGGCTGCTGCCCAAGGGGATGGGGCTGTGGCGGGCTGTTGTTATAACGGACATACACGCTTGGCGTGCCGGCGACACCCAACTGGTCAGCAAGCTGGAGGTCAATATCAACCTGCCGCGCATCCTCGGCGCATTCCAGCAGCTGGGTGTACGAAAGCCCCATGCGCTCGGCAAAAGCGCGGGAGGAACTGTCGTTATAGCGGCTTGCACTGGCAAGCTCAAACATGACATCGTGTGCCTGCCAGAATGAACCAGGGCGCAGCGTATCGGCGCATTCAGCGAATTTTGCCGTCAGCGGCGAATAGGTCGCATCCACCACCGGCGTAAAACGATACTCGAAGCGGGCTAAACCGGTGGCGACATATTCACTGATGAGCTTGTCGATGGTGGGTTTGTAACGCTGGCAGTGCGGACACAGGAAATCCTCAAAAGCCACAATGGTAATGGGCGCATCTTCTGGTCCCAGGACAAAGCCGCCGTCTGGCTGACGCCCCTGTGGAATCTGTCCATAAGCCATCGACTGGCTGCTTAATGAACTCTGGCTGGAAAGGACGACGAAAGCCACAGCCACGACGACGGCGATGACAATCACAGCGCCGATAATCAGCAGCGTTCGTTGATTCGGTCTTTTGCTTTTGGTTTTGGTGGTCATATCAGAACCTCATGTACTAAGCCGGCGCGGCAGCCGCAAATGGAAATCCCGCGCACATAGAATAGAATAAACTTCAATCGCTTGCATAGATGCACCATTATTATAAGCGAACATCATGTAAAATACATAGCAGATAGTACCATGGCAAGCATTGTCCGATTTCATCATTCGGGAGCAGCCGCTTATGCGTATGGTTGATGTCATTGCCAAAAAGCGCGATGGTCAATCTTTGACCGACAGCGAAATCCGCTGGTTTATACAAAATTATACTGCGGGCAGCATTCCCGATTATCAGGCGTCGGCCTTGCTGATGGCAATTTTGTTTCAGGGTATGAGCCGCGGTGAGATTGTCGCCCTGACTGTCGCCATGGCCGAATCGGGGGACATGCTTGATTTGTCGGATGTGGTGGATTATGCCATCGACAAGCATTCTTCTGGCGGGGTGGGTGATAAAACGACTTTGGTGGTCTTGCCGCTGGTGGCATCCTTGGGTGTGCCCATCGCCAAGATGAGCGGGCGCGGTCTGGGTTTTTCGGGCGGCACTATCGACAAGCTGGAATCGATTGACGGCTTTGATGCGAGCCTGTCCGAAGCGCAGTTTCGCCAGATTGCCGGCGATACGGGGCTGGTGCTGGCTGGTCAGACGCGGTCGCTGGCGCCCGCCGATGGCAAGCTCTATGCACTGCGCGATGTGACCGCCACCGTGAGCAGCCTGCCCTTGATTGCCAGCAGCATTATGAGCAAGAAACTGGCGGCGGGAGCGCATGGCATCGTGCTGGATGTGAAACTTGGGCATGGCGCTTTTATGAAGAGCCTGGAGGGCGCGAGGGAACTGGCGACCATTATGGTGCAGATTGGCATGGATGCCGGGCGGGATATGGCCGCGCTTTTGTCGGATATGAATCAGCCGCTGGGCGCCGCCGTTGGCAATGCGCTGGAGGTGGCTGAAGCGGTGAAGACCTTGCAGGGTGAAGGCCCTGCCGATTTTCATCAGCACTGCCTTGAGGTGGCGGCTTATATGCTCAAGCTGGCTGGACAAGGCAGACGGTGGGCCGATGTGGATGCAGCCCGCGCCGAAGCGGACAGGATTTTGATGAGCGGGCAGGCATTCGGTCGTTTTAGGCGCATGGTCGAGGCGCAGGCTGGCGATGTATCACAGATTGATGACCTCGGCAAGCTGCCGCAGGCATCATTCAAGCACAGCCTGCCCGCCAAAAAATCGGGGACTGTTGCCAATATATTTGCCGATAAGGTCGGCTTGGCCTCGCTGGCGCTGGGGGCGGGGCGCGCCACCAAGCAGGACGTCATTGACCATGCTGTGGGCATCGAGGTTCATGCCGCTGTCGGTGATTCGGTTTCGGTCGGTGATGCGCTGATGACCATTCATGCCAATGATGAGACGAGATTGCAGCAGGCGCAGGCATGGCTTGAGGCGGCGGTCGAATACAGCGATGCGCCAGTTGAACGTCTGCCCCTGTTTTATGGCGTCATCGACGGGTCAGAGGTTTAATCAGGAACGCTGACCAGTTGGTCACCATCGTAGCGGAATGAATTGAGCGGGGCGTCTTGCCAATAGCCGTCTTCAAACTGAATGTTCCCGTTGATGCCCGCATGCTGTGCCTGCGCGATCTCTGTCCCTGATGCCAGCGCCGCCAGCACCAGACGCCCCATATCATACGTGACTGTCGCCAGCAGATTCGGCGCCGGCGCATGCAAATCATCCGGTGCATATCGCTGGCGAAAGGCATCATCCGCCAGACGGCCACTGCTGACGAAAACAATGTTCTCTGAATTGCCCGGCGAATCGGATACGGGCGCCAGCAGCAGCAGGTCACTGGCGAGGCGCTGTCGGGCGATGGACGGATGCGCCGCGTAGAGGGTATGCTCGTCGGCGCGGTCATGCCCCCAGCTGCCGATGACAATCAGCGGTCGGTTATTGACGCGCTGGACAGCGGGGTGCGAAGCGACTTTTCCCAAGACGAGAATCGCCTCGACAGCCGGATCCAGGTTCAGCGCCTGAACCCGTTTGATGGCGGATTCCACTGTGCCGCCGTCATCAACCGCCAGCAGCTGCATATCTATCCGGCCGCCATCCTCCATTGCCAGCCGCAGCGCATAGAAAAGGTTGTAACCGATTTGGCGGTATTGTCCTTCAAAGGGCGCCAGCAGCGCGATTTTTTTGATGTCGCCGCTTTGTGCGAGGGCGCATGACGACAGGATGCCCGCCAGCGTGAGCCAGATGGCACACAGCCCAAATGCCTTAGCAGCCATTTTGCAGATGCTCGTCAAAAGTGACGGCGAAGTTGTGATAATGGGAGCGGTCACAGCGGGCGCGGAAATAATAATAATTCGATTCGGCCGGGTGGATGGCGGCGCGAATGGCGGACAGGCTTGGGCTGGCGATGGGCCCGGGCGGCAATCCGTTATGCAGATAGGTGTTATACGACGAGCCGACTCCATGATAATCGGCACGGGTAATCTGGGGCCACCAGCTGCCGCGCAAACCGTTAATCCCGTACTGAACGGTTGGGTCGGCTTCCAGGCGCATATCGATCTTGAGTCGATTTCGGTAGACGCTGGCAATCAAGGGGTGCTCGTCCGCCCAGACGGCTTCGCGTTCGATAATGGATGCCAGGGTCACCATATCGCGCAGGGTATAACCCGCCGCCAGCGCATCCTGCCGCAGCTGCTCACCGACTCGCCTACGGAATGTCATCAGCAGGATTTGCCGCAAGCCCTCGCCAGTCACATCGGGTGGCAGCTGATAGGTATCGGGGAACATAAAGCCTTCCAAAGAGAGGCCTGGCGGTATGCCTGCCCAAGCCGCGAAGTCAGTCGGCAGGGCTGCGCCTTCATCAACCAGCGCCAGAAACTCCGCGCCGCTAAAACTGAACAGGGGGTTTGAGTCAATCAGGCTGACCAACTCTTCGATGCGAGCGCCTTCTGGGGTGCGGAAGGGGATGAAACTTTTGCTCGAATCGGTTAGCGCCAGGGCGATTTCGGGGATGGTCTGCGTCTGGTTAAGAAAATAGACCCCGGCTTCAAATTGTCGGTCGAGCCCTTTCGCCAGCGCATAATCCAGAAACAGTTCGGGGTCGCGGATAAGCCTGGCTTCGGCAAGGGCGGCGGCGATGCCACTGGCAGGGGTGCCGGGCGCAATGTCAAAGCGCATCGGGCTGTTGTCTCTGCCAAAGGGCGCATTGAGTTCATCCTGCCGCTGGCTGAGTCGGGCGCGGTGGGCAATCGTCAGCGTCAGATTGACAATCTCGCCATCGGTCACGAGATAAGCCAAGCATAGCATAACCCCGACAGCAGCGACCAGAATGATGGAGCTTGCCAGCAATCCTCGAATCAGGCCTTTCAAGAGTTTGCCCTCTGCTTCACTCGCATCGTCGCCTCACAAGGGTACGCGTCATCATCATCGGGGTCAACGGCATCTCAAGGCAGGTCGGCGCTGATGACCGAATCGCCAAGAAGGCGGGTTACAGCGACCCATGTCCGCCCTGGTTTGAGCATAATCGGCTGGCTGTCGCCATAAATCAGCTGCAGCGCCTCGCCGGGCTTCTGGCCAAGCCGCCGCCAGAATCCCGCATAAACATTCCCGTCACGAATGACATAGGCAGGCCCCTGACCCCAGAGCGCAATTTCCAAGGATTCATAGTCAGCGCCCGGCGGGAACAAATCGGGACGGCGGCTGTGGGGAACTTGCAAAATAATCAGATTATCCGTCCAAAGCTGCGCGTCATCGGCGGCATCATAGTGCGGCCGGCTGTCGGTGTAGCGCAGGTATCGTCCAGTGGCTGCATCGTATTGCCAGCGGGCATCCGTTTCGCCATACCAGTTGATGAAGATATCGCGGGCGGGCGACCCGCCGACATCGGCTCGCTCGCTGAAAGCGAAGCCCAGGGCGCGGTAACCCGTGTTGACCTGGCGGCGGGTGGCGACTTCCCACATCAGCCGCGTATCGCCAAAGAGGGTATGCTCGAAGGGGCGTTCTGTCAGGGTCGCATCGCGGCAGAAGCCGGCATTCTCGCAGTTGTCCCCGAAAGATGGCGACAGCAGGCGGTACTTGAAATCGGACTTGAAGAACAATTCTTGAATCGGCTCGCTCGCGCCAGAGTATGCCAGCAATGCCCGATACATGGTCACCAGTTCCATATCCAGCAGCCGCCCGCTGCGGATGGAGCCGACGCGCTCTGGCGCATGGGTGCGGAAGATGGCTGCAAAGCGCGTGACGCCGCCCTCTGCCTCATACTCAAATACCAAGTCCGCTTGATTCACCCCGTGCTGTGGTCGAACAATCGGCGGGAAATTGGAGATTTTGACAATCAGATTACGCCGCCCGCGGGTTTCGTCATCAGGATAGGGCAGGCCGGTCATGGGGTTGGTCCCGTCAGGGTAGGTATAGGGACCGATGGGAAGCGGGGTGGGTGTTATGGCTGGCATCAAGACCGCCGCCCGATTTTGAGCATCCGGAGTATTGGTCACGAAGATGTTTTGACCCATGGTCAGGTTTGACCATAACCCATTGCTCAAGCCAAGCGCCAGAATCAGACCCAGCGCCAACCCTGTTATTCGATTCATCAAGCTCTCACCGCGGATACAGAAAAACAGACCCCAGTATAGAGAAGGGACACTCACTCCTGCAAGGGACAGTCGGTATAATAGATGAGTCGGTGTCGGCACAAGCGGATTCAAGTCAGGGACAAGTATGGCAAAAGCACGTCTGCTAATCAGTTTCGCCCATCCGGATGACGAAAGTTTTGGCTTGGGCGCCGCCATTCCCAAATGGATTGATGAGGGGGTGGATGTTTATCTCATCTGCGCCACCAATGGCGATGTGGGAACTGTCCCTGAACGGATGAGGGGCCAATATGACACGGTTGCCGAACTGCGCCTGAGCGAATTGGACTGCGCTATGCGAATCCTCAAGTTCAAGGCAGTCTATATGCTGGGTTACAAGGACAGTGGCATGATGGGAAGCGAAACTTCCAGACATCCGGCTTCGCTCTGGCATCAATGGGAACATCATCCGCAGCGCGTGGTTGGTGAGGTTGTCGAAGTGCTGCGACAGGTTCGCCCGCAGGTCATCGTCACCTTCAATCAATATGGCGGTTATGGGCATCCTGACCATATCGCCATCCAGCGGGCGACCGTGCGCGCCTTTGAATGCGCCGGGGATGCTCGCTTTCAGGCAGGTGGGCTGGAGCCATACCGCCCGCAGAAATTGTATTACAGCGCCTTTCCCAAGCTGACCTTGCAGATGCAGATTCTAAGTGCGCGGCTCAAAGGTCACAATCCGCGCCGCATGGGCATCAACCGCGATATTGATATGGTGAAAATCCTTGAGCATATCGAACCCGTCCACGCCCGCATTCCGATTGCTGATTATTTTAATGTTTGGGAACAGGCAAGCCGCTGCCATGCCAGTCAGGGAGGCGGTCGGATTACGCGGACGTCAAGGTGGCTGCGGCGGCTCTTTTACAGCAAGCAGGGCTTTACCCGCGCCTATCCGCCCCCTGATCATCATCAGGTCGACGAAGATGACCTCTTTGCTGGGGTCACGCTGGATTGAAGATGCGCCCGCGCTTTTTAGAACCTCATGGCAGAGGCGTGAAGGCCTCGGCGACGATTTTTTGGCCGGCGGGGCTTTGTATCCAGCCGAAGAAGCTGCGCCAGGCGGGCGGCGGCTCGGCGCGCCCGATGATGAACAGGGTGAACCGAAGCGGATAAACATGGCCGCGCATGGATGCGGCATCGGGCAGGACGCCATCAATCGCCACGACTTTGACCCCTGCTGTGACATGGCTCAGCGGCATATAGCCGATAGCGCCTTCGCTCTCGGCAACC
>DAOUKA010000341.1:0-49933 GCA_034421915.1 Anaerolineae bacterium
TGGCTTCGCGTTTGCCATGGAGGTCATTGACCTCGCTTAATGCCGCCAGTGTGGGGAAAATCACAATGCCCATTGCCGTGCCGATGAGCGTTTGCGGAATCTGCATTAAGCGCCAGCCCCAATCCAGAGCGCTCACCGAGCCGACACTCAGCCGTGATGCGATGTTGTTCATAATCAGGAAATTGAGGCTGAATACACCCAGGCCGCCGATGCGCGGCAACATTAAGCGAATGACGCGCCACAATGCCGGATTGCGAAGCCCAAGCTCCGCTTTCCATTTCATCTTGTAAGTGACAAGTCCGGGGATTTGTATGCTGAAGTGCATGGCGGCGCCCAGCACTGCGCCAAGGGCGATGCCGTGAACGCCATAAAGCGGCAATAGAAACAGAACGCCAATCAGGATGCCGATGTCGTACATAATGGGCGCCAGAGCGGGCAGGAGAAAATGCTGGTGCGAATTCAGGATGCCGCTAAAGATGCCGCTGACAGAAAAAATAATCGTGCCAAGAAGCAGGATTCGCATCATTTCGACTGTGTTTCGCGTTGTCGCCAAATCGAAGCCGGGCGCGACCAGATTGGCAACCAGCCAGGGCGCCGCTGCAAAGACGGCAGCGCTAAGCACCAGGGCAAGGGTGAAGATGGCATTGATGAGATGGCTGGACAGCTGCCAGGCGGCATCGGTATCGCCCTGCGCCAGAAAGCCGCTGAAAACGGGGATAAAGGCGTGCGTCAGCGCACCGCCTGAAATCAGGATAACGATAAGTTCCGGGATGCGGTTGGCGGCGACATAGGCATCCAATTCATTGCCAACCCCGAATGTCTGTGCAATGATGAGCGTTTGGAACAGGCTGATGACCTTGGCGGCGGTGAAAGCCAGCATGACAGTGACAGTGGAGCGGGCAATCTGTCGGTTTCGTTTTTGTTTGTCAGCCTGGCGGGATTGCTCTGTGCCTGTCATCCAAGACCTTGATTCAGCTTGTCAAGCGCCTGACGCGCTTCTTCATCCTTGGGGTTATACTGCAATGCACGGCGGAAAGAAGCGGCAGCCTGTTCCATTTTGTCCTGTGCCTCCAGGACACGTCCCTGCCAATAATAAGTCTCTTCAAGCTCTTCGGCATTGTTCAGGTTGATCTGCACGAGGCTCATCACATCGTCATAGCGCCCCGTCTGAAAATAGGCTTCAAAGGGGCCAAATTGATACCACATCATGCGCCAGGGCAGCTGAAAGCGCCGCGCCCGGTCGAAAGCGGTGGCAGCTTCGCGGTATCGCCCCAGTTCAACCAGGGATGTCCCCATGTTAAACCAGACAAAGGGATTCTGCGGTTCGCGCTGTGCCTCTTCCTGTGCGGCTTCAAAAGCAATTTGGGCTGCATCCTGTTCCCGCCAGTGGCTGTCCAAAAGACTCCGCAGCAATCCTTCGCGCTGCGGTTCATAAACCACGATGAAGGTTCGGTTAAATGCCTGCCAGTCTTTGTCCACCCTTTCGTATGTTTCAGTGACACCCTGAGCGCTGTCGCCGACGCCGAGGAAGCTGTCAAAGAAATAAAACAGCTGGAAAGCATCGTCATAGGCGACAACAGCGCGATAATGCCCAATCCAGTCGTAAGCCTCGAACATCGCGCCGGTTTCGATAATGACCGGAAACTCCTGCGACACCAGCAGCTTGAGCAAATCGAGATTGCCGCCCATGCGGACGATGGCTTTGACATGAGTTGCCTGGTCAACAAACGCAGCCAGTTCATGCGGGCTTACATTTTTGTCTTCACGATTGGGTTTGAGGGCATCCGCGGCGGCGGTCTGGTCTTGCTGCCAGCCGTAATAGCTAAGTGCCATTGTAATCGTCGCTGGACCGCAGTTGTTCCATTTTTGCTGCTCGTGACGGATGCCGTATATTCTGGCTGAGGCTGGTATGGAATCCGCGCCAGTTTGGATTGACTCCGTTGCCGTAGGGGACATCGTCGGTTCAGGCGCATGAGTTGGTACGGCAGTTGGTGGTTCAATCAGGGTCTGCGTCGCCACTGGCTGGACAGCGGCAGCTTGTTTGCTGGAGGCTGTCGCCGTGCTTGCTGCGGTCGGGCTGGCAAAGCTCAAGGGCATGTCCAGCAATGACAGGGCGTCTCCGTCGCTAGATGGCGAGACAATCGTCGGGAACACGCCGCCCAGGGGAGTTGGCTTTAGAAAAACGCGCATCATCGGGAATTGGTCAATAACACGCTGCTGCTGTGCCGGCTGGAGGATTTCGCGGAAGCTGAAGATGATGCCAAAGATGCTCATCAGGAAGAGCAGAAAGAATAAGATGGTGCCCCAAAGCAGAATCCTGGGCGGCGCCCGCAGCCCTTGACTTTCGGTCAGGCGATAGGTGCGTCGGCTGGGTTGGGTATCATGTAAATCGAACATGATTCGAGTCTCATTGGCTATATGGAACGGCACTATAACACAGGTACAGCATTTTTCCAGCAAAAAAATTGCTGTACCTGTCTGTCTTGAATATAGCAGCTTTTTCTCATTCGTTTGTCAGTGGCGGCGGAAAAGTCGCTGAACCGTAGCTTAGGGCATCAAGGTAGGATTGCAGGATGATGCGTGCCGCCAAATCATCGACAGGCTCTCTTGGATGGCGCTGCTGCTGCCTCGCCAGTTCACGCGCTTCTTCGCTGGTTAGATACTCGCTGACCTCGACAATCGGCAGTTCAGTTTGTTCCCGAAACCGCGCTATCCACTGCCGTACCGTGTCTGCCTGGGTATGAATGCCATCGGGCGCATTGGGATTTTGCGGCATGCCGACCACAAATCCGACTGCATGTTCGCGTTTGGCTATCGACCGAATCTTCTCAAAATCTTCCGCGCAGGCGCCGCGGCGCAAAATGGTCAGTTCCCTCGCGCTGATTCCCATGCCATCGCTGACTGCCAGCCCGATGCGCCTGCTTCCATGGTCGATGCCGATAAGACGCCCAATCATGCTGGCTCCCTGACTTGAATGTCGATGCGGATGGGCAAGAGCGGCATTCGCCCAAATCCCTCGGGGTAGATGGCAATCTGCGGTGAGACTGCGCTGGACACTTCAGGCTGCGATGCCAAAATCTGCTGCGCTTCCTCAAGGCTGAGACCAGCCAATCGCTCTTGTAAGTGGCTGGCGTTGAATTCGGGTATCACCTTGGCGCTGCTGGTTGCGGGAAAGATGACCTGGCTGGAGGCTTCGTGTTGCCTGATGGGTCCGCGTGTATAGATCATCGAATCCTGGCGCAGTTTTGCCCCGTCGGGTTTTTGTGCCGACAGCCGTGCCAAGGCTAGCTGGCGACCGAAATGATCATCAATGACCATTGCTGACACCACTGCCCGCATCGTCAGGGACAACTCATCCGCCACCGTTCCAATCTCAGCTGAGTAAGTCGTCCAGTCTTTGCGTTCTTCCTCAATGCGTATGGATTCGATAACGATTAGCTGGCTCTCCGTGATGCGCGTCTGAATTTTTTCGTAAGCCAGTGATTGCAGCTGAACCCGTACACTGTTCAGCAGGGCAGCGCGGTCTGCCTCTGCCACCACCTTGACGATGCGATTCTCGCCGCCGGTCGCTGACGTAAGGTTGACGACCGATACACGGCTGCCGAGCGGTCCCACCACTGAATTGACCATGCCCGCTTCGACATTTCCCACGCTGCCCGTGTAGCTCTGCAATGCCTCGATGCTGGCGTCAATGTGCTGGCCAATCCCGGCTGGCACACTCACTGCACGGGTTATCCGAAAAAGGACAGGTGTGCCAGCGCGGGTGGTCAGGATGGTGTCAGCAGGGATTTCTACCTGTGCATTTGTCTGGTTGGTGAATGTCACCCTGCCCACTGCCGGCGCATTCGCCAGCCTTTGAGTGCCCGTCGTGGGGACAGCTGCGGTTGTTGCCACCGTCGCGCGGACGATTTGCGCGGGGATGATGCCCTTGTCGATGTCAACCGATTGCAAGCTCGTATCAGCCACAATGTCAGCGGTAATTTTGATTTCACCTTCTTGCAGCGTGACGATGACAACGGCACTGGGCAGAACCATATAGGCCGTCATGCCAACCGCACCAACCAGCAGGATGAGCACCATCAGCCTTTCCAGAACGTATCGCAGACGGGATGGACGGCGATTGCGCTGTACGCGGCGGCTGACGATAGACTTCAAGTCTTCAGGTTCGGGCTGGTGACTGGGTTTGTGATAGCGGGGCAGGAAGACTTTCTTGCGCCCGCGTTTCCAGCGTCCGCGTTCGCTGGCTTCGACCGTTTCAAAGGTACTGATGTTCAGCGCTTTGGCGTGGGTAATGACATCAAGGTCATGGGTGACAATGGCGAGTTGAATGGCTCGGCGATATGCCTCACGCTGAATCAGCACGAGATCCAGTTTGCGTGTCAGCTGTGTGCCGTTTTGAGGCCAAATCAGCAAGACCCGCCGCCCGCGAATATAGGAAAGCCTGTCTTTTAAGGTCGCTGCATTGTCATTGGCGTCAAGTTGGACATGTTCAATCTGTGTTGCCATCTTCTCACAAATTCATACTCGGTCCTTGTGACACAAACAGATGAATCAGGCTTGGGCGATGAGGTCGCGGGCTTTTTTCAGTGCAGCGCCAATTTTGCTGCTGTCCCTGCCGCCAGCTTGCGCCATCTGCGGGCGTCCACCGCCACCGCCCCCGACGACTTTGGCAATCGGTTTGATTAAATCACCGGCTCGGATGCCATCTTTGACCAGTTGATCCGATACGGCGACAACAATCTGGGGCTTGCCGTTCACATCGCTTGCCAGCACCATCACGCCACTTTCGACTTTGTTGCGAAACCAATCGGTCATTTCGCGCATGGTCTCCATGGGAATCCCGTCCAGCCGGGCAAGGAGCGCCTGCTTGCCGTTGAGACTTTCAAGCTGCCTGTCTATCATTTGGTCGAAGCTGCCCTTTGCCAGCTTGCGCTGCAAATTCTCGATTTCACGCCGCGCCGCGCCAAGCTCCGTTTGCAGCGTGATGATTTTATGGACGGCCATATCGGCTGACGTGCCTAGCTGGTCGGCAATCCGATTCAGCGTTTCCAGCTTTTGGCGCATGGCTGTGGCGGCTGCCTGCCCGGTCAGCGCCTCAACTCGACGGATGCCAGCGCTGACGCTGCCTTCGCTGGTAAAGAGAAAGCTGCCAATTTCGGCAGTTTCCCGAACATGAAGCCCGCCGCAAAGCTCATAACTGTAGCGGCAATCATCTGACCCGATAACAATCGTCCGCACAGTCTCATCATATTTTTCGCCGAACAAGGCTATGGCGCCCTCTCTGCGAGCCTGCTCCAGCGATTTTTGTTGGGCCTGAACGCAGTAGTTTTTAAGTATGGTTCGATTGATTTCAGACGCTACCGCCGCCAATTCTGCTTCGGAGACTTTTTCGGGGTGCGAGAAATCGAATCGCAGTCGGTCTGGTGCCACCAGCGAGCCTTTCTGCTGTACATGAGGTCCCAGATTGTTGCGTAAAGCCGCGTGCAGCAGATGGGTGGCGGTATGATTGCGGATAATATGGCTGCGCCGCGGCAAATCGACCTGCGCGGTGGCTTTATCCCCGGTCTTGGGATTCCCTTCGACCACTTCGCCTATATGGAGGGTGATGCCCTTAATCGGCTGTTTCATGACTTCAACTTCGATAACCCAATCCGCAGCCGAGATGATCCCGATGTCACTGACTTGCCCGCCGGATTCAACATAGAATGGGGTTTTGGCCAGGATGACTTCGACTTTCTCGCCCAGAAGCGCTTTCTCCACCTGCTTGCCGTTCTGCACCAAAGCCAGCACCTTTGTATCGGATGGCAGGGCGGTGTAGGGATTGTAAGTAACGCCATGGTCTCCCAGCCTGTGGCTGGATTGCAAGTCCCCTAGCAAATGCTGGTAGAACGCGACTGATTCCATTGCGCCCAGCGCCTGACCACCGCCGCTAATGCGTGCATGCTCTGCCTCGGCAGCGGCAAAGCCAGCCTCGTCAACCGAAAAGCCGCGTTCTTCAGCCACATCCCTGGTGACCTGGAAGGGCAGCCCCAGAGTCGCCTTGAGATAAAATGCCTGCTCGCCAGACAGAACGTCCCCTTGCCTGAGCCTGCCGAGCATATCTTCAAGTTCATTCAGGCCACGTTCCATGGTGCGGTAGAAACGTTCTTCCTCCAGGGTGATGGCTCGTTTGATGCTGTCTGCCTGTTCAACAAGTTCTTCATAATGTTCACCCATGATGTCGATAACAGCATCGGCGACCTGTGCCAGGAAGGGCTGCTCGAAGCCGATTTTGCTGCCGAAACGGACGGCTCTCCGAATCACAATGCGCGGGATGGCGGCCCGTCCTTTGGCGCCGGGCAGCACGCCATCGCTAATCAGAAAAACAGCCGCGCGAATATGGTCGGCAATGACGCGATACGGGACGATATTCGCCTCGCGCTCTTCATCGGAGTGTCCCGTAAGCTGCTGGATGCGTTCGATAATCGGCATAAAAAGGTCAGTCTCGTAGTTGGCTGACGCGCCCTGCAATATCGATACGATGCGCTCCAAGCCCATGCCAGTATCCACCCCAGGAGCCGGCAAGGGTTTGTCCCATTGTCCGCTGTGTTCGGGGTCTGGCTGCTGGCGGTTGAACTGCATAAAGACCAGATTCCATATTTCGAGGAAGCGGTCATCTTCCATTTGCAGCATGGGCATAATGCTGTCTTCGCCCATCTCTGGATAGTTGTCCCAGTGGATTTCTGAAGTCGGGCCGCAAGGGCCGGTATCTGCCATCTGCCAGAAGTTGGTAGCTGGACCCATTCTGGCAACGCGCTTTGGATTGATGTCCAAGTCCTTGACCCAATGATTGTAGGCCTCATCGTCATTTTCGTAGACAGTATAGACCAAGCGCTCGGCTGGGAGCTTATAAACTTCGGTCAGAATCAGATGGGCGTATTTGATGGCATCACGCTTGAAGTAATCCCCAAAGCTGAAATTGCCAAGCATCTCGAAGAATGTGTGATGGCGCGGGGAGGGCCCGACATTTTCCAAATCGTTGTGTTTGCCGCTCACCCGCATACATTTTTGCGAGGTGGTCGCGCGTTTGTAGCTGCGCTTGTCCAGTCCCAGAAAAACATCCTTAAATTGAACCATGCCCGCATTGGCGAACAGCAAGGTAGGGTCGTTGCCAGGGACAAGTGAAGATGACGCGACTCGTTTATGTCCCATCTCCTCAAAAAAATCGAGAAAAGCCTGACGTGCCTCACCACTGGTCATTTGTTCCATGCGGATTTCCCTCATTGACAATCCAAATCACGATTCCGAAACATTTTAATGGTTCAAAAAGGTTCAATTATGATATGATGATAGCATAACCGATGGAAAATTATAGCGATAACTGCCCAACCTCAACAAGGGCGCATCACTATGATATACTCATCAGGGTTTAGAGTTCACGACCAGATAGGAAAGTATGATGGCGACAATTGAAGAACAAGTCGAAGTATTGATGTCGGGAACTGCTTATGGCGACCCCGAAACGCGCACAAATATGGCAAAAGACCTGCGTGACCGTTTGCTGGAATGTGAAAGAGAGGCACGGCCCCTGCGTGTTTATTGTGGTTATGACCCTCGCACCTCTGATTTGCATTTGGGTCACACCATCACGATGCGAAAGCTGCGGCAGTTCCAGGATTTTGGGCATGATGTGACCTTTCTGGTTGGCACCTTTACCAGCTTGATTGGCGACCCTTCCGACAAGGACTCGACCCGTGATCAACTGACCATGCAGCGCGTTGAGGACAACGCCAAAACCTACGCTGAACAGGCATTCAAAATCCTCGACCAGGACAGAACCCGCGTCCGCCGCAACGACGAGTGGCTGTCGCTGCTTGACTTTGCCGATATTATCCGCCTGGCGAGCCATTTTACCGTGCAGCAGTTCCTGGTTCGGGAAAATTTTGCCAAGCGCCTTGAGGAAGGCAAAGCGATTTACCTGCATGAGTTTTTCTATGCTTTGATGCAGGCTTATGATGCAGTGGCACAGGAAGCCGATGTGCAGGTAGGCGGGCAAGACCAGCTATTTAATATCCTGGTCGCCGGTCGAAAATTGCAGACGGGCTTGGGGCAAAAACCGCAAATCGCCATCATTATGGGCGAGAGCCTGCCCGGAACGGATGGCGAAATCAAAATGTCCAAGAGTTTAGGGAATCATATTCCCCTGCTGGCGGAGCCTTGGGATATGTTTGGCAAGGTGATGAGTTTGCCGGACAAGGCAATGAGCATCTATCACAAGCTGATTCTCGGCTGGTCGCCGGCTCGGATTGTGGAATTGGAAGGCAACCTGAAAGCGGGCAAGTGGCATCCTAATGAGGTCAAAATGAGGCTGGCGGGCGACATCGTGACGATTTTCCACAGCCCGCAAGCCGCCGCTGCCGCGCAGGCTCGGTGGGATGAGGTGTTTCGTGGCGGCAGTGGCATCCCGACTGACATCGCTGAAGTGGTGCTGTCTGCTGAAGAAGAGATTCGGGATGTCATGGTGCGCCTCAATATGGCTTCCAGCCGCGGCGAGGCGAGGCGGCTCATTCAGCAGAATGGCGTGCGCCTGAATGATCAGAGGGTTGAGGACATCAAGGCAAGGGTCAAGCTAGACAGGCTGCCGGCTGTTTTGCAGGTCGGTAAGCGGCAGTTCGTTCGTCTGGTGAAGCCAGATTAGCGTGGCAATGGACACTGAATACACCATTGATGAGTTAATCAGCGTATGTATTTCCCGCCAAATCAGGGATGGTGATGTCTGGGCGCAGGGCATCAACACCCCGCTGGTGTCCGCTGGTTTGATTTTGGGGAAGATACGTTATGCGCCGCAGGCTCGATTTACTTCAGCGATTGGTCAGGCTTTGGTGCAAGACTGGGGGGCGCTTGGCATCGCCAATATCGAAGAGCTTTGGGTCGCAAAAGGCTTGATTCATCTCGGCTTCGCGGTCGGCGCTGCTGATATTTTACCCAAGTATCGCCCCAAAGAGTTCTTCCGACCGGCGCAAGTTGACGCGCAAGGCAATTTCAACAACATCGCTTTCGGCAAAAATGTTCACAAACCGCGGATGCGTCTGCCAGGGAGTGGCGGTATTCCTGATGTCACCCCAAGATATGACGAGACATTTTTGTATGTTCCGCGACATTCGCGCGTGACTTTTGCCGAGCGAATTGATTTCATCAGCGGCATGGGGCATGTTGCCCACCGCAAGTTTGGGGGTGGACCGCGCTATATGATTACCGATTTGGGGCAGTTCGATTGGGCGAAGGGTCACATGCGGCTGACAACGGTTCATCCGAATGCCGACATCCAGAAAATCAGGCGCAAAACCGGCTTTGCGCTTGAAGTGGCTCCTGACCTGCATGAGACGACGCCGCCGGATAAAGAAGACCTGCGACTGCTCCGCGAAGAGATTGACCCGCTTGGCACGCGCAAGCTCGAAACGCTGAGGGGCGCCGCACGGAAAGAATGGCTGCGCCACATTCTGCGTCAGGAGAATGCGCTCTAGCCCGCCAGCGTCCTTGGGCGCCACTGCTGAATCCCTCGAAAACGGTCAGCCGCCGTCCCCAGGTTTCCCAGCCGGATGCCTTCAATGGTATCGCGTACAGCGAAGGTGTATAGCGGATAGTATAGGGGTATGGCAATCGCCTGATCGGCAAATTTTTCCTGAAATTGCCGATACAGATGAGTGCGGTTGATGCTGTTGCGTTCGTGGCGGGCAAACTCCAGCAATTCGGAGATTTCGTCATCCGATACTGCGCCGTAGTTTTGTCCATTCAGATATTGGCTTGGATGCCAGTAGCGATACACATCGGGGTCGCTGCCGATGAACTGCGTGACGATTGCCGCCTGAAAATCACCCGCTGCCAGCCGCTGAATCAGTTCATCTGGCGCGGCGGTTTCAATGGCGACTTTCAATCCAAGCTGCTCCCATTGGGCTACAATATCGCTTGCCAGCGCTCGCAATGCAGCAACATCTTCAACCAGCAGCGAGAAGCCAGCTAAGGTCGGCAGGTTATCGCTTGTGTCTTCATCTGAAGCCGACTGGGCAGAGATGACGGATTCCAGAAGCGCTTTAGCCTCTGACGGGTTGACGCTTGTCCAAAGGGGATTCGGCTGATATGCCCATGACCCCGGAATAAACGGACTGTCGGCAAAAGCCGCGTTCGAGGTCAGATGCCGCTGCACCAAAGCATGTTGATCCAATCCCAGCGACAAAGCCTGACGCACGCGTCGATTGGCGAAGTCGTTTCCCTCATCAGCGTCCCAGTTGAATATCAGAATGCCCAGCGATGATTCAACCTGCGTGTAGACCTGGCTGTTGGGCAATAATAAAAGCTGGTCACGCGATGCCAAATTTGCCAGCGCATCAATCTGCTCCAGGCGATATGCCTGGATTGCCTCTTCGGGACTGTCGTACAGCTTGAATTGAAGCTCGCGAAACAGGTATCCGCGCTGACCTTCGGGACGTTCCCCGTAGACTGGCGCCAACAGAAGATGGACAGCATTGATTTTGTCCCCGCTCCGTGAGCGCAGCGAGGACAGCTGATAGGGGCCTGTGCCAATGGGGGAGAGATTGAAAGGGTGCTGCGCCAGCTGCGAAACGTGAGTGCCTCTGAGCGCGTGTTCGGGCAGAATACCGATGGTCAGCAGGCTGGTAAAACTGCCAAGCGGCTGCGCCAGCCGGAAGCGAACCAAATAATCAGAAAGCTGCTGGGTTTCGACCGTCCGCCAAAACTGTGACAAGGGCGAGAAATTGGCATATTCGGGGTCACTCAACAGAGACATAGTGTATATGACATCGGCAGCAGTGAAGGCGATGCCATCTTGCCATTTGACACCCTCGCGGAGTTTCACCACATATTCCAGATTGTCACTGGAAATCTCTACATCGCTCGCCAGGCGGGGCAGCGGCTCGCCATAGGCATTGGTTTTGAATAATCCCTCGAATATCAAACTTGTGATGTCGCTGTCAATCGGGTTGAGATGAGCGAATATCGGGTTGAGTCGTTTGACGCTCCCGACCAGCCCTTCGCGGTAACTCGTTATCTCTGGCTCTACCAATGCGAGCGGGCTGGCTGTAGGCGCTGTTGTTGGGGCGGGTGCATCCGTTGGCGGCGAACTGGGAGTGGGCGGCAGAGGGGTTCTGGCAGCGGATATGCCCATGGGTATGCTGATTCGGTGGGCAATCCCGGCGGCAAACAAAATGAGGGCAAAGATGAGCGCAACCAGCTGCCAGCGAAAACCGCGAAACATGACCTGCCTTTTGCTTAAATCAAAAGCCTGCTTTGCCTTCGCCGCCAGTATGTCAGAACTTTAATTCGGCGTTGCAACAGCGAAGAGAGCAATGCCTAAAAATGCGATCGACAAAAAGATGGTGATTTGAAAAAGCGTTTTCTCCAGGCCGCGACGGGTGCGGGCGATGCCGCCGCCTGCGTCTCCGCCCAGGAGATTGCCCAGTGCGCCACCTTTGACCTGTAACAGAATCAGGATAATCAGGGCGACCGAAATGACGATAGAAGAAATTTGCAGGGCAACAGCCATGTTGCAACTCCTTGGAATCTGTCACAAAACGATGACAGTATATCATCTGCCTGCTCTGATGACCAGATTGAAATTACGCATATCAGAACTCTCACCTGATATACGTCAGTCCGGGTCATTGGTTGCTCAATGATTCGAGATAGTCTATGGCGGCGGCCAGCTGAAGGTCATCTTCAAGTTCTTCGTCCGATTCTGGATTCCACTCGACGATAATATCCGGGGTGATGCCTTGCTGGTGAATCCAGGCGCCCTTCGGTGTCAGCCAGCGCTTGATGGTGATGCGCAGACCGCCGCCGTTGGATAATTGCGGGATGTTCTGCACTGTGCCTTTGCCAAAGGTTGTCTCGCCTATAAGGGTTGCAACCCCGTAATCTTGCATGGCACCGGCAAGGACTTCGGAAGCGCTGGCGCTGGTTTCGTCTACCAGTACAACTACCGGGACCTTAATATCCGCGTAAGCGCCGCGGGTGTGGGTGACCTCTTCTGTCTGGTCACGCGAAACCTGGCGCAGCAGAACGCCATCCTCGATAAATGCGCTGCCGACTTCAATGACGCTCGACAGTCGGCCGCCCTCATTGCCGCGAATATCAACAATCAAGCCATTGCTGCTGTTGATATCCACCGCCGCAAGTGCCTCATCCAATTGTGAGCGTGACATCTCGTTGAAGTCGAGCATGGTCACATGAGCGATGTTATCGCCAACCATCTGGTGCGATACATTCGGGATGATAAAGACAGCGCGGACAATATCATAATTGACGAGTTCGTCGTTACGGCGGAAGGTAATGTTGACGACAGTATCTGCGGGTCCTGGCACCATCGTCATCAGTTCGTTATGTGTCAAACCGGCCGCGCTGATGCCATCAATCTCGTAAAAGATGTCGCCTGCCATCACACCTACCTCTTCAGCTGGCGTGTTCGATATGACGGATGTGACCTGGATTTCGCCAGTTTCGGAGATGGTTCGGACGATGACGCCAATGCCGGACAGCTTGCCCGAAAAATTGGTCATCCTGTTGTATAATTCCGGTCGAATATAGCCGCTGTGTTCGTCGTTAAGGGCATTGACCATGCCCTCAATCGCGCCGTCAACCAGGACTTCGACCTCTATGGGGTCTACATAACGCGATTCAATAATCGAAAAGGCATCCCAAAAGGATTCAAAAGCCTCATCGGTGTCACTCAAATCAAACTGACCCTGGGCAATGGTTCTGCTGAATATGGATATGTTGCCAGCAATAAAGCCAAGGGTAAAGATGGTGACGGCGAACAGAATGGACTGACTTAACCGCGACCTTTGCATGAACAGGCTAATCCGCTTCATCGCATATCTCTGAGGTATTCAAAGTTTTAATCTCTGTATAGTATAAGCTATCCTGTCCATTTTTCGGAATTGTGAGCTTCATCCAAATGAAGTTTTGCATAGTCAGGCTGCAACCAAGAAAATGAACGACCGCTATGTGCCACTAGAGCAAGCAGTCCAGGCAGTCAAAGATGGCAGCACACTGGCGCTGGGCGGCATGACACTCTATCGCCGCCCGGTCGGATTTGTGCGCGGGCTGTTGCAGCAGCCGAAACCACCGCGCGATTTAACGCTACTTACTTTCACTGGCGGCATAGAGTCTGACTTGCTCATAGGCACTGGCTGTGTCCAATCAGTCCGTTCCGCTTATTTCGGCCTGGAGGTTTTCGGGCTTGCGCCCATGTTCACACAATTCGCGCAGGCTCAGCGAATCACCGTCATTGAAGAGACTGAAGCCAGCATTGTTATGGGCATCCGCGCTCAAATTTCCGGCGTCGGATTTATGCCCTCCCATGCTTGGCTGGGGACGGATTTGCTGCGCCTGCGACCTGATGTGAAGACAGTACGCGATCCCTATTCACACGAAGAGCTGACTGCTTTCCCGGCAATTCCATGCGATGTTGCTGTCATCCACGGTCTCGCAGGTGACCGACACGGAAATATACTCATCAACAACAATCTGGGCATCGACATGGAACTGGTATATGCTGCCGATACCGTCATCGCAACTGTTGAAAGCATCGTGGACGAACTTCAGCCGACCACAGACGGTGTTATCATTCCCTTTCCTGGCTGTGATATGCTGGTTGATTTGCCCCAAGGCGCTGCACCCACAAGCTGCTATCCATTATATCCACTGCGCGGCGGTGACATACTCAATTATGTCGAGGCCTGCAATGCAGGCAGATTCGAGCAATTTCTGGCTGATTTTATCCGAGAGTAAGGCAAAATACGTTATGTTCTCAGGACTTTCGTTTAAGATAAGCCAATTTACTGACGGCACGCCTGCCGAGAAACGGATGGAGGGCATGCTGATCGATTGCTATGAGGGATGCTGACAGTCCAGAAGAGCAGTTTGAACGTTTGGGCTTAAAGTAACATCAGTTTCGGATAGGGACGATCAGGGTACATAGAGTACAAAGCGGTTAGTTTTAGAACGTTGCAATCCAGTCTTAGCAGCGGGAAGCATGTCGGCTATAATGCGATGAAAGTGGGGCACACCCTGATTTCGGAAAAGGTGGTGAAAGTTCCTGGTGGACTCACCTTTTTAATATCGCAAAGTGGTTCTATAAGGAGAAAAACATGAAGAAACTGCTGTTTGTATTAGCCTTGTTTGCGCTTTTGGCTGCTTTGCCAGCCAGTGCTCAGGACGAGGGGGCTTGTGATATAGAAGGCCCGAGCGAATCTGTAGAAATCAACATGATAGGCTGGTCATTCCCCATCACTGATTTTTATGCTGAAGAATTGGAGAAGTGCAATGAGGTAGAAAACCTCACTGTCAACACCAGCTTGCTCGCTTCAACGGATGTCGTGGAACAGGTGCGTCTTGCACTTTCGACGGGCGGCGATTCGCCTTTCGACATCGTACACGGCGCCAATGGTGAAGTTGCTGATTGGGCAGGTCCTGGCTGGCTGCTGCCGCTGGACGACCTCGTTGAGAAGTATCGTGACGAGTACAATCTGGATGATATTCCCGCCACTGTATGGGAAGGCGGGAGTTTTGAGGGGCATATCTACGGCATTCCTATGGTAGGCAACACCCTGCACCTGGTTTATCGTCAGGATGTTTTTGAAGAACTGGAGCTTGAAATTCCCGAAACATACGCAGAACTGATTGAAATCTGCGGTGCCATTGGTCTGGACAATCCGGATTGGGACATTCCATTTTCAATGGATGTGTCGCGTACTCGTGCTTGGGAGCTTGAATTCTTCATGGTGCTTCGCGCACTTGGCGGCAAATATCTTGGTGACGATAACATGCCGACCTTTAACAGTGAAGAAGGCGTCGAAGCGATGGAATTGATGATTGATGTGGTCAACGCTTGCATCGGCGATGATGGGGTGTCCTTGGGTTTGAACGAAATTGAAGTATCTATGGCTCTTGGCAGTTTGCCTATCACCAAGATTTGGGCGAGCCGTGCAGCTAACATGTCAGATCCAGAGCGTTCGGACTTTGTAGATGTTATTTCGTATGCGCCAGCCCCGCGCGTGACTGAGGATGGCCCGCGTGCTGGTTCTGGATGGAATGATTTCTATTTTATTCCCGCAGCAACGACTGCCGATCCGGATTTGATCTTCCGCGTTATCATGGAAGCTATCGATGAGGAAAGTCAACAGGCTGCCGCAGCTATCGGTATGACAACCCGTACCTCTGCTGCTGGATTTGGCGGCCCATATTTGCCAGCGGCGAATCAAACCATCGCTGAGGGTGTGGGCAACTATGACAAGAATCCTGCGGTGAACATTGCGATCGCAAAACTTGAACAGTTTCTGCCGCTGGTGTACACAGGTGACATGACTGCTGAAGAGGCGCTGAACTCTGCTGCCGAAGAATATATCGTGGAAGCAACAGCACAGGGCTTCATTGGCGAGTAGTTGAATGCAAGGAAATCGTACGGAGCCACATTTGATGTGGTTCCGTACTTTAGTGTGCAAAAACGGCAGGGCTTATTTACGCGGTGCATTCTTATGAAGCGTCATAATTTCTTTTTGTTTGCTTCGCCAAGCATCTTTATTATGACCGTCTTGATGGTGATACCACTGATCATGGCGGTCTGGCTGGGTATGAACTTCATGACGTTTAGAAATGTCACTGACCCACAGTTCATCGGCTTGCGCAATTATGTTGAGGTTTTGGAAGATCCCAGGTTTTGGCAGTCTTTTGAATTTACGGGGCTATATACCGCCATGGTAGTTCCGGCTTGGGTGATTATCGGTTTTATTGTCGCGCTGCTGCTGGATCAGGTTTCTGGATTTGTCAGGGGCGTTTATCTGTCTATTTTTCTTCTTCCGTTCATTATCGTGCCGATTGTCGGGACAATCATGTTCAAACAGTTGTTTGAGCCATCGGGACTTTTGACATACATCTATCAAACGCTCTTTGATACGCGATTCCGTTACAACGAACAATCCGTTAAGACCTTAATTATCTTGTTTGGTATATGGTCTGTGACGCCATTTACTATTGTGGTCTACTTTGCCGGGTTACAGACTTTGCCCCATAGTCTAATGGAAGCCGCGTCAATAGATGGCGCAAGTCGATTGCAGAAGATTCGTCACATTGTCATACCTCATGTGAATTCTCTGACGATTTTCATACTTCTATTTTCGATTATGGATTCGTACCGCGTGTTTGATAGTGTTTTTGTGCTTTCGGAGTTGAATCCACAATTCAAAGCGGATTCCGTGATGACCTATACCTTCCAGACTGCTCTAAGAGTACAGCGCCTTGGCAAGGCAAACGCTATGGCGGTTCTAACAGTGGCTGGCATTATGTTTGTGTTGATACCATTCCTGTACATCTCGTATAAAGAGCAGATTGCGGAGCGATAGTATGGATAAGATAAAAAGCCCTTTGGGCCGTGTTCTTGTCCATCTGGCATTGGTGGTTTTTGCGATATATAGCCTTGTGCCGTTTTTCTGGACCGCGCTTCAGTCGTTCAAGACATTCAAGGACGCATTTTCGCGCACGCCTATCTTTTTCTTTGAACCGACCTGGGAGAACTATGAAGAGGTGTGGCTGCGCTCGGTGCCTGATGTGAGTTCTGCGGCAGGCTATTTTATTTTGCTGGGGGTCGTACTGCTCGTTGGTCTCATGTTGTTTGCGCGTTATATTCCTCTAAATACGACCTTGATTTATGTGTTGGCGCTGGCAGGTTTCGCGGTTCTTTTTTGGGCCATTCCTCAAATATATGATGTGGCGAAATTCTACGATTACTTCATCAACACCTTAATTGTGACCTTTGGCACGATTGTAATCTCGATTAGCATCGGCTGTTTGGCGGGATACTCGCTGGCGCGTTATGCGGGGTACGCTGCTGTCGTTGTACTCATAGCCGCACTTGCATTCCGCGCGTTACCACGATTGGCCTTTGTGCTGCCCTATTTCTGGATCGGTACTGTAACCCAACTGATCGATACTCATATATTGGTGATTATTACGCTGGTCGCTGTCAATCAACCATTCACGATTTGGATGCTGCGCAGCTTCTTTATGGAGATACCCAGAGACATGGAAGAGTCGGCGATGGTCGATGGTGCGAGCCGGCTGACGGCGTTTATTCGTGTGATTATCCCGATTATGTGGCCGGGCATTATTTCAACAGCACTGTTCACACTTTTGCTAGCGTATAACGAATTTCTTTTGGTTCGGGTTCTGACACAATCCAACTGGACCTTGCCGGTTGCTATTTCACGTTTCACAGGCGAAGAAGATCCGCGTCATCTGACACTGGCTGCTGCGGCCGCAGTTTCAGCAACGCTTCCGATCATTATCGCGATCCTTTTTTTCCAAAAGCACCTTGTCAAAGGTCTTACGGCTGGGGCTGTAAAGGGTTAAACAATCGATTATGTGAGTGCCACTAAGCCAACTGCCCGCCAGTGACCTTGGGGTCTCCCATCAAATGAAGCGCATCAACGGTCTGTTGCTTGACAGTAAGGGCAGTGTTCATCTCTGCATCCTATCTCACATCCACTGATTTAGACACTCCCACATCAGATGTATGTTGCTATTCATCCCAATTCGGGGTATAATTGAAATTGCATCGAGACTTGGGGAGCTTATCACTAGGCTGAGAGGGTGCGCTGTGTCGCACCGACCCATATACCTGATCCAGTTAATGCTGGCGTAGGGATGTCTAGGAAACATTGGTTTCAGCCACCCTGGCATAACATCAAGACCCAAACAAAGCTGCCAAGTCTCATTATTATAGTCATTTATAATGATGGGAGTTTCTTATGATTTTGCGAATCGTCCTGGCAGTTTTCGTAATCGTCTCTGCTGTCTCCGCCATCTGGGCGCAAGACCCGCCAACAGTCGTTCTGGTCACTCATGACAGTTTCGCCATCTCCGAAGCGACAGTCACCGCCTTTGAAAATGACAGCGGCATGACGCTTGAAATCTTGCGGGCGGGGGATGCCGGGCAAATGGTCAACCAGGCAATCTTGACCAAGAACAATCCACTAGGCGATGTTTTGTTTGGCATCGATAATACTTTCTTGAGCCGTGCTTTGAGCGCCGATATTTTTGAGTCCTACGAGTCTTCTCGACTGCAATATGTCGCCGCGGAGTTCATTCCTGACGATACCAACCGCGTCACGCCAGTTGATTTTGGTGATGTCTGCCTGAATTTTGACATCGGCTATTTCGCTGAAAATGAAGTGGCATTGCCGACAAGCCTGCTGGAATTAACCCAGTCTGAGTATGCCAGCTTGCTGGTTGTGGAAAATCCGGCAACTTCGTCGCCTGGCTTGGCGTTTTTGCTGGCAACCATCGCCCAATTTGGCACGGAAGGCGAATACACCTTCCTGAATTATTGGGAGGATTTGCGGCGCAATGATGTGCTGGTGGTTGATGGCTGGACGGAAGCCTATTATGGCGAGTTCAGCGCACCAGGGCGCGATACTGGAACGCGACCGCTGGTGGTGAGTTATGCCAGCAGCCCGCCGGCTGAAGTTCTCTTTAGCGAATCGCCCGACGAGGGTCCTTTTACCGGCGCCCTTACATCTGAAAATATGTGCTTTCGCCAGATTGAATATGCAGGCATTCTGGCAAATGCCAGCAATCCTGAGGGCGCCCGACTTTTGGTGGACTTTATGCTTAGCGTCACCTTTCAGGAAGACATCCCTCTAAATATGTTTGTCTTCCCGGTGGTCGAAAATATCGAGCTGCCATCATTGTTTCAGGAACTGGCGCAGATTCCGGAAATGCCCGCCAGCCTCGACTATGACAGCATTGAAGCCAACCGCGAAGCCTGGATTCAAGCCTGGAGCGAGGTGATGCTGCGCTAATGCGATGGTTCCTGCAAGGATGGCATCTCATCTATATCGTACCATTATTGTTCGTAGGGCTGTTTTATGTCTATCCACTGCTGACTCTGTTTGACATCAGCTTGCGTCCCGATGGCAATCTTGACCTGTCAGCGTTTATTCGTCTGTTTTCGACAGATTATTACATCGGGACGCTGCTGTTCACCATTTATCAGGCGATGCTTTCCACAGCATCAACCCTTATCCTAGCTTTGCCATGCGCTTATATTGTGGCTCGATACCGCTTCGCCGGCAAATCGCTGCTCCTGTCCCTGGCGACGCTCCCCTTCGTTCTGCCAACTGTTGTGGTGGCCTTGGCGTTTATGTCCTTGCTGGGGCGGCGCGGCCTGCTGAATGACCTTCTGGCAACTCTTTTCTCTCTCGATTTTTCCCCGCTTCAACTTGAGCGAACGCTGGCGATTGTGATTATCGTGCATGTGTTTTATAACTTTGCGATTGCGCTGCGGATTATCACAAGCTATTGGTCAACGCTCGGTTTCGAGGCGGAAGAGGTGGCGCGGACTCTGGGGGCAGATGAGTGGACTGTCTGGCGCGACATCCGCTTGCCTCTTATCCGTCCCGCCTTGTTCTCGGCCGGCTTGCTGGTGTTCATTTTCACCTTCACCAGCTTTGGCGTCGTCCTTATCCTGGGTGGAATCCGTTTTGCGACTCTTGAGGTTCAAATTTATTATCAAGCCATTAACATTTTCAATCTCCCTTTAGCGGCGGCACTGTCTCTCGTTCAAATTGCGGTCATGTGCCTGATGATGGTCTTGTACACGCGCTCACAAAGACAGGTGCATCCTTCGCTTGAAAGCAGCGCCTCGATTGCCAGGCCCATCAAAACAAAGCGTGAACGCCTGATTGTGGGCGCTGCCCTTATCTTTATGTGCCTGCTGTTATTCACGCCCTTGCTGGCATTGATTGTCCGCTCCCTTTGGACAAGGGAGGGGCTGGATGTGACCAATTTTCTGGAGCTTGCCGAAAGATCGCGTGGCTCGCTGCTGTTTATCCCTCCCATCGAGTCTATCTGGAACTCTCTGCGCTTTGCGCTGCTGTCGATGTTTTTGGCGCTGGGGCTTGGCATCATCGCGTCGTTTATGATTCATCGCGGCACCTGGTTATCCAGGATTGCTGACCCCCTGTTTATGCTGCCTTTGGCGACCAGCGCCGTGACGCTTGGCTTTGGCTTTGTGGTTGCCCTTGACGAACCGCCGCTCAACTTGCGTGCCTCGTGGCTCATCATCCCGATTTCGCATACGCTGGTAGCGCTCCCCTTTGTGATTCGCAGTGTTCTGCCCGCTCTAAGAGCCATTCCACCTTCCATTCGTGAGGCGGCACAAGTCTTGGGCGCCAGGCCGCGTGACCTGCTGCTGACAATCGATTTCCCGCTAATCAATCGCGGCATCGCCGTAGGGGCAACTTTCGCCTTTACTGTCAGCATGGGAGAATTCGGCGCTTCGCTGTTTATCGCCCAGCGAGAATCAGTGACCATGCCGGTCGTCATCTACCGCCTCATCGGAGATCCAGGGCTGGCGTCATACCGTCAGGCGCTGGCAATGAGCGTGATGCTGATGTTGGTCTGTGCCATCGGTTTTGTCGTCATCGAACGTGTTCGGGCTGTCGGCACAGGTGAATTCTGATGCTGGTTGTTGAGCGTGTTTCACATTCGTATGAACAGGTCGCATCCCTGCGCGATGTCTCGCTTCGAGTTGAAAGGGGGGAGATTCTATGTTTATTGGGACCGAGTGGCTGTGGCAAGACAACCCTGCTGCGCATCATCGCGGGATTGGAAACGGACTTTCAGGGCAAAATCTCATTCGATGGGCAGGATTTGCGCCAGGTGCCGGTGCATGAGCGTGGCTTCGGATTGATGTTTCAGGACTTTGCCCTGTTTCCGCACATGTCAGTCGAAGACAATGTTGCCTATGGCTTAAAACGTCATCGAGTGGCAAAAAGCGAAAGACAGAAGCAAGTTCAGTCCATGCTGCAGCGCGTGGGCTTGGCTGGGTTCAATCGCCGAGATGTCGCCTCGCTTTCTGGCGGACAAAAACAGCGGGTTGCCTTGGCGCGAAGTTTGGCGCCCGGCCCCAGGTTTCTGATGTTGGATGAGCCTCTGGGTTCTTTGGATGCGCTCTTGCGCGACCGACTGGCTGTTGAGTTGCGCCAGATTATTAAAGCGGACGGTTTGAACGCCATCTATGTCACCCACGACCATCAAGAGGCTTATGCCATTGCCGACCGCATCGCGGTGATGAGTGCCGGCACCATCCAGCAGCAGGACAGACCTTTCGATTTGTACCATCATCCCCGGACAGAATTTGTCGCTCGTTTTCTTGGTCTGCGCAATATCTTCCACCGCGATGACAATCCGCTTGCGCGACGTCTCGCGGGGCAAGTTGACCCCACGCTCTCGCCATTTGACACCTTCCTGATACATCCTTCGGGAATTCACCTGCACCATCAGCCAAAGAAAGCGTCACTGGAATTGTCTGGGCGGCTTGAAAGCCTTGTTTTTCGTGGCGACCATAGTGAAGGCATCGTGATATTGCCGAATGAAATGCGACTGTCGCTGATTGCTCGCGGCATCCAGACGGACATGGGGGCGGCGGTCAAAGTGTTTATCGCGCTGGATGCCATCAAACCTCTGACCCAACTATAAAAACCGAAAGTCCGACATCCCCTGTACGAAGTTCCGCGCCAATCATTATAATTCCAAAATGAAAACCATCACTGGGGAAAGCATTATGCCAAGGGCATTGTTTAGCGTATCCAATAAAACAGGCATCGTCGATTTTGCTGCCGAACTGGTTGCACGGGGGTGGGAGATTGTCGCCAGCGGCGGCACGCAGCAAACCCTTATCCAGGCCAATCTGCCAGTGACAGGTGTTGAGCAAGTTACTGGCCA
This sequence comes from Anaerolineae bacterium, assembly GCA_034421915.1. GTDB lineage: Bacteria > Chloroflexota > Anaerolineae > Aggregatilineales > Phototrophicaceae > UBA6055. The sequence goes on from DAOUKA010000341.1 coordinate 21,778, forward strand.
GCCTGCAATGCTTGGCGAGCGCGTCAAGACCTTGCACCCAGCGATTCACAGTGGCATCCTTGCCCGCGACCATGAGGCGGATTTGCAGGAGCTTGCCAGATTTGGATTTGCGCCCATCAACTTGGTTGCCTGTAATCTGTACCCCTTTAGCGAAACGGTCAAAACAGCCGATGTCAGCTTGCAGGCTGCACTAGAGCAGATTGATATTGGCGGCGTGACGCTGCTGCGGGCTGCTGCCAAAAATTTCCTGCGCGTGACGGCGATTTGCGACCCCGAGGATTATTCCCGCGTCATGGAGGCAATCAACATAGGCGGACAACCGGATATCGACCTGCGGCGTGAGCTTGCCGTCAAGGCATTTGCCCACACGCGCGATTACGACCAGGCGGTTCATGCTTGGCTCTGTGATTCGGATATTCCTGCGCTGGCAGATAAGGCCGTCCCGGAGGGCATCTCGATTGGTGTGCAGCGAAGCAATGAACTTCGATATGGCGAAAATCCACATCAGGCTGCTGCGTATTATTCGCGGCGTGGTGATGAAATGCCCTTGGGAGCAGAGCAGTTGGGCGGCAAACAGCTTTCTTACAACAACATTCTGGATGTGGATGCGGCCTGGCGTGCCGTCAGCAGTTTTACGGAGCCGACCACTGTCATCGTCAAGCACCTGAATCCGACTGGCATAGCGACCGCCGAGTCCATCACGGCAGCCTTCCTCCCTGCGCTTGCCTCGGATTCCCTGTCGGCCTATGGCGGTATTATCGCGGTCAATCAAGAGGTGGGTGAATCCTTTGTGGCTGCCTTGGGCTCACTTTTTGTCGAAGCTATTATCGCGCCTGCCTTTTCTCCTGAAGCGATTGCCCAACTCCGCCGCAGGCGCAAGAATTGCCGTCTCCTGCGAATGCCTTATCCTTATGATGGCGGCGGTCTTGAAATTCGGACGGTCATGCGCGGTCTGCTGGCACAGCGATACGACATGGGCGACCCGAATCATAAAACAATGAAGACTGTCAGCAAGCGAGTTCCCGATGCCCATGAACTGGCGTCCCTTCATTTTGCCTGGAAGTCCGTTCGGCATGTTAAATCGAATGCGATTGTTCTGGCACAGGGCAGCCGAACGGTTGGCATTGGCGGCGGCTTGCCCAGCCGCGTTGATGCCGTCAATCTTGCCATTCAAAAATCTGGCGGCGAGGCATACGGGGCAGTAATGGCATCAGACGCTTTCTTCCCGTTTCCGGATAGCATCGAATCAGCAGCGCGTGCTGGTGTCAGGGCTGTCATTCAACCGGGCGGTTCGATTCGTGACTCGCAGATTATTGAGGCTGCCGATGCTCACGGGCTGGCGATGATATTCACCGGCACCCGTCACTTTCGGCATTAACCCAAATCATCATCGTCCGCTTTGAATTTGCCACTGATAAAGGGCATTTCACCTTTTTCCCAGGCAACCAGCAGCGGCACCGCGGTAAAGATGGATGAATAGGTGCCAGACAAAAGACCGATGAACAAAATCGCAATAAACTGCTTCACAGTTTCGCCGCCAAACAAGAGAATGGCAATCATAATAAAAAATGCGTTAAGCTGTGTTGCCAGCGAGCGGTGAATAGTTTCCCAGATGCTTCGATTGACGATAGTTTCATACGGCTCGCCAAGATGCTTGGGGATGTTTTCACGAATGCGGTCAAAGACAACGATGGAATCCTGAACCGAAAATCCGACCACTGTCAAAACAGCCGTCAAAAACAGCGCGTCAATTTCCCAGCCCAAGAGCAGCCCCATCAATGACATGACACCCATCACCACCAGAATGTCATGGATCATGGCAGCGATGGCGCAGACGCCATAGCGGATGGCATTTGGCACTTGGCGAAATGCGATGACGATGAAGCCGGTAATCACCAGAGCAGCAACAGCCACCGCCGCCAGCGCCGACCGCGTAACCTCTTGACCGATAGTCGCCGAGACGGTTTCGACGCGGAAACTGTCGCGGTCAATCGGCGAAAGTTCGCCCAGACGCGCCAGAATGTCGTTGGTCACACTCACATCGTGGAAACCGGCGCGGACTGACCATCGGTAATCCTGCACGGCGCCGATTTGCTGGATGATGATGTTGTCATCTCCAATGGCGGCAAAGACGGCTCGCAAGCTGTCTTCGGTCGCGCCCGCGCCTTCAAACTGGAGTTCGTAGATGCTGCCGCCGAGGAAATCAATGCTCAGGCGAAAGGGTGCGCCAGTGGAAAGCGTCGAATAAATCATAATCGCCAGGCCAGGAACAATCACCAGCGCAGATAGTAAGAAGAACCAAGTTCGTTTTTCTACAATAGCAAACATCGTGCTGTCCCCCCTCTACGCGCCCAGCAGCGCCCGATTATTTTCGATGATATGACGAAAGCCGCCAACGATGATGTACAGGAAGGTGCGCGTCACGATAACCGCCGTGAACAGATTCAAGACCAGACCGATGGCGAGCGTCACCGCGAAGCCGGCGACAATGCTGGCGCCGGGGGTCTGCCCGAACATGAACAGAATGCCGCAGATGATAATGGTAGACAGGTTGGAGTCGCGGATGGAAGTCCAGGCGCGGTCAAACCCTGCCTGCAAAGCCTCATCCAGTGGCAGCCCAGCCCGCAGTTCTTCTTTAATCCGCTCGAAAATCAGGATGTTGCCATCAACTGCTGTGCCGATGGAGATAAGAAAGCCGGTGATGGCAGGCAGCGTCAGGGTAACTGGCAGCAGCTTGAAAATGGCGATATTCAAAAAGATGAACACAATCAAGGCGAGGTCAGCGGCCAGCCCTGGCAGGCGATAATAAACCAGCATAAATGCCAGCACTACCATCACGCCAATCATGCCTGCCTGTACACTCAAGCGCACCGATTCTTGCCCCAGGGTCGCGCCGACTTCGTGCGTGCTTTCGATGCGCAGAGGAATCGGCAGCGCCCCCGACCGCAGCTGCAAAGCAAGCGTTGTCGCTTCTTCCTCCGAAAACTGTCCCGTTATGACACCGCCATCGGTCAACTGCGCCTGAATGGTGGGCGCGGAAAGCACCTCGCCATCCAGAACAATCGCCAGCGGCTCGCCAATTCGCTCCAGCGTGAAATTGCCGAACACATCTTGATACTCTGGCTTGATTTCAAAGTTAATCATCCACTGCGGGCTGCCGCTTCCCTGTGCTGGCGCCAGCACCGCGCTGGCTGCCTGCAAGCCGGCGCCAGTCATCACCGTGCGGAAGGGCAGGCCCGTCACTGGATGAGCCAGACGGTCTGCGAATGGGTCGTCCTCTTCCGCACTGGCGCTCTGCCGCATCTCGACCTGTTCACTGGTCACAATCTCGGCGCCGACATAACTGCGCATCTGTGCGCCGAGACCGCCAAAATCCACAAACTCCAGCAAGGCGGTTTGCTGAATGGTGGCGATGGCCTGTTCGGGGTCGCGCACGCCGGGCAACTCGACCAGAATGCGGTCGCGCCCTTGAACCTGTACAGTCGCTTCAGTCAGCCCCAGTGCGTTGACCCGCCGTGATACATTGTTAGCTGTTTCGGAGAGGTCATCCAGCGAGAAGCTCCCTGTCGGGATGTCCGCTTGTAAGAGAACCCGCAGCCCGCCCACCAAATCCAGCCCCAGGCTTTGTGTGATGTTCAGCACAAAGTCGTTTTCGCCATCGCCATTGAAATCAATTTCCAGGTTTTCGGTGCATTTCAATTCGCTTGGCTCATCTGCCGCGAGTGCCGCGCAGGCATCCGCCTGGACGCCTTTGAACGCTGGCGGAGTCGCAATCCAGATGCAGAACAAAGTCAGCAAAACAATCAAAACAAGCCATCGAGCCTGTTTGCTCATAGCCGCCTGCCTTTCATTCACCAATCTTCAGGTCGATATTTGCTCGGACTGCTGGGCTTCGATTCCCAGTTTGGCGTTGTATGCGATTTCCTTGGGCACATAAACCTGCTGCAAAGCCGCCGTAATCAGTCTGATGGTCACGCCGTCCGCGATTTCGACATAGGAGATGCCTTGAGCGACATCAATGTCAATGATTTTGCCGATGAGACCGCCATAAGTGACGATTTCGTCGCCGACATGAAGTGAACGCACCACTTTTTGCTTGTGACGAAAGGCACGCTGTTTCGGGAAGATGAACATCGTCCAGTATCCACCCAGTACCAGAGCAAGGATTGCAAACACCAAGACAAATTCTAACATTGAGCTTTTCCTGTGAGTTTCGCACCGCAGCTATTATAATGGCGCACAAGATAAGAAACCAGTGTCGCAATAACCTGCTTGACCATTTCCCAAAAGAACCCTACAATACCCAAGTGAATCAACTCGGTCAATACATCAGGAAAATATCATGCGCCAATCATTCAAGGCAATACTCGCTTCCATCATTGTTTTGACGCTTGCATTAATGCTGAAATCCAATTCCAGCTTGGCTGGCGACATTATCCTGACCCACAATAAGGGGAGCGAAAATTCGGTCTTTTTCATCGAGGGCGAGCCTTCGCTGGTCATCAATGGCTTTGATATTTCGTCCTACGCTCACCAATTTCCGATTGCGCTGGATGCCGTCAGCATTTCGGTCGACCGCCCTGTGCCGGGCGCGAAGGTCGAGCTGGTTGTCTATCAGGACGCCAATGGCGGCTCGCCGGTGGATGCGACCCTGGTTTATCGTCAAGCTGTCAGCATCAATCAAGCTGGCTTCAATCGGATTATCCTCGCTAATGCCGCGGTTGTCACCGAACCTGTTGTCTGGGTGGGTTTTTATCTGCCGGTTGGATTTCGTTTCAATGCTGACAACTCTGGCTCGTCGGTATTCACATATTGGGCTTGGTCGCAAGGCGGCAGCCTGAATGTGGAGTCCCTTTCAAGTGCGCCAGTATTGGGCCCTAGCGACGGGTCAGAGCCAGTAGGCATTGATATGCAGGGGATTGCGCGGATTACTGCCGAACTGCGAGCGCCGATTTATACAGAACTGGAGTCCGATTCGATGCTTGGCACGCAGCTGATTGCGCAGGATGAACAGGATACCTCCATCTTGCAGGTGTATCCTTACTGTGGTGACCTGTTCTATGACCCTGAAGACATTGCCGTCACTTCTGAATCCTCGTTCACGATTCAATGTGATGTTGCCAGCGAGTTTGTAGCGCCAACCGAGGTTGTTCATCCCGATGGGCATTTTCTTGACTTACAGCGAGCAGGTCACCTTTTCAAGCTGGATGCGCAGATCAGCGAAGAAGAGCGGGTGGCGGGCGCTGTCGGCACATTGCCTTTTCCGGTCACGCATTGCATCAGCATTAGACCCGAGGATCTGGAATCAGCGGTGATTGCCGAAGCCCGCGGCATACCCGAACGCTGGCATGTTCTGCCGTCGGTGCGCTTTGGCGACCTGGTCTGCGCCGAAATCACACAGGCCAGCTACCTGTCCTATTTCCTGCCGCGCAGCGAAAGCTCGCCGCCCAATGTCAATCTGGTGCTGGGCTGGAGCAAGGTCGATCCGCATCCGATTGAATGCGGCGTGCCCACTTCCATCGAGATACCGGCAATCAACACCGGACAAAGCTGGTTTTCCACCGATTCCGGTTATGTCAAGTTTATCGTTGAGGATATTCATGTCCGCACGGGCACCGTCACCGGCGCCATCGAAATTCAAATCGAAACCTCGCAGTTAGGTCCTGGCAGGCGCCATCTGGTGGTCTTGGGCCCGCTTTATGTGACGACCTATGTGCATGAACTGCATCGTTTGCAGGTGCGGGTTGATTTTGATGAGCAGGTTGAAGAAACCAATGAAGACGACAATATCTGGTTCACCGAGTATATTCTGAACGATGCCGCCGGAAGCAGCCGCTGTTTCCAGACATCTTGGCTGACAGCGACGCCTGACCCGGCTACTGTGAGCGACTTCTGCTTTGTCAGTCAACCCCAATATCGCGGAGAAGACCAAATTAGGATTACCTACTCGTCAGCATGCGAGATTGTGGAGTTTCGGAGCGGCTCTGTGCCACAGCGTGAAAACATCGAGTTCGAGGTGCGCGGCTGTAGAATGTGGGTGCAGGTGAAAGTTGTGGGACAGAAAGTCACCGTGCTGTATCGAAGGGGTGATGATCCTGGCTGCAAATGGCGGCACTATCGTCAGACTGTAGAGCGGGACGGGGATAAAATACATCGATTGATTATTGATAACGATGGAGGCCGGATAGCACCAGAGGCAACACCAGAGGCAACAGACGAAAGGTAAAGTATGAACACAGAAAAACTTGAGGAGCATCTATGCGCATTGTAACCAATAAAAAGCTGGCGCGGCGTAATCGGAAAATCACGAATTATCTGTTCTTTGGCACTTTTGGCGCCTTGATTTTGGGCTTCATCGTCATCAATTCTTCGCTCTTCACCGGCGAAGCGCCCGATACCCTGACGCTGCTGCTGCAAACGGCTGTGCTGCCGGTCGCCTTTGTCCTGACGGTCATTTCGGTGCGGATGACCAATCTTTGGGCGCGGGTGCCGCGCCCGGAAAAAGCGATTGAAGCCGGGCTGAAAGGCCTAAGCAACAAGAGTATCCTGTATAACTATTATCACTTTCCCGCCCGCCATGTACTGATTTGTCCACAGGGTGTCTATGCTATTGTCACGCGCTGGCACGACCAAGAGTTCACCATCAGGGATGGCAAGTTCCACAGCAAACGCAATATCCTTAGCAAGTTCTTTTCAGCTATCCGCTTTGATGGGGTCGGCAAGCCCTTCCGCGATGCCGAGTATGCCCGTGAACAGGTGCAGGCGGCTATTGACGAAATCTCGCCTGAAATTGAAGTGCAGCCGCTTATCGTATTTGTTGACCCGTCCGCCCGAATCAATATGGAAGACGAAGTGGAAACACCGGTACTTTTTGCTGACCCCAAGCTGAAACCGAACCTCAAAGATTACCTGCGCGATGTCAAGCGCCAAATCGACGCCGAGGACAGCGACAGAAAAAACGTCAGTCCGATGCCGCTCAGTGATGAGCAAATCGAAGCCTTCGAGGAAGCGACCCTATAGCAAGCATGTCCCGCGCCCGATTACTGCTCCTTCTCGTTCCCGTCATTTGGCTCGGATTCGGGTTGCGGCTTCACGATTTGGCTGCTGTCCCCTTAAGGGGCGACGAGGCTTTCAGCGCTCAAAATTGGGCAGATAGGCCGCCCAGCGAGTCCTTGACCACGATTGCTACGATTGAGCCGCATCCGCCTCTGACTTATTTGCTGTTTCACCTTTGGCATCGCTTGATTGGCGGGATAGACTCGCCTTTTGCCTTACGGTTTCTGGATGTGCTTGGCAATATCTTCGGTCTTTCCGCCATATTTGCCTTGGGCTGGCGCTTGTCGGGCAAAGTGGCGGTTGGATTCGCTGCCGCCTTGATGTGGGCGCTGCATCCCTTTGAAGTTTGGCACAGTCAGGATTTCCGCAATTATGCCATCTGGGCTGGGCTAAGCGTGACTGCCCTGTGGCTGGGGCTCCGTTTGATAGACCATCCACGGCGGATGAACTGGTGGCTTTATGCCCTCGCTGCCAGCCTGAGTGCTTTTGTTTTTTACACCGAATTGTTTGTGATCTTCGCCTTGGCGATGGCTGCCATGGCTTTGCGGAGGACGAATCGCATGTTTACGCTGCGTTTTCTGGCATTGCAAACCGCCATTGTCGCCGCGGTCATGGCTGCTTTCCTCATCTTGCAGGGCAACCTGCTGGCTGGCGGTGGTTATGCTGGCAATCTCGATTCGTTTTCGGCTTCCGATTATCTGACGCGATTTCTACCCGCATTAACCTTGGGTGATGCCATTCCATTTGAGTTATCGTCTGTCTGGATTATCTTGTGTTTCGCGGTGGCACTGTTTGCCCTCGTCATCGCGGGACAATCCAAACGGCAAATCTTTTTCATTGCCCCATTGGCGGTTTTGCCCTTGCTGTTGCTTGGGCTGGCGTCGTTACGGATCAGCGTCTTCCATCCGCGCTATGTTCTGGCAGCGGTGCCTGCCTTTATCCTTTTGTTTTCACTGGGCGGCTGGCATTTGGCAGGTCACATCCGCAAAATCATTCCCGTCAGCCGCGGCCTGCTGATGTTCTGCCTGCTGCTACCCTGGTTCGTTCTGGCTGTCATCACACTGGACAATTATTTCAATCATCCCTCCGCACGCAAAGCGCCCGCCTGGGACGAGCTTGGCAGCTTCCTGAACGAGCGCGTGAATGAAAATGATTTGGTCATACAGTTATCTGCGGATGCCGCCTTTGGCTATTATTATGACGGTTCGGCAAGGGACATCGCCTTGCCGACTTCGCGCTCACAGCCTGCCAGCGAAATTGTGGTGACCTTGAGCGCCGCGCAAAGCGAGTATGACAGCATTTATGTGGTTTCCAATGCGATATCTGACTGGGGCAATGCGGATGTCGTCGAGAACTGGATGAGCGCTAATATGCAGGCGGTGCGGTTATCGAGCGCGTCTGGCCTGGGAATAAGGCAGTACAAGAATTGGGATGTGGCGCATGACCGTTTCGGCACGGCGCTGGTTCAGTTTGAAGGGACAATCGAGCTTTTGGGCTACGATTTTTTCAGCGAGCCACTCCCAACTGGTGAATTGCTGCTTTGGCTGTACTGGCAGCCGCTCTCCCAGACCGCGCAATCCTTGAAGTCCTTTGTGCATCTCATCGATGAAGTCAATCCGAGGGACATCGGGTCGCAGGATGACCAGTTTCCCCAGGAAGGCCGGCTGGATTCAACCACCTGGCAGGTGGCTGATGTCTATCGAGAGGTCTATTATCTGCCGACAGATTCACTCGCCCCCGGCAGCTATCGCCTGAAGGTTGGCTGGTATGACCCTGTGTCCGGTGCTCGCTTGCTGACAGGTGAGGGTGATGATATGTTTGAGCTTGCTGTCTTTATGTATCCCTGAAGGCGGCCAGCTTTCAAGGTCTTATTGCCTCATCCATTCGAAGTCGCGCCAGTTGCCCTGCCCGCCCGCATAAACGTAACCTCTGCCAGCATGAAGCCGTGCGATGGACACGCGCCACAGAATGATATGCGTCTGCCCATCTTTGAGAACAAAATCATCTGGCAAAACAAGCGTATTGGCACGAGTAACTTGCTGCATGGTTTGTCCCGTCGTTTGATTCGTCAACTCAACCAGATATTCATCGGCATCGTCCAGTCCGCTCACGCCTACCCACTGGAGCGCAAAAGTGCCTGGCGGCATGACCGCGCCATCAGGCGGATACAGCAGCCGCGGCGCCAGGGGAGTTGGCGTGGGCGTGGCGGTTTCGCTGCCGGAGGGAGTGGGTGTGCGGCTTGGCAGCGGCGTCGGCTGTGGCACCTGGATGCACTGACCGATTCGGATGGTGGGGTTGCAGTCGGGACCGCCGCTTTTTTTGGTGAAATCACATCCAAACCAGTTGAGTTCGGGATTTAATTGGCTAAGGATTTCCAGCGTGGTATCAAATTCGAGGGCGATGCCGACCAGTGAATCGTCAGGCTCAACGTCATGGCATCCCACGACTGCGCCTAATGCCAGTAATGCGTCGGTTGTATCGTCTACTCCGATAGTCGCCAGCAAAGCCTGCGTCGCCTGCGAGCCGACTGCGGTTGATGTGGCCGTTGGGCGCGGAATCAGAATCGTGCTGCCCGCCGGCGGCAAAATGTCTATGCTGCTGATATTCTCATTGAGCGCCACGACTGCCTGCGCGACAGCGGGTTCGTAGCTGTAACCGTGCTGCGGAAGCTGGATAATGTAATAGAGTGTGTCGGCTTCACGGATGACATACTCGAAGGGGCCGGGTGTTGCGCTTGGCAGGGGCGTTCTTGTCGGCGGCTGGGCTGTACGGGTTGCCGTTGCTGGAATCGGGGGACTTTCTGTTGTGGATTGGACAGCAGGTGTCAAAGTGGGTATGGCGGTTTGAGATGGGCGCTGTGTGGCGCTGGCGCGAACAGTCGGCGTTGCGACTGGATTGGGTGTGTTGATATTGCAGGCTGACAGTGTCAATAACAGCCAGACAATGAATAGAAATTGCGGTCTCATGGATGGCTTTCTCCTGCGGCCTGCCAGACGAATGTGCGCGTCTCGGTCGAAAACAGGGTGCGGTTGGTTTCCGTATCGACCACGCTGACCTGCCAAATGTAACTGTGGCGCTGCGCATCGCGTGCCTGCCATTCCGGCGGCAGTATCAAGAAGAGGTCACGAGTATCTGCGGTGAATGATTTGTCCGAGCTCGCATCCGCTACCGCCACGCGATAAACCTCATGCTCTGCCAGATTGCCAGTTGTCACCCAGCGCAGGGTCACTTGCTCCAGCCTGCCGAAGAATGCCTGGTTGGGTGGGCTAATCGCATGAGGCAGGTTGAAGGTGGGGGATGCCATTGGGGTTGGCGTTTCACTCCCCGACGAAGTCGGCGCCAGGGTTAAGGTCGGCGTCGGCGCCGGGACGCGCATTTGCTGACCCCGGTATAAATTCACGATGCAATCCGGTCCCCCGTAAACCATGCCAAAATCACAGCGAGCGAAGTCGATTTCCGGGTTCAAATCTGATAGGACTTTCGCAGTGGCATCATATTGGGTAGCAATGACAATCATGTTTTCATCCGATTTGACCACATGCCACATCACGCCTGGCAAGAGGGTCGCTGTCGCTGTGGGGGCAAAGGGGTCAAAGGAAAGCGGAATTAATCCAGCGGTTTGCGCCGCACTGCCAGGGGCATTTGCCGCGGATTCGGGGCTATCAGTCGAGCTTGCATGGGTGTCTGCTGTCGGGCTTGGGAGGGGGATGACGATTTCCTGACCGATTTGAATGCGCGTTTCATCGACGATGCCATTTAATGCCACCACAGTCGGGATGATGTCGCGGGTGTTATAACCGCATCGGATGACAAGGTGAATCAGCGTGTCACCCGCAGCGACTCGCTGAATGCAGGGCGCTGGCGTATGGGTATTCGTGGCTGTCGGGGTCAAAGTAGGCTCTGGCGTGTTGGTTGCGGTGGGTGCGCTCCAGGTCACAGTCGGCAGAATGGCGCGTGCCGGGCTGACAATCGGAGTTGCGGTGTTCAGGCTTGCCCCTGTGTTCCCGGCAGAAGGCACAATCAACCGAATAGCTATTGCAATCCCCAGCAGGATGCCCGCGATAAAAACGATGGCGGTTAATACATGCCCGGTAACACGGACTGAACCCTCAAACAAATCGGTCTCGCCGTGACGATAATCGTAGCGCAGGGGCGGCGGACTGCCATCCCCTTGTCCAGCCTGCGGTTCAACCTGGGCGACTGTCGTGCCACAGTTGAAGCAAAGGTTCGCATTCCGATGATTATGTGCCTCGCAAATCGGACAAACTTTATAGGCTTCGGGCAATCATCATCCTTTTTCATAAGCGTTCGCAAAGCGGAGAGGTCACTGTCTTGCTTGGGCGTCGGATTGTTTTTTTCGCCCTCGCCATGCAGGCTTGCGGCTGGTTTCAACTGCTGCTGTATTATACGACGCTGCTGCCAGAGTTCGAGGCTGGATGGCTGTTCCGCCGCTATCGGCACAGTTTTGACAGGCGTTCTTCGATTTGAGAACAGGCTGACTGCAAATCGATGAGGCGGTCTCGCTCGCGCTGAACCACATCAGGTCGCGCTTTGCTGACAAAGTTTGGATTGCCCAGCATCTTCGCGGTTTTGTCAAGCCGCCGCCGTAGCCGCTCTTTTTCGCCCCGCAGCCGCTGGCATTCCGCTTCAATGTCCAGCATACCCTCAAGCGGGAGATAAAGGGTGATATCGCCGCCAACGATGCTGGCGGCATTCTGCGGTTCAGCCGCATCCGCCGCAATCAACCTTAGCTCGGCTATATTGCACAGGCGCTTCAAAATATAGCTGTGGCGGGCAAGCTCATGTGCCCTGCCAGTGGCACGGGCCATTGCCGTAATCCGTTTGCTAGGGTCAACTTTGTATTCGCCCCGCGTGTTGCGTATCTCGCGCACCAGACTCAGGTAGACATTCATGCGAGCTTCGACATCATCGTCGATATACTTTGGGTCGGCTAGGGGCCATTTGGCGATGATGAGCGCCTTGCCGCTGTGCGGGATATAGCGCCAGGCTTCTTCGGTCATAAAGGGCATAAAGGGATGCAGCAGGCGCAAACAGGTGTCTTGTACATAGACGAGTACCCGATGGGTCCTTATTTTAGCGACATCGCTGCCGGCATACATCGCGTGTTTGCTGATTTCCAGGTAGTAAGGCGCCAGTTCGTCCCACATGAATGCCAGGATTTGGCTTCCCGCTTCGCCGTACTGATAAATATCGAAGAGATGCTGGACATTGGCAATCAGGCGATGCAGACGGCTCAATATCCAGCGGGAAGGCAGTTCCAATTCCTCCAGTGGCGGCAGCCCAAGCTCAAGTTCGCCATCCAGGTTCATATTGATGAAGGCTGTAATCTGCCAAATCTTGTTGATGAAACGGAAGGTGTGGTCAACGCGGGTTTCATCCAGATTGACATCGTTGCCAGGCGTGCCACTGGTGATTAAGGTAAAACGCAAGGGGTCAGCGCCATATTCATTGACGACTGTCAGAGGGTCAATCACATTGCCCAGGGTTTTGCTGAATTTTTTGCCGTTTTTGTCGCGCACCAGACCATGCAGATAAACCGTATGGAAGGGCGGCGCATCGGTGAACCACAGCCCCATCATCACCATTCGCGCGACCCAGAAAAACAAAATGTCGTGTCCCGTTTCCATGACCTGTGTTGGATAATAACGCTCCAGGTCGCTGGTTTCCTGGGGCCAGCCCAAGGTGCTGAAGGGCCACAGACCACTGCTGAACCAGGTGTCCAGAACATCCTGTTCCATAACCCAGCCGTCGCCTTCGGGTGCATCCCGCCCGACATAAATCTCGCCTTGCGGGTTGCCATCTTTTTCACGATACCAGGCAGGTATGCGATGTCCCCACCAAAGCTGTCGGCTGATGCACCAGTCCTGAATGTTTTCCAGCCAGTGATAATAAATCGCTTTGTATCGCTCTGGCACAATGTTGATGTCGCCCTGGCGGACAGCTGCCAATGCCTTGTCCGCCAGGGGTTGAATCCGAACATACCACTGGGTGCTCATCATCGGTTCGACCACCTCGCCGCCGCGCTGGCTTCGTGGAATGCGCGTCAGGTAGGGCTCGGTCTTGATGGTCAAGCCGGCAGTTTCCATATCGTGCCAGAGTTGTCGGCGGCATTCATAACGATCCAGGCCGACATACTTGCCGCCGTTGGCATTGACGCTGGCATCCTTGTTGAGTATATTCACCAAGGGAAGCCCATGCCTCTGTGCCAGTTCATAATCGTCAAAATCATGCCCTGGCGTTACCTTGAGCGCACCCGTGCCAAACTCCATATCAACATAGTCATCTCCAACAACCGGTATCTCGCGCTCCAAAATCGGAACATAAGCATGTCTGCCAATCAGATGCCGATAACGCTCATCGTCCGGGTGAACGGCAACTGCCGTATCGCCCAGAATGGTTTCCGGGCGGGTGGTGGCAACTGGCAGATATTCGCCGCCCGCAATCGGATACTTGAAGAAATATAAGGTGACCTCTTCCTCAGATGTTTCGACTTCCAAATCGGAGACTGCCGTTTGCAAACCCGGACTCCAGTTGACCAAACGCGGACCGCGATAAATCAAACCCTGTTCCCACAAGGTGATGAATGCCTGCAAGACCGCATTGGACAGGCCTTCGTCCAAAGTGAATCGCTCGCGGTCCCAGTCACAACTGGCGCCCAGCCGCTGCAACTGCTGTATGATGGCGCCGCCCTGTTCTTCTTTCCACTGCCAGGTGCGATATAAAAATTCTTCGTAACCGACTTCTTCGCGGCTCGTGCCTTCATCGCGCAGCATTTTTTCAACCTGAAGCTGGGTGGCGATGCCGGCATGGTCTGTGCCAGGAAGCCATAAAGCGGCTTTGCCCCGCATCCGCTCATAGCGCACCATCAAATCCTCAAGGGCAGTAAAGAGGGCGTGTCCGACATGAAGGCTGCCGGTGACATTGGGCGGCGGCATACTGATGACAAAGGGTTCGGCATCACTGGCAGCCACTTCGGGCTTGAACCAGCCTTGCTCCTCCCACCACTGATATATCCTTGTCTCGGCCGTGGCAAAGTCAAAGTTCCTGGGCATGTTTGTTTCGGCTGCTGCCTTCATTTGTTCGCTGCCTTTCTGCTTTTGGTCAAGCGGCTGACGAATTAAAAAAGCTCCCGCCCCATACAAGGACGAAAGCTCGGCTCTCGCGGTCCCACCTTGTTTCAGCAGACTTGAATCTGCTGCACTCTTGACGCTGTAACGGGCGTTAGCCGTCCCGATTCTACTAGCAGGCTGCGTTCTTTCGGGCACTCATGGGCGACATTCGATAATCATTCACCAGCAGGCTTCCAGACCATGACCTGCATTCTCTGGTGATGAAGGGGGTTATCTACTCTTCCCAATCAACGCTTTACATTATTCAGTTGGTACAATGATTGTATCATGCAAACCCTCGTTATGTCAACGGCTGCTTGTCAAACGCGAAGCCACCCATGGGACTTGAACCCATAACCTATCGCTTACGAAGCGATTGCTCTGCCAGTTGAGCTAGGGTGGCGACTTGTCTGTGAATTATAACAGCGCCCAAAGTAGCAATCAAGTATGCGGTTGCAAAGAGCAGAGCAGAGCAATGTAACCTGCCGAATAACTTTCTGATATACTTTGGTTGCAGTAGCAAGAATCCAGGAATGACAGCGAATCTATGGCGATTGTAGTCTTAGCTGAGGATGTTGTTGCCAGAATAGCGGCTGGGGAAGCCGTCGAACGACCGGCATCGGTGGTCAAAGAACTGATCGAAAACTCAATTGATGCTGGCGCCAGCGCGATACATGTTGAAGCAGTTGGCGGGGGGCGGCAGTTGATTCGAATAAGCGATAACGGCAGCGGCATTCCGGCTGCGGAAATCGAATTGGCATTCAAACGGCATGCGACCAGCAAGCTGCGTGCCGCAAAAGATTTGCAGGACTTGTCTACCCTAGGCTTTCGGGGCGAGGCGCTGGCAAGTATTGCCGCTGTCAGCCAAGCGACAGTCATTACGCGCCATAGTGATGAGGAGATGGGCGTCTCGCTCAAGTTGAATGGCGGGACAATCCAGCATCACAAGGCAATCGGCGCTCCCGCCGGAACGGTTATCACCATCGAAAACCTGTTTTTCAATACGCCTGCCCGCCTCAAGTTCCTCAAAAGCGACGTCACCGAAAAACGTCATATCCAAAGGGTTGTCACCCGATACGCGATGGCATATCCCAAAATCGGATTGGTGCTGAAGCAGGATGGACGGGAACAATTTCGTTCATCGGGCCGCGGCGATTTAGCTGATGTTGTGGCGAAAGTCTTTGGATTGGACAAGTTCAAACAGATGCTGGAGGTATCCAGTGAGGAAGTGGCGCATCGGGGCGCCCCGAAGATTAGCGTCTTTGGTTATACTTCGCAGCCATCCCTGCACCGCCATGACCGCTCCCGAATCATCCTCTTCGTCAATGGGCGGGCAATTCAGGATAATGCGCTCAGCCATGCGGTCACACAAGCCTATGACAAGCTGCTGAAAGCTGGCAGGCATCCCTTCGCGGTGCTGCTGATTGCCATGCCGCCCGAATATGTCGATGTCAATGTTCATCCAACTAAGTCCGAGGTACGCTTTCGTGATGCCAATCAGGTCTTTGTCGCCCTTCAGCGTGCTGTCCGCACCGCGATACTGGATTATGGCGATGGCATACAGACTGGCGACCAGTGGGAAGCGGCTGACTTTACCAACGATTATCGGGATTATAACCGACAGCTGCCAGATTATCGGCGTTTTGAGTACCATGATTTGCACGCTGATGCTGACCTGGATTATATCCCCGAGGCTGCGGGCCTGCCAGAGAAACCGAGGACCTTGCCCTTGCTGCGGGTGGTCGGTCAAATCGGCGCCGTCTATATTGTTGCCGAGGGTCCCGCCGGTTTGTATCTGGTTGACCAGAATGCGGCCCATGAGCGCGTTTTATATGACCGAATTAGCTCTGACATGCAGAGCGGGACACTTCAGATTGTTTCACCGCCAGACAGCCTGACTTTGATGCTGTCCCCCGAAGACACTGCCTTGCTGACTGAAATTGGCGTGGAACTGGCGCAGCTTGGTTTTGAAATCGAGATATTTGGTCCCAATGCCTTTGTCATCCGCGCTATGCCAAAGTGCATCGCCTCACATTCGCTTGCCAAGGCATTTCCTCAAATGCTGGCATATCTGCGCCAGTCCGAAAAAAAATTGGATGATGTGATGGCTGCGCTGGCGGCGGCGGCGGCGGTCAAAAATGGTCAGGTTTTAGAAACCGAAGAGATGCAATCCATCATGCGCCAGTTGGAGCGCTGCCCCGCGCCTTATCATTCGCCGACAGGACAGATAATCATGATTCACATGACCCGTGAACATCTCGCCAAGGAATTTCGGCGCGGCGAATGAAGCATTTATGTGAGCGCGGGCAACACCCCAAACAGGTACAGTGGCACCAGCCCGGCTACGGCAGTAAACGCTAATCCAACCAGAATGATGGTCACAAAGTCAAGCCCTTCGCGCTGGGGCTGACGTTTTGGCGCCAGGGGGCCTGTGTATCCACCGGTGGCTTCTACGTTGACGCTTCCATCCGGATTGAAAATCGGGTTGGGCAGCTTGGGAATCGGATGTGAGCCTTGGGGCGCCTGTGGGTTGGCGAGCCGTCCGCGCACATTGGGGGCAGGGGGGGCATTCGCCGGCTGCGGCATAACCGGCGGCGCTGCGGAAGCGGGCGGCGCTCCGACTTCGGTAGGTGGCGCCATGCGCTGCCGAATTGTTTTCTGACGGGCGGCTTTGGAACGTTCGCGCAGGCGCTGCAAGATGTGTCCCAGTTGATCGGCGTGCTTGTAGCGATTATTGGGCGCCTTGCTCATCACTTTGGCAATGATGCTGCTGATTTCCTTGGGAACTTTGGGATTGACGTCGATGGCTTTTGGAATATCCGCTTGAATGTGCGCCAATGCCAGTTCGCGCTGGGATGTGCCGACATAGGGCAAGCGCCCCGTGAACATCTCGAACATGACAACGCCAATCGAATAGACATCCGATGCCGGGGAAGGCTTCTCGCCGCGGGCCTGTTCGGGCGCGAAGTAATGCGGGCTGCCCCAAACCATCTCAGAGCGCGTTTGCGGCATGGTGTCGGTATATGCCTGGGCAATGCCAAAATCGGTGATTTTCACGACACCACTCTTGTTAATCAGGATATTCTGCGGTTTAACATCGGCATGGACTAATTGCGAACGGTGGGCGAAACCAAGCCCGGCGCAAATCTGTATCGCGTATTCCAGCGCTTTGCCAGGCGGCAGAGCGCCCTGAGTCTTGATCATCTTTTTCAAATCTTGGCCATCGACCATTTCCATGACGATATAGTGCGTGTCGCCATCACTGCCGACATCATGGACGGTAACGATATTGGGATGGGACATCATGGCGACGCTTCGCGCCTCTTGCCGAAACTTTTCCAGAAAAGCGGGGTCTTTTGTCAGGTTAGGACGCAGAATTTTAATAGCGACCATTCGTCCCAGCAGGCGGTCAAGCGCCTTGTAAATCACGGACATCCCGCCCGAACCTTGTTGGGCAACAAGTTCATAGCGCTGATTGAGCAGGGTTTCTCCTGGCATGGTTGCCTTCTTCTTTATTTAGCGCATTCGATGCCAGCAGCTAAAATTCATTTTTTGAATGAGTTTGGGATTTCCCTTCGCTGCCGCCGACGCGGGTGTTTATGGTCGCGTTACCGGGTCAAAAAACATTTGATATTCATGCAAGGCGCTGCGGTCAGTCAGGCTGGCGATGTAATCGGCGATCACGCGGTGGGTCGCTTCTTTATCCAGCCTGGCGCGATAATCTTCGGGTAGCTGGTCGGGTTCTTTGATGTAACTGGCAAATAATGCCTCCACAAAATGCTCGGCACGCGCCTGCATTCTGACAATTCTAAAGTGGCGATACATATTTTGAAAGAGAAAATCCTTTAACTCGCTGTTGAGCAGGTGCTGGTTGGGGCTGTGCCTCACAACAGGTTGGGGGCGATGCTGAATATCGAGTGAAGTTTGGGGTTTCAGTTTGTCGAGATGTTTCAGGGTCTCGTTCAGGACATCGTCCACTTGCAATCCAACCAGTTCACGAATGATATGGTGCCTGGTGATGTCATCCAGGTAAGTCCCGCGCCAGCCGATGCGTTCCAGGACCTGACGCCAGATTTCGAGTTCTTGCAGCTGCTCGATGCGGATGAGACCAGCCTGCAAGCCATCATCAAGGTCATGGGCATTGTAAGCTAATTCGTCAGCGATATTGGCAATCTGCGCCTCCAGACTGGCATGGGTATCTATGGCGATGCCAGTCAATGTGCTGATGTCATACTCGGTCTCGTGCTTGGCAATCCCTTCCAGGGCTTCCAAAGTAAGGTTCAGTCCATTCCATTTGGGGTATCGCTTTTCCAGCTGGGTCACCACGCGATAACTCTGATGGTTATGATTAAAGCCGCCAAAATCCGCCATTAGCTGGTTGAGTATGCCTTCGCCAGCATGTCCAAAGGGTGGATGACCCAAATCATGCGCCAGACAAATGGCTTCGACCAAATCCTCGTTGAGGCCAAGCGCACGGGCAAGGGTGCGTCCAATCTGCGCTACTTCCAGCGTGTGCGTCAGTCGGGTGCGGAAGTAATCGCCGGCATCGTTGACGAAGACCTGGGTTTTATACTCCAGCAGGCGGAAGGCAGCCGAATGCACGATTCGGTCGCGGTCACGCTGAAAGGCTGTGCGATAGCGTGGCTCAGGCTCATGGTGCAATCGCCCGCGTGACTCGCGGCTGTAGAGCGCATAATCCGCCAGGGTATCGAACTCATGCTGTTCAAGCTGCGTCCGCGTATAATACATTTCGCCTGCCTTTACTCGATTTCATTGTAGCCCAAGGGCGCAAATTGTGCATCTCGTTTTGGTGAATCGCCCGACAATGCGTTACAATAGGAAAAACATTAGGTTAATTGGATTTAGTAAAGAGAAGGCATGTCAAACATTATTGCGCTGCTGACCGACTTCGGTCTCGAAGATACCTATGTTGGCGTGATGAAAGCCGTGATGATGAACATTTGTCCCGATGCGCGGATTGTGGACATTACCCACGCGATTCAACCGCAGAATGTCCGTGAAGCTGCCTTTGCCCTGATGAACAGCTATCGCTATTTCCCCACAGGCACGACCTTTTGCGTCGTGGTTGACCCTGGCGTGGGCAGCACCCGCCTGCCCGTCGCCGTCAAGACCGCCGACTATCAGTTCATTGCGCCCAATAACGGCGTTTTGAGTTATGCTCTGGCGACTGTGCAGTCGGACTATCAGGCGGTCATACTCGAAAATCCCCAATATCAGCAGCTTCCGGTCAGCCAGACATTTCACGGGCGCGATATTTTTTCTCCCGCCGCTGCCTATATTGCCCACAATCGGGAGACACTGACGGCAATGGGAAAGCAGCTGACGTCCATTTTTACTTTCCCCGCCCCGCAGCTAACCTATGCTAAACAGCGTCTGGTTGGTGAGGTCATGCACATTGACCACTTCGGCAACATCATCACCAGCACGGGGCATTTTATCTGGTCAAATGACGATGAACTGGAGTTGGCGGCGGGTTGGCACAGGGATATACCGCCCCTGCGCTTCCATGCCCGCGATGCCCATATCACCATTCACAGCCATACCATCCACGGGATTTCCCGTGCTTATCACGAAGTCCAACCTGGCTCTATTTTGGCGCAAATTGACAGCAACGGCTTTTTGGAGATCGGTGCCAACCAGGACAGTGCCGCCGACCGACTCGATGTTCAAGCGGGCGACAAGGTGATGCTCAAGCTGTCTTGGCCCCGCCAACCATCCGAAATGCAGCTTCGAGGGAACCGTATTTGACAATTATTTTCAGATGTGCTTAAATTATCGAAACATTTTTATTATTTAGTTGCTGGTCAAATGTTTTATAGAAAACGATTCACGTCTCATTTTCCATTCCATTATTCCTATCAAATTATGAGCATCAAGCGTTCTGATGCGCTGGCGCAGCCGGCCTTGAGAAATTCTGGGGAGGCGGATCGCCGCGAGTTTTTGGGCTCAGAGAAAAGAAAGAGAGGAACTATGTAAAAAATCAGAAGGAAAGGGTGGGGCTGATTGTTCTGATTTTGAAGATGGAGCCCCGTTTCTACTAATTTTGTTCCAAAGGAGAATCCTGAAATGAAGAAAAAACTTATTCGTTTTGTGATAATCGCAGTTTTGCTGCTGGTCACTGGTGGCACAGCTATGGTTCAGTCAGATGTCACGCTGGAGTTCCAGCAGTGGTGGGAGCCGGAACTTCCCGAAGGGGCATTCCGGGCGCTGCTGGATGAGTTTGAAGCCGCTAACCCGGGCATCAAGGTTGAGACGATCAGCGGGCCCTACCTGACCACGAAGGATCAGATCATCGCTAGCGCGGCGACAGGCACGATGGCGGATGTCGTTGGCCTGGATGGCGGCTGGGTCAATGTCTTATGGAAACAGGGCGCGATAGCGAATCTGTCCGAGGTCATGATGGAAGCCGGGTTCGATGACAGCGAGTTGGCGGCACAGATTCGGCTTGCTGGCTCGACCTGGATGATCCCCATAGCCAACTTCATCTACCCCGTTTTCGTCAATGTTGACATGCTGGAAGCGGCCGGTGTGATGCCGCCTTCGACGCGTGCCGAATTCGCTGCCGCTGCCGCCGCGCTGACCGATCCCGATAACAACGTCTATGGCTGGGCGCAGCCGCTTTCGCTGGAGCAGCCCAACGGTATTCAGAACGACACCATGTCTTGGGTCTGGGCGAGCGGCGGCAGTATGCTCGATGACATGGGCATGCCCAATCTGGTCGGCAATGAATTGCTGGCTGACACGATGGAATTCATCAAGGGCTTGCACGACGCGGGCGTGGTCGCGCCGGGATCCTTCTCGATGAAGGAGAACGAGAAGGTCGAAGAATTCGTGAACGAGCGCGTCGCCATGATCATCAACACGCTGGCACACTTCAACCTGATCCGCGAGCGCAACCCGGACCTAAACTTCGATATTACCGCGCTGCCGGCCGTCGAGGGCTACGATGGACCGCGCGGCCTGCCTTACGCCTCCTGGGGCATCGGCATCGGCGCGAACACCGAGCACAGAGCCGAAGCCTGGAAGCTGATCGAATTCCTGACCAGCGTTGATGGCAACTCCAAGCTGACGTCGATGGCGAATGCGTTCCCTGGCAATGTCAATGCGATGCCGGACTTCATTACGACGGATCCGCTCTTCGAGAAAGCCTTCGCCATCTTCCAGGAAGGTTATCTGGCGAACGAGTTCACCGGGCTTCCCAGCGCGGAAGAGTTGATGCGTCTCTACGACGAGCCCTTCCAATTCTACTTGGAAGGCGATATCAGCCTGGACGAGTTCCTGGAAATCGCGCAGGAAGAGTGGGAAGGCATATTCGAGTAGTTCCTTCGGATACCCCATTTCTTTAAGTTATGCCGTTGAGGCGGCCAGGGTTCACCATTGGCCGCCTCAGCCCAAGCGGAGTCAGCATGGCCGAAGCCAAGCAGCACGACATCATTAAACCCGCGAATATCCAGTGGCAGCAGGCGAAGCGCAAACTCCTCCCTTACGCCTATCTTTCGCCAACGCTGACCTTGCTCGCGGCCTTGACAATCGTGCCAATCGTGACTGTCTTCCTGTATTCTCTGGTGGATAACGTCATCATCACCCAGAAACCGCCTACTTTCGTCGGCCTCGAGAATTATGAAGAGGTGTTGACGAACCGCAAGTTCAGGGGCGCCTTGGGCAACACGCTATACTTTGCGATTGTCAGCGTCATTGCACATTTCATCTTGGGGCTGGCATTCGCGCTGCTGCTGAATTCGCGCCTGCTCAGCGCCAATGTCAAGGCGCTTTTCCGCGTCATATACATTCTGCCCTGGGTCTTCACCGCGTCAATCATCGCCATTCTGTGGCGGCTGCTTCTGAACCCGCATGGCGTCATCAACTTTCTGCTGCTGGAGTTGGGAATCATTCCGGAGCTTATGGAGTGGCTCAGCGACCGCGATTTGGCTTTGAACGCGGTGACTTTCATCAACATCTGGGCGGGTTATCCCTTTTACATGATCAGCTTCCTGGCCGGTTTGCAAGGCATTCCCGATGATTTGTATGAAGCGGGCAGGGTTGATGGCGCGAATGGCTGGCAGCTATTTCGGTTTATCACGCTGCCACAGTTAAAGCCCATTATTATCAGCCTGGCGCTGCTGGATTTTATCTGGACGATACATCAGTTCACCTTGATATGGATGACGACCGGCGGCGGTCCGATGCGCTCTACGGAGGTCTTGAGCACCTACACCTATAAAGCGGCTTTCAGTTCGCATGAGTATTCAATCGCGGCGACCCTGGCGATGGTGATTCTAGCGATTTGCACCTTCGTGGCGATCTTCTATGTACGCAATCAGCGAATGGCAGGTGAATAAGATGGTCGCGAGTCGCAGGCAAGTTCGAACAGCGAAGATACTGATCTGGATTGCGCTGGTCATGGGCGCCTGTTTTGCTGGCTTGCCGGTGCTATGGATGGTTGCATCGTCTTTTAAGTCTAATACCGAGATATTCGCCTACCCGCCACACCTGATTGACCACTCCTTCTCTTTTCAGGCTTATCAGGCTGTGCTGGGCGATCCGATGCAGCTGCGTTTCTTTTTTAACAGCTACCTCGTTGCCATCCTGGTGACGATTGCGACCGTAATCACCAGCATTCTGGCAGGTTACAGCTTCAGCCGCTATGATTTCCGCTTCAAGAAAATTTTGAATCTGATGATCATTGGCGTGCAGTCAGTGCCGCCCATCACACTGATGATCCCTTATTTCGGTCTTATCGTCTGGCTGGGACTGTATAACACCTATCCGGCGCTTATTCTGACCTATATGGTCTTCACGCTTTCCTATGCCATTATTATGATGACGGGTTATTTCAACACGCTCCCGCGCGATCTGGACGAGGCGGTCATGATTGATGGCGGCGGCAGCTTCGTGACCCTGTGGCGCATTCTGGTGCCCATATCGCTGCCCGGAATTGTTTCCGTTGGGGTCTATACCTTCATGCTGGCATGGAACGAGTTTCTGTTTGCGCTCACCTTGACACGAACGAACGATATGCGCACCGTCCCGATTGGCATACATTTGCTCATGGGGCAGCACTCCTTCGAATGGAATCAGATGATGGCGCTGAGTGTGCTGGGGTCGCTGCCAGTTTTGATACTTTTCTTGCTCTTCCAGCGCTACTTTATCGCTGGCATGTCTGCCGGGTCGATTAAAGGGTAAGAATGCCCGCCATCACCTGGTCACTATGAATGTCTTCCAAATATCGGCTTTACTTCAAGGAATGAAGAGTCCCGTATGTTAATGAATATGAAAAATTTGCTGGCAGTTGCACGTGAGAATCGCTTTGCGGTGCCCGCCTTTAATATCAGCAGCAATATGTTGCTAAGCGGCGTGATGGAAGCGGCGGAAGAAGCGGCGGCTCCAGTCATCATAGCCATTCATCCCGACGAGTTGGCTTTCGTGCGTCCAGCATTCGTCAAGATGGCGATTGCCGAAGCGATACAGGTCGGCGTACCGGTGTGCATCCACTTGGATCACGGTATGAATATGAAGCAGATTATGGTCGCCATTCAGTCCGGTTTCACATCGGTTATGATGGATGCCTCCACACAGCCGCTTGAACAAAATATCGAAAAGACCCGCGCTGTTGTCGAGCTCGCACATACGGTCAATGTCTCCGTTGAGGGCGAGTTAGGTACGATTGGCACCATTGATGACGAGGCAGAAGCCGGCACTGAAGAGATTGTTTTCGTCAACCCCGACGATGTAAAAACCTTCGTTGATGCGACTGGCGTGGATACCCTGGCCGTCGCCATTGGCACTTCGCACGGCTTGTATCCCAAGCACATGAAACCCGAAATAAGACTGGACTTGTTGGAGGAAATCGCCGCCAAAGTCGATATTCCGCTCGTGCTGCATGGCGGTTCATCCAACCCCGACGAAGAAATCGCGCAGGCGGTCAAGCTCGGCATCAACAAGATCAACATCTCCGCGGATATGAAGAGTGCTTTCTACAAAAAATGCCGTCAAGTCCTAGCCGACCCGCATCTGAGAGAGCCATCATCCATCTATCCCTCCTGCATTGCAGCGATGAAAGAAGTTGTTCACCAAAAATTTGACCTTTTTGGCACTTCTGGCAAAGCGGCTCTGTATTAGAACAAGGCATAACCGCAGCAGCAGACCGATGTGTGAAAGAATTGCCCTGGGATTCGGCAACAACATTGATTATGAGATTGTCTGGAACTCGGATGTTTTTGAAGAGCGCATCATCCATTACGATATTCACGATGACGAGTTGACCACCAACAGGGTTATTGATTCCGAACGTGACCTGGTTGTCTCGATACTGGCTTTTCTGAAATCTGCCCAAGGCGGCGAACGATTTGTCACCACCTCTTCGATTATCGAAAATTTCTCGCAGAATTTTGAAAAGAAAATCACACTTGGCGGGACTCCTGTACGGGCTGCCATCGCCCTGCGGAAGCTAGGCTATACATCGGCGCTTCATCTTGTCACGCTGAATGACCACGTGCGCCGCCTCATCCCTCAGGACAGCCTCTATGTTTGCGGCAATGCTCAAGACAGTTCATATCCGCACTTGATTGTACAGTTTGGCAAAGATGCCCGCGTCAAAGCCGGCGATATTGACATCTGCACCCGCCAGGCAAATCGTCTCATCTACCATAGCAATGATGACAATATCGCCATGAAACTGAATGAAGATTTTGCTGACCTTGTTACGGATGCAGAAGTGCTGTTGATTTCAGGCTTTAATGCTATGCAGAGCAAGCCGCTCCTGACCGACAGGCTGGCATCTATTAAACGAATCATCAAGCGTCTTCCGAAAGATGCGCTGGTCTTTTATGAAGACGGAGCTTATTTCGAGCTTGGCTACAGTCAGTTGATTTATCGCAGGTTAAGGGAAGACATTGATATTTTCAGCTTGAATGAGGATGAGCTTCAGGCACATCTCAACCGCAAAGTGGCTTTGCTCGATGCCGTGCAGGTTAAAGTGGCATTGACTGACCTGCAAAAGCTCATCCGTGTACCAACCATCGTTTTACATACCAGACATTGGGCGCTTGCTTATGGTGAACAGGCGCGGCGTTTCGCCAAGGCACTCAAAACAGGCACTTGTCTGGCGACGACCCGTTTTTGTTATGGCGATGACTTCACGCTGGGTAATTACCACGAAATCGAAAGCCTTCACCCCAGCGCCGAGAACGCGAGATTTGCCGAGATGATACAAGCGATATCAGGCGATGAAATCGCCTGTGTGCCAGTCGCAGATGTCCAGCAGACCAAGTCCATCACGATTGGGCTTGGTGATGCCTTTGTCGGCGGATTCCTGTCAGCGCTTTTAGACGATGCCGAGCCACGATAAAGCCAGCGATTTACTCAAGATTGCGACCGCGTTTTCGCACATCCCCGACGCGCTGGGTGATGCCGAGCGAATCCAGATGTTCGAGGACAGCGATGGCATATTTGCGCGAAGTGCCAAATTTGTCGCGCAGAGTTTTGGCATCTATCTCACCGTGAGCTTGAATGTGTCGCTGGATTTCCGCAGCTAGTCGGTCGTAGCTGCTTTTCAGGAAGGCGATATTGTCGCTGACCATGATGACCTGCCGCAAATCAATCAACGCACGCACAAGGTCTTCCCCCGCAATCTGATTCAACTCGGCAATCGCTGGCGGCGCATAAGGATGCTCGCTTAAAATTTGCAGCAGATGGTCTGCCTGTGCTTGCTGTGCTTCGCTGAAAACAATCCGATGCTGCCGCAGCCGTACAGCATTCCATTCGCTGACAATCCTGTCATCCCGTTCAATCAGGCTGTCAAGCAGGCTGAGCTTGATTTTTAGTTTGCTGCGCAGTTCGGCTCGCAAAATCCCCAGACGGAGTGGATTCTCCTGATGATAAATGGCAAGTTCAGCGTGCAGCTGGGCGGATAGCTTCTGATAAGATGATGCTGCCCAATAATGCTGCTGGTTTATTTGGACGAGCAAACCTTCTCGCAAAGCCGCCGCCAGCGCCAGGGTCAGTTCTTCGCCGCCCCAACCCAGGCTCTTTTGCAGTTCTGTCAATCCAATCGGGCTTTTCCCACGCGCCGCCAGCGCCAAGCGCTCTGCGGGGGTGCCAACAAGCCGCAATTCCAGGTCTCGAATAACCTCCGGCTGAAACCGCTTGTATCGCCGCCCTGGATGCGCGTTGACAATAATGCCGCCGCCGATTGTCTGCGGCGGGGAAGGATACCGCAGGACAAATGGGTCGCCGCGACTGAGCGGCAGCGCATCACGCAGGCGGATTTGCAGCCAGCTCTGACTGTCGGGCAGCAGCATATCCGTGTCGAGCAGGCGAACATTGGCAACCGACTCGGATGCGCCAGAGAAAAACTTGACTTCGGCATGATGTTCCAGCAAGCGGTCAACATCAGCCAGTTGGCTGAAATGCGCGTCTGCCAGCACAGTCGGATGGATTTGCCCCGGATAGGTGAGGACATCCCCTCGCTGAATCTGGCTGCTGCTGATGCCGGCAATGTTGGCGGCAACCCGACTTCCCGGCAAGGCGGTTCCTACCTCTTGTTTGTAGCTTTGCAAGCCGCGAATGCGCCCCATTCTGCTCTTGGGCTGCAATTCCACCTGGTCGCCCACTGACAGGCTGCCACCTGACAGTGTACCGGTGACAACTGTTCCAAAGCCGCTGACCGTAAAAACGCGGTCAATCGGAAGCCGCGGTTGGGAATGGTCAAGGCGCTGTGGCAGTTTGGCTAGCATTTGCTGCAGAGTGACAACCAGTTCATCCAATCCGACGCCGGTTACAGCCGAAACTGGCACAATCGGAGATTCGTCAAGGGCATTTTGCGCCAGCAGGTCTTCAATCTCGAGGATGACCAATTCAATCCACTCTTCGTCGTCAATCAAATCCGTTTTGCTCAGCACGACAACAATATCGTGTACATTCAACAGCCTTAGAATCGCCAGATGCTCGCGGGTTTGTGGCATAATGCCTTCGTCAGCCGCAATCACCAACAGGGCGGCGTCAATTCCGCCCACCCCCGATAACATATTTTCGATAAAATCGCGGTGTCCTGGCACATCAACAATGCCAACCGTCTCCCCATTCGGCAATCGCAGCCAAGCAAACCCCAAATCAATGGTCATATTGCGGCGCTGCTCTTCTGCCAGTCGGTCGGGATTGATGCCGCTGAGTTTCTCGACCAGGGTCGATTTGCCGTGATCGACATGGCCCGATGTGCCTATAACCCGCATGGATCAAGAGCCGTTGTATCTTCTTGCATTGGCTTGATTATTGCCGCTTAGGGGCGGTGATGAATCACCGCTGCGCTCGGCAACATCGAATTCATGCAGCAGCGCCTGATAACGTTCTCGATACAAATCCGCGCGGGCGCGCTCCAGCTGCCACAGCCGTTCGATGTTACTGTGCAAACCCGGGATTTTTGTTTCGATGCTGTCGATGCGCCCAACATGCTGTTCAAATTCCTTGTCATGGCTGCGCCAGACCTCATCGTTGGAAAGAGTAAGCTGTTTCCAGCGTTTTTGGTCATCGTCACGCCAGTTGTTCCATTCCTGACGAAAGCGCTCTTCACTCAGACGCTGCATCTCGGCAACTTCGTTAATGCGCCGTTCGAGTCGGTCGCCAATCCGATTAAAGTCATCAATAATCCGTTTCATTTCCCGATAGGTCTGCGACCAGACCTCGAATCGCTCGATGTATTTCTGCAATTCCTCATCCTGAAGGCCAAAGCGCTTGGTCAGGTCAGCCACCTGTTGGTCGCGCTGCTGCATCACCAACTGCTGCTGGTCGATAAACTGCTGCATCTGTTCGCGCCGCTCGCGGTCGGTATCGCCAAATTCCTGTATGCGCCGTTCATTGCGGATAGCCAGGTCTTCAATCAGAATCAACTTGGGACGCAGCGCCTCCATGGATTTCCTGTATTCGGGCAGCTCCGTTTCGATGTCCCCCAGCCG
>DAOUKA010000342.1:0-14091 GCA_034421915.1 Anaerolineae bacterium
CCACCTTCTGGAACAAGTCCAATATCCGCTCTTTCAGCGCCTCCCTGTCTCTCTGCCGGCCCTCATGCGCCTCGATGACATCCATAATCTGGTTCTTGACGCGCATGGTCGGGTTGAGCGAGTTCATCGCCCCCTGCGGGATCAGCGACAGCCCCGTCCAGCGAAACTCCCGCAGCGCCTCTTCCCCCAAGTCCAGCACTTCCGTGCCGTTCACCTGAATGCTGCCGTGGACGATATACCCTGGCGGCTGCACCAGCTGCAAAATGCCATAGGCTGTCGTTGACTTCCCACACCCGCTCTCGCCCACCAGCCCCAGCGTCTCGCCCTCCTCAAGCTCGAAGCTGATGTCGCTCACCGCGATGACATCCCCTTGCGGCGTGGCATAGTGAATCCTGAGTTTTTCGACCTTCAAAACAACGCGCTCGCGGTCGGATTTCCTGTATTCTGACATATTCATTCCCTTCTCTGCCCTATGCCTTGCGCAGGCGTGGATTGGCGATTTCATCCAAGCCAAGATTGATTAACAGCAGTGCGATAAACACAATCGCCAAAATGATGGTCGGCAAGCCCCACCACCACCACATATTGCGCAGCAAAGCAGCCGCCTCAATCGAGAAGAAGATAGCGACCCCCAGCGATGGAATGCGCTGCGGACCAAAGCCCAGCACTTCCAGCCCGACAGCCGCGATGATGGCGCTGGTCATATTGCCGATATAGCTGGCAGCCAGATAGGGCAGCAGATTGGGCATAATCTCGCGGAACATGATGTCGCGCACTGGCACGCCAGAAAGACGCGCCATCTGTACATAGCCGCTCTCGCGCATACTAAGCACCTGGGCGCGGATGTAACGGGTTGGCGTCGCCCAGGCAAAGAGCGAAATCAACAACGCCATCATCACAAAATCCACCTGCCTCAAGACTGATTGGATGACAATCAGCACCAGTAACGAGGGAATAGTGATGGTAACATCGGCCGCCAGGCGGATGACATCATCAACCCAGCCACCCAGGAAGCCGGCAGCAAAACCCAGAACAATGCCAGCCAGCATACCGACTGAGGCGGCAATCACGCCGACGCCAATGGTGCGCGGTGTGCCGACAATGATGAGCGCCAGCATATCGCGCCCGCTGTTTTCCGTACCCAGTGGGTGTTCAGAAACACCTTCCTGACCGCGCCAGTTGGTGAAACCGACCGGCGGCAAATTCAATGGCGAGCTGGCGGACAGCGCCAAACTCGTATCCCAGAAGACATAGCCAATCAGGATGAGTATGCCTATGATTGCCAATATCCCACTGCCCCCCAGAAACTTCCAGTTGAGCCAGGGATTGTCAAAGCGGTTGAACAAACCGGCTTTTTTGGTGCCGCCAGCCAAAGGAGTGGCCTTCAGTTTTGATTCTTCAGCCATAATTATCTCCCTTCCAGGCTAATGCGCGGGTCAATCAGTGGGTAGCTCAAATCAATGATAAGCACCGCCAGCGCGCTCGTCAGAATCAGAATAAAAGAAGTGCCTTGAATCAGGTTGAAATCCTGCTCGCGGATGGCGGTATAAATCAGTGTCCCCATACCGTTGTAATTGAAGATGACTTCGACCAGCACCACACCGCTGACCAGCGTGCCAATCGAGACAGCAAGCGCTGTCATCTGGGGCAGGATGGCATTGCGGATCATGTAGCGGTACAGAACATAGAAGGGCTTCAGACCTTTCGCCTGTGCCAGAATCATATAATCCTCACCCTCAATCGTCACCATCATGCCGCGCATGCCCAGCGCCCAGTAGCCAAAGGTGACCAGCACAATCGCCATCGCCGGCAGGAAGCCGTGATGGATGACGTTGGCGATAAACTCCAAGGTTAGTTCTGGCTGTAAATTATAAGCGTAGGCGTATCCCTGTGGAAAAATCTTGAATAGGAAGCCGAAAATATAGACGAGCAGCAAGCCCGCCAGCAGGGGTGGAATGGAAGTGAATGTCATCGAGATGGGTATCAGCACTTTGACCAGCTGCGGCGTCTTCTTCCATACCAGCAGAGCGCCAAACAGGTTGCCCACAATGAAGAAAATCGCTGTCGCCACACCGACCAAGCCAATCGTCCAAGGTAAGGCGCGTCCGATCAGCAACGATACTGCGGAGGGGAACCGCGCCATGGCATAGCCCAGATCGCCCTGCAGCAGATTCCCCATATAACGAAAATACTGCACATAGACCGGATCGTTCAAGCCGAAGCGTTCCTTCCAGCCCTCGATAATTTTGTTGGAATCTTCGACAAAGCCAGCTTGGTATGTCAGACGCGCGACCATCGCCGCGATAGGATCGCCCGGCGCCAGACGCGGAATAATGAACATCAGGGTCGCCGCCACCCAAACCGTGAAGAAAAAGACCATTAAGCGGCGTATCAAATAATTTAGCGATATCCCACCCATACCCGTGTCCTTCCCCAATTTTCGCTAGATGTATTTAGAGCCAAAACGACAAGCAGCGTGAGGCTGGGACTTATGCCCCAACCTCACACAGAATGACATCAACTACATGCCAGCTTTGGTGATTTCCTGGAAGAATTGATGCGTACTCTGCCACCAAGTAGCGGGATGATTCCAGTTGTTCTCCGCCGTCGGCCAGCCCTCCCAATACGTGCTGTTGAAGGGCACTAGCTTGGTCGCCTGATTCAAGGGGATAAAAGGCAAATCTTCGTAGAAGTAACGATACGCCTCGACCACCATCTCCAAAACATCCGGATGCCCCAAGGGCAACGTGCCAATCGCCTCGACAATCTCGCTGTAAGCCTCATTGTTCATGCCATCCCAGCGCACATGGTTATGACCGCCGCTGTTGGGCTCGCCCACCGGCACCCACCATTTGGAGGTGTAGCGCTGCAGCGAAGCCCACGGTTCATTAATCGACCCGCAAGCATCCCAGTCCGTCGTCGCCTCATAATTGCCAAAGCGCTTGTTGTCATTCCATGTCGCCCCCGCAATCACGGCGGCGCTGGCATCAATGCCAAAGCGCTGAAGCTGCTCCACCAGATTGGTGGTGATGCGCCGCTTCTCAACGAAACCTTCATGTACCTGAATCGCCAGGCTCAGCGCCTCGCCATCACCATCCACCCAGCGCCCATCATCATTGCGCGAGTAGCCATTTTCCTCCAGCAAAGCAGCCGCAGCCTCCAGGTCAGCAGAGGTGCTGAAAGCCATGCCAGCTTCCTCAATGGCGTCAATGAAGGGGAACATAGCGCCATATTCGACATACATGGTACGCGAGGGGATGGTGACGCCCTCATAAGCAATAGCGATGATTTCGTCGCGGTCAATCGCATGGTTGATCGCCCAGCGCATATCGGGGTTGTCCCATGGCGCAACCTGCGTCTGGAGAGACAGCTGGCGCGGACAAGGATCGAGCCAGACAAAGGGCATGCCCTCTTCCCAAGCGAAGATGCTGTCGTTCTGCGCCTGCATCGCCTCAAAAGCGCCCAAGGTGATGTCCATGATGCTGTCAAGTTCGTTGGCGACAGCCATGGTGGTGCGAATTTGGTCATTGCCAGTTACTACCCAAATGGCACGCTGCGGTTCAGGCAGCTTGAAGACACCCGTCTTGGCGCCCCACCAATCATCATTGCGGTCATAAACCCAAGAGGTTTCGTTAGCGCTTGTCAAAACATAAGGACCCGTGCCGAGCGGGTAGCCCTTTTCGATGTCGAAGTTCTTGAAGGTGAAGGGATCGACATCTTTCCAGACGTGTTCGGGCATCATATTGATGCCACCCCAGATGCGGACCGAGAAGAGATCCAGCTGGAAGCGCGGGTTGGGCTGGGTCAGGTTGAATACGACCGTGAGGTCATCAACCTTCTCGACACTTTCGATCCAGGTCTGTACCTGACCAGCGTTGGTGAGTGAACTGGTTTCGTCATTGAGCAGCAGTTCAATCGTGAAGACGACATCATCAGCATTAAAAGCCTCGCCGTCAGCCCATTCGGCGCCCTCGCGCAAGTTCAGCGTCCAGACGTCAAGCGATTCGTTGCTTTCCATGCTCTCCGCCAACCAAGGCATAATTTCGCCAGTCTCATAGTTGAGGATGAAGAGCGGCTCGGTAACGGCCTGATGCAAACCGTAGGGACGACGGCTGTCAGGCAGCATCCAGTTCATCTGGTCGAAGTTGGCGACAGCGCCAGCAGGACCGTCGATGTCGAAGATGACGGTATCTTCACGAGCGACATCTTGTGCATAAGCTGTGAAGCTAAATGCGGCAAGCATGACGACGAGAAGCGCGAAAAGGATAATTCTTGCTTTCATTAGGCTGTACTCCTGTATTTCTAAAAGGTAAACATTTGCCAACTCCTGCATGGTTTGTCATTCGAGGACGAATGACGGGCGCGTTGACGGCACCCGGAATTACTCAAGGTCAAACAATTCTTGCTTCTTTCAATAGCTCCCCCTTTCTTCTTGACTGCGCGGACAGTTATTGTCCCACAAGTGCCGGTGCCGAAGTTGACATTCTGATTCGCAAACGTGTCGGCACCGTATGATAACGCGCTGGCATATTGCCGCCATCCAGACGCTCGACTAGCATCTCCGAGGCAACCCGCCCCAACTCGTAGGCATTTTGAGATACGGTTGTCAGCGGCACCCCGATATAGGATGCCATGCTAATGTCATCAAACCCGACTACCGACACCTCATCAGGAATCTTGTAACCGATATTCCGCAGGGCGCTCATGGTAATGATAGCGAGAATATCGTTGATGCAGGCGATGGCCGTCGGTTTGCAATCCACCTGGTTCATCAGCCGCACGACCTGTTCGGTGATTTGCTGACTTTCTGCGCCGATTAATCTGTAAATATCCGTTTCATGGAATTCATAGCGGTATGGCGAATTGATTTTCCAGGGTGCATAAGCACGCATGCCATGCTCGTTGATGGCGGTTACATAACCGCGATGACGTTCATCTATCGGACGCAGATTGCTGATATTCGGCATCATGTGCACAATATGCCGATGCCCCAACTCAATTAGATGACAGACGAGCTCATAGGTGCCACCAAAATTGTCACTGGCGACATAATCCGCCTCAATGCCTTCAACCGAACGATCCACAAAGACAATCGGAATATGACGCTGCTGATATTCCCGCAGGATGGATTTGGTTTCGTCGGTGGGTTTTGCATTCGTCCATAATATCAGCCCGGCAACCTGGTCGTCCATCAAGCGTTGCAAAATCTCTGCCTCTTTATTGTTATCGGTAGCATTGCTAAAGATGACCTGATAGCCGGCGGAGCGCAGTTCGGTTTCGGCGCTGCTGAGCAAGGCAGTGTGTATTTCGTTATGGAAACTACAGGTGATATAGCCGATGGAACGACTGGCACTGTGCTTTTGTGGCTGGTAGGTGATAAAGGTGCCGCGTCCGGCAGTGCGCGTGATTAACCCCTCAACCTCAATGCGCTGCAGGGCAATGCGAACTGTCGTCCGGCTGATGTCTAAATGCTTGGACAGCTGTGTCTCGGTGGGGATGCGCTCGCCAGACTGCCAGCGCCCGGATACGATCAGCCGGCGCAACTGGTTATGCAGTTGTACGTGCAACGAGATATAGCTGTTATGATCCAGCCTGATTTCTTCAAGTTTCCGACACATGTAAAAAGTTTCAATAAATCAAAGAACATTTTGGAAATGTACATAAATGTATGCACAATATAGAAGTGTAACATGAAATTGGCAGGCTGGCAATATGTAATTTGATGGCATCCTTTGTGCTTCTGTAGGGAATAAACGCTTTAGAATTCCAATCGATTTCGATTGCACTTCCCAAAATCGCAAAAAATTTGTAAAATCGGAAAAAGAGAGTATAATTGCCGCTATAAATATGTTTTACTGTCAAGTAAGATATTTGTGCAGTTTTACCAGTCTTTTCGATAATCCACTTATTTTAACTGGAGGTGCTTGTGGCTAGCGTTACTTTCAATCATGTCTCTAAGGATTTTGGTGATCAACGTGTTGTTACTGACTTGAACATTGAGGTTGCTGACAAAGAGTTCCTCGTGTTTGTAGGTCCGTCCGGCTGTGGTAAATCAACCAGTTTGCGGATGCTCGCAGGCTTGGAAGAAATTACCGAAGGCGAAATTTTAATTGGCGATCGGGTTGTCAACAATGTCGCACCGAAAGACCGCGATGTGGCAATGGTTTTCCAAAGCTATGCCTTGTACCCGCACATGACTGTCTATGATAATATGGCTTTTGGTCTCAAGCTACGCAAGACGCCCAAAAAGATTATTGACGAACGCGTCAACGAAGCGGCGAATGAATTGGGCATTGGTCATCTGCTTGACCGCCGTCCCCGTCAGCTTTCTGGCGGGCAGCGTCAACGTGTCGCGGTGGGACGGGCGATTGTCCGTGAACCAGCTGTCTTCCTGATGGATGAGCCATTATCCAATCTTGATGCTAAGCTGCGGGTGGAAGCGCGTTCTTTCATCAGTCGGCTGCATCAGCGTTTGGAAACAACCTTTATCTACGTGACCCATGATCAGGTCGAGGCGATGACCATGGGAACCCGCATCTGTGTCCTCAATGAAGGCGAATTGCAGCAAATTGATTCACCCTTCAATCTGTATCACAACCCCCGCAACATGTTCGTGGCCGGCTTTATTGGCAGCCCATCAATGAACTTCTTTGATGCGACCTTAACGCGCAAGAATGGCAACATCGTCGTTGATACGGGTGCGTTTTCAGTGACAATTCCCGCCAGCAAAGCCGAACAGTTCCATGGCAGTCGTGATGGCGATGTGGTTTGTGGCATTCGGCCGGAAGATATTCACGATACGAATTATCTGCCGCAGGGGATTACACCCGCTAATCTGTCCACACAAGTAGAGGTTGTTGAACAGATGGGCAATGAAGTCATTATCTACCTGGAAAAAGACGGCAAGAACTTCATCGCCCGCACCGACCCGCGCACACAAGCGCAGGTCGGAGGAGAATTGGGTGTTACCTTCAATCTGGATAATATCCATATCTTTAATGTCGATACAGGCATCTCGCTGGCTTACGAATCAAAGCAGAAAGCAGCCATGTAATCGCCCGAACCGCTCTTGCAATTAGAAAAACCACTTTAATAAAGTGGTTTTTTTATTCTGGGGCTGATTTGGCGGAGGTATCCTGACGTATCAGAGGGCGGAACTTGTAGCCATAGACAATCATGCCGCGTGAACCATCGGTGGTTAATTTTCTTGTGACCATCTCCACCCGCTCGCCAATTTCAGGCGCGGCGTCCATATCGGTGAGTTGAGCCGTGATGAGACCGCCCTTATCAAGTTCCACCAACGCCAGGATGTAGGGAGATTGACCTTCAAAACCTGCCGGTGGTTCCTGTACCAGGGTAAAACTGTAGACCGTCCCGCGAATGCCAAGGGCGCCGTCATGCTGGCGGGAAAAGGTGTGGCTTGATTTGTCCATAGCTGCCAGGGGGTCATCCGCCAACGTAAACTCGCTCTGGTCGAAGCCGCTCTTCACGATTCGGCACAGATTTGCTTGCGGGGCGCAAGACAGCCCTGGGCTGGTCTTTATGCTGCTTCATGCCCAGAAGACGATAACGAAGTTTGTTGTTGCGCCAGTATTTGGCTACTTGCATGGGTTACACTCCATCAGGTATTTTTGACACAATCCAAGTGTATAAACAGGCAGCTATCAAAAGCTATCGTGATGGCGCTTCAACCTGTCAAAGCCCATCATCTCAATTCGGGAAAACTCTCAAAATATGCGTGGCGACGGTGCTCCCAAGGCCGCCTGTGCTTTGAATGAGCGCCGCCCTCGCACCAGGCACTTGATTGGCGCCCGCCTCGTTTCGCAGCTGCCACAATGCCTCGACCGCCTGATAGATCCCGGTCGCCCCGCTCGGATGACCGCGGCTCTTTAACCCGCCAAAGGTGCTAATCGGCATCACGCCGTCCAATCCAATTTGAGCCCCGCCATCCTGCGCCCACACCCAGCCCTTGCCTGGCTCGCTAAGTCCCATCGCCTCAAATGTCAATGCTGTCAGGATGGTGTAAGCATCGTGAAGTTCCATCAGGTCGATGTCGTCGATGGTCAGCTGGGCCCCTTCGAGTGCTTGTTTGGCCGATTGACGGACAGCGTTCAGCGTCAGCAGCTGTTCACGGTCTTGCAGCATGAGGTGGTCAGTAACGACCGAACTGCCGCTGATGAACACTGACTTGGGAACCAGGTCAGCAGCCACATCGGACGAAACCAGAATGACTGCTGCTGCCCCGTCTCCTCCAGGGGCGCTGTCAAACAAACTTACCGGGTCAGCAACCATGGGTGCTTTGGCAAAGGCGCCCTGGCGCAATGGGTTGCGATACATAGCGAAAGGATTCAACACGCCATTGCGATGCGCATTCAGGCTGAAGCCTTCAAATAGTGACAGTTCAAGACCATGCTCGACCATGTAACGGCGCATCAGCAAGCCAGCCATAGCGGTCAGCGTGCCGCCATTGACGGATTCAAAGTCCGCATCCAGGCTGATGTTGCGGGCGCTGATGCGTGCCGCGCCCACAATATCGGTGGCTTTTTCGACGCCAATGACAAGCGCAGAATCAACCATGCCAGAGGCAATGGCAAGGCAGCCACAGCGCAGCGCGATGCCACCAGAGGCGTCCCCCGCCTCACAGGTATATGCCTCAATGCCGTTTAGATTCATATCTCCCGCAATCAAACTGCCCAACTGTGTCTGCTGGTTAAAAGTCGCGCCATAAGCATTGCCAATATAGAGCGCATCGACCTTCTTCATGCCGGCATCCTCGAGCGCGATTGCCCCCGCTTCCGATGCCAGTTCGCGGATGCCTTTCGACCAATGTTCACCCACAGGAATCATGCCAGCGCCAATGATTGAAACTTTCATCGTTTTCTAATCCTTCAATTTGTCACGATAGCGGGCATAAGTGGCGTAGTCGATTTCGCTGCGGCGTTTCAGATAATCCTGCGTGCTTGGGACAGAGCGCGGTTTGTCCCGAATTTTGTCCGTGACGAGCAGGTCAAAAGCGTCTGAACCTGCCCCGCTGCCATAGCTCACCATCAGTACGCGGTCATCAGGCGCGGCAACATCAAGGATGGCGGTCAGACCAATCATACAGGAACCGGAATACACGTTTCCAATGGCATTGGCCAGCAGCCCTGCTTGAATTTGCTCGGGCTTGAACCCAAGCAATTTGGCGGCGCGTGAGGGGAATTTGACATTCGGCTGATGAAAGACGGCATAGCGGTAATCTGCTGGGCTGGTGTTCATCAACTCCATCAGCATGGAGGCAGCCGTCATCGTATGGGCGAAATAGGCTGGCTCGCCGGTAAAGCGGTCCCCGTGACTCGGATAGGATTCACCCGCACGCCGCCAGAAATCGGGGGTATCGGTGACATAGCTGTAGCTCCCCTGATAGACGGCGCAGCTTTCCTCCGCTGGACCCAAAACAAAGGCAGCACCCCCCGATGCAGCCGTATATTCCAGCGCATCCCCAGGACGCCCCTGTGCCGTATCCATGCCAATGCTCAAGGTATAGCGTCCCATCCCGCTGCCGACAATGCCAATCGATGCCTGGATGGCTTCTGTGCCAGCTTTACAGGCGAATTCCCAGTCAGCCGCCTGGATATTCGGAGATGTTCCGATGCTTTCGGCGACGATGGTGCTGGTGGGTTTGACCGCATAGGGATGGCTCTCGCTGCCCACCCATACGGCTCGGATGTCCTGGGGGTCAATTCTGGCGCAGGCAATAGCATTGCGAGCGGCTTCGATAGACATCGTGATAACATCTTCGTCCATTCCCGCGACTGCTTTCTCCTGCACGGGTATTCCGCCAAGCCCCTGGGTCCAAATCCGTGAGATTTCGCTGCCAGGCAAACGGTAGCGGGGAATGTAAGCGCCATAGCCGATAATTCCTACCCCGCGGTCGGATTTCATCAGCCAATTTGAATTAGTTGTCATGTGTTTTGCTTTCCATCTGCTGTACGATTTCCCGAGCGCGTTCCAGCCTGATATGATTTTCAGCAACCATGCGCTGGGCGACCTGAAGCGCGGACTGCTCATCCGCGCCAGCGGCAAGAGCAAGCTGACG
Organism: Anaerolineae bacterium; assembly: GCA_034421915.1. GTDB lineage: Bacteria > Chloroflexota > Anaerolineae > Aggregatilineales > Phototrophicaceae > UBA6055. The sequence continues at coordinate 10,079 of DAOUKA010000342.1, forward strand.
CGCGTGCATACGCATGTGCCCGCGCTGGATGCCATCGGTTGCCAGTGCGCGAATGGCGGCAAAGTTTTGAGCCAGCCCAACAGCAGCGACAATCTCTGCAAGCTGCCGCGCGGATTCGATGCGCAGCAGCTTGAGCGCAACCTGTGCCAGACGATGCACACGGGTCGCACCGCCGACAATGCCCAAAGCCATCGGTACTTCGATGCTGCCATGCAGGTTGCCGTCCTCGCCCTTCCACCAGGCTGTTAAACTTGTGTAGCGTCCGCTGCGGGCAGCGTAGGCATGGGCGCCAGCTTCAACTGCCCGCCAATCGTTGCCGGTGGCGATGACGACCGCATCCATTCCGTTCATAATGCCCTTGTTGTGCGTAGCAGCGCGATAGGGGTCGATATTGGCAAAAACGCCCGCCTCAATGATGGCATCCACGACTTCTCCCCCACCAGCGCTTTCAGTAGACAGGCATTCATGTGGAATCATGCCAGTGGCGCGGGCGCAGCGTCGGTCGCTCAGGTTGCTTAGAATTTTCAGGTTGACCCGCCCGGCCGTAATTTCCTCGATGAACGGCGCGATATGTTCAAGGGTGCTATTGACAGCGTTCGCCCCCATCGCATCGCGGGTATCGTACATCAAATGCAGCACCAGCATATTGCCGACCAGCGTATCCGCAAATTCCCGAATTTCAATGTCCAGCGCACCGCCGCCACGCTGGAGAATGCTGCCCGCGATTTCATTTGCCTTCGCCAGGATTTCCTTTTTTCGAGATTGAATCTGTTTAATCGCATATTCCGCATCAGGCAGGTCAAGAAGCTGAATTTGACCTGTCATCACCGGCTCATCGCTGGCGGTGGCGAATCCTCCCCCGCTTCGGAACAGCTTGGCTGCAAAGCTGCAAGCGGCGACGACAGACGGCTCTTCGATGACCATGGGAATAAGATAATCCCTGCGGTTAATCAGAAAATTGGTAGCGATGGCAAAGGGCAGGCTGAAACGCCCGATGACATTCTCAATCATCAGGTTGGCTTCTGGCAGCGAAAGTCCGCCATCAAGCAGAGATTGAATATCGTCCGAACCCAGACCTGTCCAATCTTTGACTGTCGCCTGTCTTTGCTCTATGCTTCGCTGATAAAATCCTGAGATTGTGGAAGGCGCATACTTGTTCATAGCTGCAATCTAGCATGATTGAGCTTGCAAAATCTATCAGGCACATTTCGATAACTATCATAAATGACAGCGCCACAACAAAAAAATCCACCAAAGGGTGGATTCCAGTATCAGAATGACGGGTTTGCCTAGTCGGGTAAAATGCGGGTGTCCATAACAGCATCAAACCAGATGACGAATACCAAGCCGATGGGTATGGATGTAAAAAGGAAATACAGAATGCCATACTCTTCAATGGATACCCCTTGAGGCGTCTGTACCGCGCTGAACAGCGGCAGCATATCAAAGCCAACGGTAATGATTCCATAACCAACAACAAGACCCAGACCCATCGAGATAAGCCACACAATAATTCGGCGAATTGTCAGACTGGACATAACTTGCTCCGTGTCAATTATCCTCTTACGACTGGATTTTACTCTGATGTGCTATTATATTGCAAGTAAGTTTTTTCACAAAGGGTGAATTAGGAGCATGATTATACATTGTCAAATGGTTTGCAGCCTGATAGACTCGGCATAATAAGCTACAAATCATCATTGGCAGCACCGGTGTGATGTCAGTTCAGGAGAAGACTGTGGCAGATTTATTCGACAAAATATCTGGATTTACCGTCGCCAAAGAAGCGATGGAGATGGGCATCTACCCGTTTTTCCGTGCGCTTAGTGATTCTGAAGGCAGCACCGCAACCTTTGAAAACAAAGATGTTGTCATGTTGGGCTCCAATAATTATCTGGGCTTAACCACAGACGAGCGGGTGAAGCATGCCGCTATCGAAGCCACCCGCCGATATGGGACCAGTGTCACCGGATCCCGCTTCCTCAATGGAACGCTTGAACTGCATTTGGATGCCGACCGCCGATTGGCGAAATTTGTCGGCAAGGAAGCTGCCCTGGTATTCTCGACCGGTTATCAGACCAATTTGGGCACTGTGTCGGCGCTGCTGGGAAAGAATGATGTCGCCATCCTGGATAAAGACGCGCACGCCTGCGTCGTTGACGGGGTTGCCATGTCACGCGGCTCGATGAAACGCTTCAAGCACAATGACATGAACGACCTTGAGCGGGTCTTGAAACAGGTGCCAAATGAATGCGGCAAACTGGTTGTCGTTGATGGTGTCTACAGCATGGGCGGCGATTTTGCGCCGCTGCCGCAGATTGTGGAAATCTGCAAGCAGTATAACGCGCGGCTGCTGGTGGACGATGCGCATGGCATTGGCGTTGCCGGCGGCGGGCGCGGCACCTCGGCACATTTTGGATTGACCGATCAAGTTGATTTGATTATGGGGACATTCAGCAAGAGTTTTGCGTCAATCGGAGGCTTTATCGCTGGCTCGGCAGATGTCATCCATTACGTACAGCACCATGCCCGCTCGCTGATTTTTTCGGCAGCCTTGCCCGCCCCCAATCTGGCCGCCATGCTGGCGGCACTTGATATTATTGAAAGCGAGCCCGAACACGTCCAGCAAGTCTGGAAAAATGCAGAATATATGCGCAAGGGTCTAAAAGCGCTGGGCTACGATACCGGCAACAGCCAAACACCGGTCATCCCCGTCAAAATCGGTGAGCAGTTCCGCACTGGTTTGACCTGGATGGCTTTGATTGAGGAAGGCGTCTACACCAATCCAGTTGTGCCGCCAGCGACGCCGCCCAATCAAGCTCTGCTGCGAACGAGCTATATCGCAACCCATCGCCGCGAACATCTTGACCGCGCCCTGGCCGCCTTTGAAATCGTTGGCAGAAATCTCGACCTGATTCCCGCACACGCAACGGCATAAGCCCAAATTCGCCGCTGGGAGCGTTTCTTCATTATGCCATCACAACAATCTCGCCCCTGCCAGCCATCACATCGCCAATTATCGCCGCCTGTTCTTCATGGTGGGTCAAATCGTCCAGCAACGCATCAGCCTGGTCGGCGGCAACCGACATCAGGAGCCCGCCCGATGTTTGCGGGTCATAGAGCAAAGCCTCTTGAAAAACGGTCAAGCGGTCATCAAAAGTCAGCCATTGGGCGAAGTAATGGCGATTGCGTTCCAGGCCGCCGGGGAATATATGCTGGCGGGCGTATTGAAACGTGCCCGCAAGCCAAGCAAATTTGCTGAAATGAACCCGAAAGCCGACTTGGCTCAAATGCGCCATTTCGTGCCCATGCCCCGCCAGTCCAAAGCCAGTAATATCCGTCATAGCATGGACATCATGCCTTTGTGCCAGTTCGGCTGACAGTCGATTGAGCCGAGCCATCGACTCGATTGCCAGTTCGATATGGGCCGCTTCCGCTATCCCGCGCTTGAGTGCAGTGGTAATCACGCCTGTACCCAGTGGCTTGGTAAGAATCAGCTTGTCATCTGGCATTGCGCCCGACTTGCGAATGATTTTGTCGATGTCCACTTCGCCAGTCACGGACAAGCCATATTTCGGCTCTGGGTCGCTGATTGAATGCCCGCCCGCCACAACCGCACCAGCCTCTTTAACCTTGTCCGCCCCGCCCCGCAGTATCTCGGTCAATATGTTCAGGTCGAGGCTGTCAGGATAGGCAACCAGATTGATTGCCATCAGTGGACGCCCCCCCATCGCATAAACATCACTCAACGCATTGGCGGCAGCTATCGCACCAAACTCATAAGGTGTATCAACAACCGGGGGGAAGAAATCGGCAGTTGAGATAATAGCGCGTTGCCCATCCATTTGATAAACAGCGGCATCATCCGGTTGTGACAATCCAATCAGCACCTGGGGATAATCCGCTTTGGAAAAAATTTGACCCAGTGGGCGCAGTACCTGCGCCAAATCGCTCGGATCGAGCTTGGATGCTCAAACCGCACACGCAGCCAGTGACGTGAGCTTGATATCAGA
>DAOUKA010000343.1:0-7246 GCA_034421915.1 Anaerolineae bacterium
TTCGGACGCTTGCCCTGCTTTCACCGAACCCGTGCTAGAATAACTCGGCTTTTTATAGTATTGGGATTACATAAGTTAAGGAGCGAATATGCGCCGTTTAATCATACTTGTAAGCACAGTCATCGTCTTGATGGCGATTGGCATCCTCTCGGTCGCCGCGCAGACGGTTCACGTCGTCCAGCGAGGCGAAAACCTGTTTCGCATCGCATCGCAGTATGGCGTCAGCATGGAATCGATTGCCCAGGCAAATAATATCAGCCCCGATATTATCCATGCCGGCCAGCAGCTTGTCATTCCTGGGGCAGCGGCCCCCGCAGCGCCAGCGCCGGCCCCCGCCGCCGCCACAGCAACCTATACCGTCCAGCGCGGCGACTCACTCGCTTCGATTGCCGCCGCCCACAACACCAATTATCTGGAACTGGCGCGGATGAATAACCTCATCAACCCCGATGTGCTTTATGTCGGTCAGGTGCTCAACGTACCCGGCGCGCCGCCGCCGCCAGCGCCCAGCAGCGACCCCGCTCCTCCACAGCCAGGGGCGCCGCCCCCAGCCAGCACCGCGCCCACCGGCGGCTTTGAACTGGGCGGGCAGGCATTGAGCTTCTCTCACCCCGGCCACATGCACAACGCCCGCATGACCTGGGTCAAACGCCAAGTCAAGTGGCATGGCAATGAACCCGCCAGCAACTTCCAGCATGTGATTGACAGCGCTCATGCCAATGGCTTCCGCGTCCTCCTGAGCGTCATCGGTGAACCCGGCCAAATCGCCAGCAATCCGGGTCAGTATTATCAAAACTACGCCAATTTCCTTGCCGGGCTGGCCGCCGGCGGCGCCGACGGCATTGAAGTCTGGAACGAGATGAATATCGACCGCGAATGGCCCCGCGGCCTGATTAGCGGCACCAATTATACCCAGATGCTGAGCGCGGCCTATCGGGCCATCAAGGCCGCCAATCCCGGCACGCTGGTGGTCAGCGGCGCGCCCGCGCCCACCGGCTTCTATCAGGGCTGTACCCCCAACGGCAGCAATGACGACTGCTACCTCCGTCAGATGGCCGCCGCCGGCGCCGCCCAATTCATGGACTGCGTCGGAATCCACTATAACGCCGGCATCGTGCCGCCCAGCGCCACCAGCGGCGCGCCAGTCGGCAGTTCGGGACACTACTCATGGTACTATCCGAGCATGGTCAACCTGTACCGCAGCATCTTCCCCGGCAAACCGCTCTGCTTCACCGAGTTGGGTTATCTGACCGGCGAGGGCATCGGCGCGCTGCCACCGACCTTTAACTGGGCCGCCGGGAACACGCTTGCCGAGCAGGCCGCCTGGCTGGGCGAAGTGACGAGGCTGGCGCGCAGCTCCGGCATCATCCGCCTGCTGATTGTCTGGAATGTGGACGCCACTTACTTTGGCGATGACCCGCAATCCGGCTACGCCATTGTCCGCCCCGGAAATCACTGCCCGTCATGCGATACGCTTCGCGCAGCCATGGGCGGCTAAAAGCCCGCAGCCAAACGTTAAGGGTGAGACGAAATCTGTCTCACCCTTTTTGTTGCTCTCAGGTTAATGATAGAAAACGAGATAAAGCCGTCCGCCTCATCTACAGTTGATAATCCCCCGTGACGCGGACAATTTTGTGGCTGTAGTTCTCAACGAACTTCATCAGCTTGTCTTGCAAATCTGCCCAATCATCGCTGGTAATGATCTGTCGCATGGATTCTTCGTCTTCGGCAATGGCGCCCGCCATAATCTTCGGAATATCCGAATCCGTATAGACATTGTACCAGGCTTCCGTTGGCGTCAGCCCCAGCTTGGTCGTATTCGGCACCCATTCGCGCATCACAAACTCAAAATACTCTTGATCCAGCCCCGGCTTGATGTCCCAATTCATCAGTATTTTGATGCTTCCACTTTGCATTGGCTCTTACTCACATCGCTTAGACAGCACTAGAGAACAGACTCTACACCTACACTATACACCAAACCAGACGTCCTGCGCCGGAATCCCGTCGATTTTAGGCGAGGTTGGCCCGCAGCAGCACCACCTGGGTTTGTTCGGGCAGGCCAGATGCCGTCACCCGCAGCGTTTCCCTCTCTTCGGGCTGGCTGACCCCCATCACATTGAGAAAACGTTCAACCGAGTCCGCCTCCGCTGTCGAGCCATCCGGGGCATAGTGCATCGGCACAACATAATTGGGTTCGACCAGGGCAATCACATCCGCCATCTGGTCACTGCCCAAGCCGCGCCCGCCATCCACCGGCACCAGCAAGACCTGAACCTCACCAAACTGCTCAATGGTGGCCTGCTCCGGCGCTTGCCACAGCTTGCCCAAATGCAAAACCCTCAGCTGATTGGGATACGCAAACAGATAGGCGGTGTTGTCCCGCACGCGCCCCTGCCCCTCATCATAAACGTGCAGGGAAATGCCAGTGACAAAAAGATCGCCCACCTCATACTCGCCCGCGCCCCTGACCACATAACGCTGACCGCGTATCAGCTGCGCCACATCGCGCTCGGCCTCATGGTGACTGACCGTCACCAAATCGCCCCTGAGCTTGCGTTCAGATGCGGCCGCCGCCGGCTGGCAGGGGTCGGTCACAACCGATGTCTGACCGCGTTCAGTAATTCGGAAACAGCCATGACCATACCATGTGATTTCCAAGATGATTTTCCTTCCCTTGCATTCATCAATCCATCCTTGGTTGCATACCCGCTCTAGTATAACAGATGTTCAAATTGCCTTCCCTCAATCAACAAACTCCCCCCACGCCCTCAGGTTGGCTTCCAGTTCGGCTTCGGTCTGGGCATAGGCCGCGCCCAACCGCCCCACTTCAGCCGCATCGCCAGCCAAACTGGCGGCCTCCAGCTGCCCCCCAATCCGCCGCAGGCTGGATTCGAGTTCGTCGATGTTGGCTTCCAGCTGCGCCACTTTCTTCTCGACCTCAAAAGGATTCAAGCCCTGCTTCTTCTCGGCATAATGGGCGGCTTTTTTGCCCTTGGCCGCGGCAGCCTTGTCATTGGCCTGCTGCCCTTCCAGACGCCGCTTGCGCGCCCGCACAAACTCCTGATAAGTGCCTTCAAACACGGTCAGCCCGCCCGCCGCCATATCCCAAACCTGCGTTGCCAGCGCATCAATCAGATAACGGTCATGGCTCACCAGCAAAATCGTCCCCGTGAACGCCGCCAGAACCGCCTGCAAAATCTCCTGACTGTCCATATCGAGGTGATTGGTCGGTTCATCCAGCAGCAGCAGGTTAGCGCCCTGCAAGGTCAATTTCGCCAGCGCCGCCCGCCCGCGCTCACCCCCCGACAAAGTCGCTATCGGTCGGAAAACATCCTCATTGCTAAACATAAACCGCCCCAGCAGCTTCCGCGCCGCCGAAATCGGCATCGCTTGAGCCGCCAGAATCTCCTCAAGAATCGTGTTTTGGCTGTTGAGCGTCTCGTGCGCCTGTGCAAAATAACCCAGCTTGACATTCGCCCCCAGCCGCACCCGCCCCGCCAATGGCGCTATATCGCCGCTCAAGGTCTTGAGCAGGGTCGATTTGCCGACCCCGTTGGGCCCGATAATCGCCACCGTCTCCCCGCGCATCACCCTAACATCGGGCAGATGCGCCAAGAGCCTCTCAGGCTGATAGCCAGCCGCCAAACCCTCGCTGACAATCACTTGGTCGCCGCTGCGCGTATCGCTGTGCATATCAAGTTTCATCGCGTTGCGCCGCCGCGGCGCGCTCTCCAGAATCCGGCCGCGCCTTTTCATGGTCTCCAGCTTCTTGAGACGCCCCTTGGCCTGCGCCGTCCAGCGGCTTCCCATGTGCTTGCGAATGTAATCCCTCTCCTTGGCGATGAATGCCTGCTGGGCATCGAAGGCTTTCTGCAAACGCCGCCGGCGTTCCTCCCTCTGCTTGAGATAATCCGTATAATGACCGCGATAAACTTCCAGCCGCTTCCATTCCATCTCCCACACGACAGTGGCGAAGCTGTCGATAAAATAGCGGTCATGGCTCACCGCCAAGATCGCCCCCGAGAACGACTTGAGAAAGTTCTCCAGCCATTCCACCCCCCAAATGTCCAGATGGTTCGTCGGCTCATCAAGCAGCAGCAAATCAGGCTCTTCCAGCAGCAGACGGCACAGCAGCGCCCGCGTTTTCTGCCCGCCAGAAAGCAGCGGCAAAGGCATATCATACTCATCCGCGGAAAAGCCGACCCCCGAAAGCACCCGCTTGATGCGCGTCTCATAGGCATAACCGCCCAGCCGCTCGAACTCGGCCTGCAGCGGACTGTAGGCCGCCAGCGCCGCATCGTAGGCTTCGGCCTCGGCCATCGCCTGTTCCAGTTGGGCAAGCTGCGCCTCCATCGCCCGCAGGCCAGCGAACGCCTTTAGCTGTTCTTCCCACAGGCTGTGCGCCCCGGCCAATTCCGGGCGCTGTGGCAGATAAGCCATCCGTATATGACGAGCCAGCCGCACCCGCCCCTCTGTCGGCACATCCAGGCCCGCCAAAAGGTTAATCAGGGTGGTCTTGCCCGCCCCATTAGGCCCCACCAGCGCAATCCGCGCCTTGGCCGGAATCTCCAGATCGAGATGGCTGAAAACCTCATCCGCTCCATAAAACTTGCTGAGATTGCTGGCGGCCAAAAGGGACATACGATAGATAACATGGACTCGTTGACAAAGCGCCCCGCATTATAGCACGAACGGCTCGCAGGGGTAACTGTCGCTTCCAGCGGTTGCAGCCTCCCCCGCCAAAATTTGCACGAGCATGAGGCATTGAATAGAATAACGGAATATGAACAGTCAACCTGCAAAATCAAAAAACCGCCAGCGCCGCCCCCCACGCCCACGACTAATAATCCTGCTTCTCATCATCGGTCTGCTGTCAGCCACAGCCTGCCTCATCACCATCACCATCGACCTCAGCCAATCCGCCCGCCCCGCGCCCACGGCATCACCCGCGCCAGCCGCCATCTCGCGCGTGAACTGGAGCGCCGCGCGCGGCTACATGGGCGACGGCTGGCAGGTCTATTTTAATGAGCCCGCCCGCGGCTTTCAGTCAGGCGGCCTGGATGTGCCGCTCGCCAATGCGATTGCGAACGTCCAGCATACACTGGACATCGCCGCCTTCGAGATGAACAGCGAACCCATTCATGCGGCGATACGCCAGGCGCATCAGCGCGGCGTCGCCGTGCGGATTGTCACCGATGACAGACACGGGCTGGAAGATGAAAAAGACGACGCCCTGCGCGACCTGAAGGCTGCTGGCATTCCGGTCGTTGATGACGCGCGCAACGGCCTCATGCACAACAAGTTTATGATTTTGGACGGCTTGTCTGTTTGGACAGGCTCCTGGAATTACACCTTCAACGGCACCTATCGCAACAACAACAATATCTTCGTGATGCAAAGCGCCGCCGCCGTGAACGCCTACCAAGCGGAGTTCGAGGAGATGTTCAGCCGCGGCGAATTCGGAATCACATCAACGGACGGCGGGATGATAACCTTCACCGAAAGCGGAACGGAAATCAGCATCATTTTCGCTTCCGAAGCCGACGAAATCCCGGCGCTTGTTGCCGAACTCGAAGGGGCTGAACACAGCATCCGCTTGATGACCTTTGTCTTGTCTTTGGACGAACTGGGGCAGGCGCTCCTGAAACGGCTGGCAGACGGCATTGCCATACAGGGCATCTTCGAAAATCGCAACAGCACCGCCGACTGGAGTCAGCTGCCGGCGCTGCATTGTGCCGGCGCGGATATGCGGCAGGACGGCAACCCCTACACCCTGCATCACAAGGTCTTCATCATCGACGACGACACCGTGATAACCGGCTCATTCAATTTTTCCAACAACGCCATCAGGAACAATGACGAAAATATCGTGATGATCCGCGATGCCGACATCGCCCGCCTCTATCTCGACGAATGGCAGGGTCTGTGGGAGAGCGCCCAAAATCTCGAACCCGATGAAGTCGCCTGCCATTAACCATCACAGCTAGGATGTGACCGAAATCTGCTCATACAGCCGATAGGCATCCTCCTGACGGCAAAGCTCGGTCCCCGGTGTCATCACCGCCGCGCTGCCGGCCGCAATCCCGAAACGCACCGCATCCAACAACGGGCGGCCGTCAGCCAGCCCCATCGCCATCCCGCCTACCATGCTGTCGCCCGCGCCCACCTTGCTTTGGATTTTCACGATGGGCGCGCGCAGATGAACATACTCGTCGCGAGTAATGAGCGAAGCGCCCGCCGCCCCCATCGACACCACCATAATCTCCGCCAGCCCCTCGGCAATCAGACGCCGCGCCACCTCGCGGATATGCGCCTCGTCCCGCACTTTCTCGCCCGAAAATAGCTCCAGTTCATACAGATTCGGCTTCATCAGATAAACGCCCTTGCCAAATGCCTTGCTCAGCGCCTCGCCCGCCGTATCCACAATCACCCGAATGCCATACTGACGGGCATAGCGTGTAACCTCACCATAAAACTCAATCGGAACACCCTGCGGCAGGCTGCCACTGGCAACGATATAAGCCGGGTCCAAATCGAAGACCCGCTCAAGACAGGCAATCCACTCATCCGCGCTCAACTCCGGCCCCGGCATATTGAAGCGATACTGCAATCCAGTGCTTTCCTCATAGACGGCAAAGCTCTCGCGGGTGATTCCCTCAATCGCAATCGGGCTGCTGCCAATGCCCTCATCCCGCAGCAGTCGGGTCAGCATCGTACCCGTATGTCCGCCAGCCGTGAACACGGCAGTCGATTCGCCCCCCAAAAAGCGAATGGCGCGCGAGACATTGATGCCGCCCCCGCCCGGATGAAACCGCGGCCGGGCGCAGCGCAGCTTGATTTCTGGCGCGACCGACAGAATGCGGGTGCTCACATCCAGCGCCGGGTTCATCGTCAGCGTAACGATTTTTTCCATCCCTGCTGTGCCCCCCTGCCTCATCCAAGCCAACCGCCCAAGTTTAACAGCCGGCTTTGCCATCAGCCAGTGCTACGCTGCCATCCCTTGCCAATCGGAAAATATCGGGTTACTTTCCACCCGATTTATTCTATAATTCGGTGATATGATTCAATGCTTTATGAAAGGCAGGATGGATGCGCATCTATCTTATTCGGCACGCCCAATCGGAAAACAATATCCTGAACCAGGAGACGATGCACCGCCGCAAAGTGGATCCTGACCTGACCGAACTCGGCTACCAGCAGCGGCAGCGGCTGGCGGATTTTCTGGCGGCGCCGGAAAACGAAC
>DAOUKA010000344.1:0-17096 GCA_034421915.1 Anaerolineae bacterium
GGGCAGGGAGATGCCGACTTCCTGGTCATCTTCGATAATGCGGGCGACTTCGCTCATCGTCCGCGCGGGAATCACCATATCCTGTTTTTCGCTGAAATCTTTTTCGATGTTGGCGGTGCGGACTGCCAGACGATAGCCATCAGCCGCCGCCAGCGTCATTACCTGTTTGTCTAATTGCAGATAAACCCCGGTCAAAATCGGGCGGTTCTGCTCTTTGGCGGCCGCGAATGCTGTTTGGACAATCATTTCGCGCAGTGTTTTGCCTTCAGCATGAAATTCAGCCTGCTCGTTGTGATTGACCGGCGGGAATTCATCGGCGTCGATGCCGCGTATATTCGAGTTTTGTATGCCGCAGCGCAGGTGCATGGTATGGGTTGTCTCGTCCAGCCGCAGGTCAACCCGCTCCTTGGAAAGGTTGCTGACCAATTCAGTGAAGGTTTTGGCGGGCAGGGTGATGCTGCCGGCCTGTTCCACTTTGGCGCCAATCCACATGGTAATGCTCAGTTCCAGGTTGGTGGCCGACAGCTTCAAACGCGAATCTTCCGTTTCGAGCAGGACATTGGCAAGCACCGGCAGCTGCGGGCTGCTGTCTACGGCTTTCGTTACAATACTCAGGCTCTTTGCCAGATTTTCTTGCAGGACACTAACAATCATGGTAGACCTCTTATCTTCGGAATAGACAGCGCGGCTGGGCTTATCCGCCACAATAATATGGGCGTCGGTCGCTGCCGCTTGGGCTCTCGTTATTATAAAGTATCCTGAATTATATCCCAAGTCGAGCAGACTGCCCATTGCCTATCTGGCCGCAGCCAATTCGATTTCAAGCGTTTCAAGTTTCCGCGGTGTCCGCGCAATCATGCGGAAGGGCCGCGGTGTTCTGTCCTTTGCAACGGCGGCCCTTTCGCAGAATTAGTCTTCGGTGGTGTTATGGGTAACATCCTCCGCAGATATTTCGATGACTTCGGCTTCTTCGTCAATCTCTTCCATGCGGATGATTTCGATTTTTAGCCGGGCGATGAGCGCCGCCAGCGCCCCCAAAGCCGCCAGCACGGGATTAATAATGGTGGCAACCCCACCGACCACGACCGCCGGTGTCAATGGCACTTCGAGCAGCACATCGTTATTGGCATTGCGGATAATCAGACGGCGGACATTGCCCTCCGCGACCAAGCCCTTGACCCGCTCCACCAGTTCATTGCCAGCGATTTCCATCTCTTCGACCCAATCGCGTTCCGTTCCCTTCTTCGGCTCTTGGCTCATGGTTTCCTCTCCTTGCCTGACTGTCTTCTATATCTTTATACGTTTTTACCCGCCTGGGGTTGCAATGTCTGTGATTCAAGCTACTTGAGAAGTCCATACAGCAAGTCTTTCCAGCCCAAGGCATCCAGTTCCCAGCAGACAAGCGGCTTGGCTGGATTGTCTTGATGATGGAGAACCTCGCGCCAGGTATGGGCATTGCGTGCATCGTCAGCCAGGTTGAGCCTGTCAACGACGGTCATGCCCCGTGTGAGTTCGCTGTGGCATTCAATATCCACATAATGTCGGCTTTTGGCTGTGCATATCGCGGGGTCGATAGCGACCGCCATGGCGACGCCATCGGGCAGCGAGATGCCGATTTCACCTGTTTGCTTCTCGTAACCGCGCATGCCCTTTCGGTTCGAGTCGATGGTGAAATCCGCATAAGACGTATTCAGGCTGCGAATCCATTCAATATCCTCCACCGACAGCACAAATGCGCCCTGGCTGAACTCCCATCCCACCATTTCCAGCGGCAGGCCCGAACGGAATACCATCCGCGCGGCTTCGGGGTCGCACCAGATATTGTATTCGGCGGCTGGCGTCACATTGCCGTTGGTGCAGGCGGCGCCGCCCATCACAATACAGCGCGAAACCCGCGGGATGATGTCGGGCGCGCGGCGGATGGCCATCGCCAGATTGGTCAGCGGTCCCAAGGTAACTATGACAATCTGCGGAGTCCGCCGCACCGTCTCGATGATAGCATCGACAGCATGTCCAGCCCGCGCCTGTGCATACCGCGGCGCGAAGCGGTCTCCCCAATCTCCCAGCCCATCCGCGCCGTGAAACCAGTCAGCAGGCGCGAATTCGCGGATGAGCGGACGATTGGCCCCAGCGTACACGCCCACATCTGCCTGACAGAGTTCGGTGAAAAAGAGCGCATTTTTAAGGCCTTGTTCCAGCGGCACATTGCCGGCTACCACTGTAATCGCCTTGACATCGACATCGGGATGCCGCAATGCCATCAGCACAGCGACAGCATCATCCGAGCCAGCATCCGTATCAATCAGAAAAGGTCGCGGCACGAGACGGCCTCCCTTCTTGCCCTGTGCTTAAACCTTGAGCGCCAGTCGGTCAACCGCCGCCTTCAAGCGCCGAAGCCCCTCTTCCAGCACGGCGCGGGGGCAGCCGAAGTTCAAGCGGACAAAGCCCTCCCCGGCGCTGCCAAAGAAGCCGCCATCGGTGGGGGCGATTTTTGCGCTCGCCCGACAAAAGTCCAGCAAATCCCCTTCGATGGGCAGTTCGCGCATATCCATCCACAGCAGATAAGTGGCTTGGGGAACGGTGGTTTTAATCTGCGGGATATTGCGCCGCAGGTAATCAACCGCGTAGTCACGATTGCCTTTCAGATAAACAAGCAGCTGCCTCAGCCACTCGCCGCCGCCGCTGTAAGCGCCATAAGCGGCTTCATATCCCATGATATTGACGTGGGCGCTGATGCCGCGCAGCGCCGCTTGCAGCTTTTGGCGGATTTCTTTGTTTTGGGCAATCAAAACCGAACAGGCCATCCCGGGCAGGTTAAAGGTTTTGCTGGGGGCAATGGTCGTAATCGTATGCTGCGCCAGTTCGTCCGACAGGGTGGCGATGGGAATGTGCCTGCCCTCCAGAATCAAATCCGAATGAATTTCGTCAGCGACAATCAGGACATTGTGTTGCAGACAAATCTCACCGATTCGTTCGAGTTCCTCAAGCGAATACAGGAAGCCGGCAGGATTTTGCGGACTGCATTGCAGGTAGATGGAGGTTTGTCCTTCGCGGGCGGCTTTTTCAAATTCGTCATAATCCGTCTCATAGTGAAAGCTGTGAGCATCGTCAGCCACATAGTGCATATCGACATTGTAGGTGAACTTTTGATGGTTGCTGGCTGCTTTGAAAAAAGACCCGTACACCGGTGTTTGAATCAAGACTCCGTCGCCGGGCGCTCCAAAACCCTGACAAACCGCGCATAGCGCCAGCACCATCCCCGGCGAAAACACGACATCCTCTGGCGCAATCCGCCAGCCATAGAGCCTTTGCATGCGCTCGACAATGATGTCTTTGAGCTTGGGCGGGTCGGTCGTATAACCAAAGACGCCATGTTCGGCGCGTTCTATCATCGCCTGGATGGCAGATGGCGGCGAGCGGAAATCCATATCCGCCACCCACATCGGCAGGCAGTCGTCCTCAACCATGCTCCACTTGGCGCTGCTGTGCTGGCTGCGGTCAATGATTTCGTCAAAATTGTAATCGGTCATCGTTCAGCTTTCCAAAAGATCGGGATAAATCGTCCAGAGAATCGGATGCCTAAAACTATAACCGATTGCGAGGCTGATTGCACGGGCGTTTTTGGCTGCCAGCATCGGATAACCCTGCTTGATTGGCACGGTACAGCAGCAGTGACAGATGTGACCCGACGATGACAGCTGGATGTTCATCTTTCGCGCCTCCGGGCGATTGACAACAAAAAAGCCCCGTGTCGCAACGGGGCTTGGCTTCTACTGCATTTACGTTATCCGCGACTTAGCAGCGCTCCACCGCGGGACTATCTTGCTAGATGCACGCTAGCGCCCGTTTGAACCCGCCAGGTTGTTGAGGAACTTCTCGTTGGTGTCATAGAGACGGAAGCTCTGCAAAAGCTGCTCGGTGGCGCCAGCGATGCCCTCTGGCTGTTCTGCCAGATGCGACCACATTCGGCGCATCGTATAGACGCGCTGCAAAACATCGGGCCCCAAGAGCAGTTCCTCGCGCCGCGTCGAAGACTGTTCAATATCAAAGGCGGGGAAAATGCGGCGTTCCTGCAGCTTGCGGCTGAGGTGCAGTTCCATGTTGCCAGTCCCCTTGAATTCCTCGTAAATGACATCATCCATCTTGCTGCCGGTATTGACGAGGCAGGTGGCGACGATGGTCAGGCTGCCGCCTTCTTCAACATTGCGGGCAGCGCCAAACAGCCGTTTTGGCGGATGGATGGCGGAGGGGTCAAGCCCCCCGGAGAGGGTGCGGCCACTGGTAGGCACGACCAGATTGTAGGCACGCGCCAGACGGGTGACGCTATCGAGCATCATCACCACATCCCGTCTGACCTCGACCAGACGTTTGGCGCGTTCGAGAGCCATCTCGGCAACGCGGACATGATGATGCACCGGGTCATCAAAGGTAGACGCAATCACTTCGGCATCAACCGACCGATCCATGTCGGTTACTTCTTCGGGGCGCTCGCCAATCAGGGCCATCATCAGATGCACTTCCGGATAATTGGTGCTGATGGCGTTGGCGATGTCCTTGAGGATGGTGGTTTTGCCCGCTTTGGGCGGGGATACAATCAGCCCGCGCTGACCAAAGCCAATCGGTGAAATCAGATTGAGCATACGGGTCGACATAATCCGCGGCAGGGTCTCCAGATTAAAGCGGACTTCCGGGAAAATCGGCGTCAGACGTTCAAAGCTGGCGCGGTGTCTGATCTCATTCGGGTTCAATCCGTTCACTGCGTCCACCCGCAGCAGCCCAAAATAGCGTTCGGTGTCTTTGGGCGGGCGCACCTGCCCGACAATCATGTCGCCAGTGCGCAGGTTGAACTTCTTGATTTGAGTTTGGCTGACATAGATGTCGTTCTTGCCGGGCAAATACCCTTCTGCCCGCAGGAAGCCGATGCCGTCGTCAACCACCTCTAGGATGCCGCCGCGCAATTCATGCCCTTTGCGGATGGCTTCCTGACGGAGCAGTCCGATGATGAGATCTTGTTTTTTGAGGCGGCTGAAGCGGGGGACATTGCGGTCACGCGCCATCGTGCGTAATTCGGGAAGCGTTTTTGTTTCGAGCTTTGCGATATTCATTGGGTTTTTCCTGGGATATGCTGATGCGGCGGGGATAAGTAGGATGGTGCCGCGCTGTCTGCTGTTATTTCGTGTTCGCTGTGCTGTCAGGCGATAAATCCCCGATGATTTGATTAAAAATACGGGCAGGCACTATATCAACTGAAGCGTTTGATGTGTCATGTTCGTTTGGCTGCCAAGTAAAGTGGTGGGAAAATGAACCTTCGAACTGAATATAACATAAAACTTGCCGCGGGTCAAATAGTCATTTTGCTTCTATTAAACTTTTTAGATTGGACGCTCCCTTCCCCCAAAATGAGAGCCCAAAATGAGAGAAGGGAGCGCCGCGTTGAAGCGGTTGATTAGCCGTCAAGGTCGGCGTGCAGTTCGTTGGCTTCTTCGTTAAGTTCGGCAAGCGCGTCAGCGATGACGGCATCGCCATTCACGACTTCCGCGAGGGTGTTGGGGACAATCCCGCGGACGGCGCTGTAGCTGGGCAGGCCGGGCGACGCATAAACGCTGACCGATTCATCAGTCAGGATGCCCTGTACTTCAATGAAGCGTTCGTAAGGCATACGCGGCTCGGTGAAGTCGGCGGCTGTCACTTCGATGTCGTTGCGGATGCTGAAGTAGCCGGTCGCGCCTGACCAAGCCAGCTGCGCCTCGGGGGCTGCCAAGAATTTGACAAAGAGCCAGGTCGCCAGTTCCTGTTCGGGCGCTGCTGTCAGGATTGCCTGGCTGGGAACAAACAGCTGGATGGTGGCGCCGACGCCTTCGGCGCCCGGAAAGGCGGTAATGACCCATTCATCGGTCATTTCGGCGGTGGCGGCGTCCCAGGTGATAAACGGAATGCCGGCGGAACTGCCAGCCGCGAAGGGCGTGATGCCCAGGGAAAAGTCGCCCGTATTCTGGTAGCGTTCTGCATAGAGGTAAGCGCAGTTGTTTGCCAGCATACGGGTGAACAATTCCATCGTGGCGACAACGGCATCGGATTCAAAGATGTATTCGCCCGTTTCGCTGTCAAAAATCGCGCCGCCGTATGCAGCGACAAAACTTTCAAAGTGGGATGTGCCGGTGCCCAGGGGGTATCCCTGATAATCTTCGCTGGCGCCGGCGGCGCATGAGATGGCCTCGAATTCGGCAAGCGTTGCCGGTATGCGGCGCTCGAATCCCAGCGCTTCGACAATATCGAGGTTGGTATAAAACACGTTCAGCGAGTTCTGATTTGCCCAGGCGACGCGCATGCCGTTAAAGGGCGCGAAGTCGAGCTTGTTGACATCCAGCAAATTGAAGTTGAGCTTGCTTTGCTCCTCTGCCGAAAGGCCCCATTCGGGGTCATGGAGCAGCCCCTCAATATCGACCACCAGACCTTCGTTCGCCCAGCCGGCGACCGCATTGGCATAGCCTGCCACCAGGTTGGGCAGTTCGCCCGACAGAATGGCGGTGTTCATCAGGTCTTCGATGGGACCGTAGCTGCCTTGATGGATGGCTTCGACGGTGATGCCATATTCATTGCTGCTGTTGAACTCGGCAATGAGGGCGGACATGGTATCGCCCTGCGAACTGTCTTCGGTATATTGATGCCAATAGACGACGGTTTGACCGCTTGGGTCAACGCCTTCATACATCGACTCCTGCGCCTGAACCAGCCCCAGACTCAGCATGAACAGCAGCGCGATGCTAAGTAATACCTTCTTCATGGTCATTGTTCTCCTTTGTATGTTAAGCGATTGTTTCACAAGCTGACTGAAGCCATACCCCCTCCTATAGTCAACAGCCGATGCGCTATCACCGCACTTTGAATGTACGATGGAGGGTTCATCATTAGCCTCGGATTCCTGTTTGGGAAATGCCTTCGGTGAATTGTTTCTGCGCCACAAAGTACAGAATCAGGATCGGAATGACGGTAATGACCGATGCCGCCATTTGCAGGTTCAAGTCGCCGGGCGTATCAGAAGTTACGAAGTTGGACAGACCGACGGCAATCGGCCGCCAGTTGTCATTGACAGTCACCAGCAGGGGCCACATGAGCGCGTTCCATGAACCAATGAATCCCAGTGTGATGATGGTCATAATGGGCGCTTTTGACAAGGGTAAAACCACGCTGTACAGGAAGCGGGGATGCCCGGCGCCGTCGATGCGAGCGGCATCCCACAGATCCTCGGGTATTTGAATGAAGAATTGGCGCAGCAGAAAGATATTAAAGACGGATGCGAAAAATGGGATGGTCAGCGCCGGCCAATTATTGAACCAGGCGCCCAATGGCCCGAACAGGCTTTCGCTCAGGCGTCCCAGCCAGATGACTGTGAGCAGATGGGGGATGAGCATAACGATGCCGGGGATCATCATGGTGGACAGGAAGATGGCGAAAATGACATTCCGACCGACAAAGTTCATTCGGGCAAAGGCATAAGCCGCCGGGATGCAAACCAGCAGAGAGCCAGTTACGCTGATTAAGGTGATGCGCAGGCTGTTCCACAGATAACCGGAAATGCTGACCGACTGCAAGATGCCGCTTGTCGGGTCGGTCGTTAATTCAATCTTAAGAAAGTTGGCGCGGCGCAGGGCGGTGGCATAATTTTCCCAGAGCAGTTCTTCGGGGAACAGGCGCGCCAGATTGACTTCGCTCACTGTCATAAACGAGGCGCTAATCATCCACAGGAAGGGACCCAGGGCGATCATGACGCCAGCAAACAAAACCGCATAGATCCCGATTTTGCTCCAGTTTGTTCTGGCGGCCGTGCCTTCAGGCGGCGCTGGGATGCTTGTCCTAGCCATAAAACACCCGCCTTCCCAGCACGCGATTCTGAAAGAGCGTCAGCAAAAGAATCATAGCGAAGAGGACAAAAGCCATCGACGAGGCATAGCCGTAGCGATTGCTGTTTTGCAGTTCATCAAAAATATAGACGCTGGCGGTATTGACCTTGCTCCCGACCGCGCCAGTTCGCAGAATCCAGATTTGTGTAAATGCCTGAAAAGTCCCGATAATCGCCACTAGGGACAGGAAGAAGATGGTGGGGGACAGCAGGGGCAGGGTGATATGACGAAAGATGCGCCAGCCGCTGGCGCCGTCAATGCGGGCGGCTTCGTACAGTTCGCCGGGGATATTGCCCAAGCCGGCGAGAAAGATGACGGCATCGTAGCCGATGTATGTCCAGGTCGAATAAATCATAATGACGATTAATGCCAGGCTGGGGCCTGCCAGAAAGTCGGGCAGACCCAATAACTCGCCAATGGATGAACGCTCCAGTATCCAGCGCTGCGGTTCGATGCCCAGCAAGGTCATCATGCGATTGGCGGGGGCATGTTTGCCGGCATTAAAAATGATGCGAAAGACAATCGAGGTGGCGACAAATGGCGTGATATAGGGGATGAAATAAACCATGCGGAAAAAGGCGCGAAATCGAATCGGCTGGAACAGCAAGTAAGCAAGCGCCAAGCCGATAGACAGCTGCACTGGCACAGTTCCCGTAGCATACATGACAGTCACCCAAAAGCCTTGCAGCAGGTCATCATCGGCCTCGGCCAGCGCCGCCGGCAGTTCTGCCATCGACAGGTAGCCGCCGACAGCCAACGTCAGTCCGCCCAGCAGGCACAGGGCAAAACGGCGATTGTCATGGGTTTGGATGCCGCGCCGAAAAATAAACCACCCCAGCGCGATAAGGACGATGCCAGTGGTGATAAAGGCAAGCTGCGACCAAATCGGCAGGGATTCGCCGGTCTCGCGCGCCGCTGCAATCGCCAGCTGCGTTTCGGAAATCATCAACTGCATCAGGAAAAATGCGCCCAGCGCCAGGATCAAGGCGCTGCTGCTCCAGGTGATGATTTTGCCGCTGTGTCTGGAGCGAAAGCGCAAAGCCAGCAAGACATTGATAATTATCGCCGCCAGCACGGCAGGCAGCATCAGATTCGCGGCAGAAAGCACCTCGGGGCTGCCAAAACTTTCGCCCAGTTTTTCCATAAATAGCTCAAGCGAAGTGTTTTGACCGCGTACTTGCCGCGGAATCTCCATGACGGCGGGGATGAGCTTGAAGAACCAGTCGATAGCCAACAGAACCGCGAAACCCAGGCTGAATCCGGAGAGGATGTGGAGGTAATCATCGGTCTTGTCGGCTTGTCTCAGGGTGGCGAGCAGACGTCTGACAGCCAGCCAAGCCGCCGCCAACGCGAGCAGCGCCAGCCAGAAGAACAGGATATAACCCAGGTTGCCCAGCGCTTTTTCATAGTTGGCCAGCCCGATATACTCATCGGGAAAACGGCGCCAGCGATGCAGGCTGACAAAAAATGCAAAGGCGACCGGGAAGAGCCCGAAAAGCAGAATCAACAAGCCAGCTGGCGCCAAAAAGGCATAGGCTGTCAGATTTTCGAGGACAATTTTTCCCAGCTGGGTCTGGAAGAAACCCGGCATCGGCCTGTCTGCCAAACTTTGATTAGCCATCCGCTTCTCTATCGACTCGTCCGATGAGAAAGGTTACATGGAATTGCCCGTTTCTGAACAGTTTCTAAACATCTCTATGCTATATTATATCTGATTGTTGGAGCAGGGAAAATATGAACAAGACCATTTTGGTTGTTGATGACAAGGCGAGCGTGCTGCGTCTGCTGCGCGAATACCTCAGCGAAAAGGGTTATCGCGTCGTCAGCGCTATGAATGGGCGCGAGGCTTTGTCGGCTGCCCGTCACGAAAAGCCCGATTTGATACTGCTGGACATTATGATGCCGACGATGAATGGATTCGAGTTTATGCGAGCCTACCGCAAAGAGCGCGATACGCCCGTCATCATCCTGACAGCGCGTCTTGAAGAGACGGACAAGGTGGTCGGTTTGGAATTGGGCGCGGATGATTATGTGACCAAGCCTTTTGGCATGGCGGAACTGGTGGCGCGGATGCGGGCGGTGATGCGCCGCTATGACCACCATGAGCGCACCTCGGAAATCATCCGCGCTGGGGATTTGGTGGTGGACAGGGCGACTCGCGTGACCAAAGTGCGCGGCAAAGCCATTGACCTGACCCCTTCCGAGTTTGGGCTTCTGGTGACGCTGATGGCGTCTGCCGGGCGCGTCTTTTCGCGGGCGGAACTGCTGAATCATCTGCGACAGGATTCCTTTGAACGGGTTGAACGCACGATTGATGTTCACATTCGCAATCTGCGCGCTAAAATTGAACCCAGGCCGGCTCAGCCAACTTATATTCTGACGGTGTTTGGGGTGGGGTATCGCTTTAGCGATGGGGGCGGTTAAGCCTGTGGTGCGCTCACTCAGATTCAAATGGGGCCTGACGCTGGTTGCGACCAGCTTGGTCGGCATCGTGCTGGTCGGGATATTGGCGGCGCGGGTGCATTCCAGCGAATATCATCGCTTTCGAGATGAAGAAATCAAGCGGGTGTTTGTTGGTGCCGCGCTCGATTTTTATGAGACATATCGTTCCTGGGACGACATTGAGCAGGGCTTGTTCTCCCGCAGGCGATATGACAGACATCACGAACAGGAGTCGCCTTTTGTCATTGCGGATGCCAATGGCGTGATTGTCAAAGCCGCCGGCGCTTATCAAAAGGGCGATATGCTTTCGGCCAGTGACATCGGGAAAAGCAAAGCCATTACGTTCGATGGAAAGCAAGTTGCCACATTGATTAGTCTGGCATCGCCCGAACTGGATGAAGCTGAGGCGCGGTTTTTGGGGCGCACCCGCCTGATACTGTTAATCGGCGCACTGGGAGCGGTTGTCGCTGCGGTGGTGCTGGGTACATTCCTGTCGCGCCAGTTCCTGCGCCCTCTGGCCGAACTGACCGATGCCATTGGCAACATCAAACAGGGCAAGTTTGACCAGCGAGTGCCTGTTCGCAGTGATGACGAGCTTGGCGAATTGGCGGGGGCATTTAACCAGATGAGCGCAGAATTGCAGCGCATCAACCGCTTGCGGCGGCAGATGATAACCGATATCGCCCATGATTTGCGTACCCCGCTCACGGTCATTTCGGGTTATTTGGAAGGTCTGCGGGATGGCTCATTGCAGCCGACTGCGGCCCGCTTTGATACCCTGTATCAAGAGGCGCAGCTGCTGAACCGACTGATTGATGACCTGCGCACCCTGTCGCTGGCGGATGCCGGTGAACTCAAGCTGGTCTGGTGCAGCGTCAAACCGCGCGACCTGTTGGAGCAGGCTGCCAGTTCT
The DNA here is from genome assembly GCA_034421915.1 of Anaerolineae bacterium. Classification (GTDB taxonomy): domain Bacteria; phylum Chloroflexota; class Anaerolineae; order Aggregatilineales; family Phototrophicaceae; genus UBA6055. The sequence continues at coordinate 11,257 of DAOUKA010000344.1, forward strand.
TTCGCTCCGATGGCGGCGGCGCAGTCGGTGACGCTCCAGGTGGATGCCGAGCCAGACCTGCCGCCGGTTACGCTGGACCCCGACCGCATGGCGCAGGTTTTGGAAAATCTGGTTAGCAATTCACTGCGCTTCACCGCTCCCGATGGCCGCATTACACTGGCGGCTGCGCGGCGCGATGACAGGCTGCTGCTGACAGTGCGCGATACGGGCAGCGGCATTCCTCCCGAACATCTGCAAAATATCTTTGCCCGTTTCTATCGGGTGAGTGAATCGCGCTTTCAGAATCGCGGTGAAAGCGGACTCGGGCTGGCTATTGCGGAGTCGATTGTCGCGGCGCATGGGGGACAAATCTCGGCTGAAAGTGAACTGGGTCGCGGCACAGTCATCCGCATTCGGCTGCCCTTGCGAGCCAAGCCGACAGGCTCATCAGGCGCTAAGCGAACTGTGCTATAATCATATCCATTGCTGGCGATGACCGGGATGATGAATTATGCCGCGCATTTATGTCATTGGGGCGCTGGTCGCTGATATTATTTTTGATGTGCCGGATTGGGTCGCCCCCAATCGCGCGGTTCATGCCGCGCGGGTCACCCTGTCGCCGGGCGGCAAGGGATTGAATCAAGCTGCCGCCGCCTGCCGTCTGGGCGCGGAGGTGTCGCTGGCAGGCTGTGTTGGGGACGATGTTTTTGGCGCTGAACTGCGTTCCGCCATCGCGGGGGTGGGTGTCGATGTGGATTATGTGATGACGCATGAATCCGCCCGCACAAGTCTGGCTGCCATTGTGGTTAAGGACAACGTACCCGGTTTTATTGGTGCGCCCGATGCCAGCCGCAAAATCACCGAGCGGGATATACGCGCTGCTTTGGCTGACATCAGCGCGGATGATGTCTTGCTGATGGGCTTTGAAATCTCGCAAAATCTGGTGCAGCTTGGGCTTGAGCTTGGAAAAGCGGCGGCGGCGACCACAGTCTTGAACCCGGCGCCATTCTTTAGCAGAGATTCGTTTGTGTTGAATGATCTGGGTCTGGTGGATGTCATCATACCGAACAAGCTGGAGGCGCAGCTGCTGACCGAGAGCCATTTGGATAATCCGCATGAACTGGCGCGGCGTTTGCTTGGTTTGGGCGTCAAACAGGTTGTGATGACCCTGGGGGAAGCTGGCAGCCTGTTCTTGGAAGGTTCAGGCAGGATTGAACAGCCGACTTTCGAGGTTGATGTGGTGGATACCACTGGGGCCAGCGATGCCTTTGTGGGCGCTTACTGCTGCGGGCTGGTGAATGGCTGGTCTGTCCGAAGAACATTGGGATTCGCATCTGCCGCCGCCAGTCTGGCTTGCACGAAACATGGCACGATGTCGTCCATGCCGACCTTGGCGGCGGTCAATCGCCTGCTGCGAGATAATCAATCGGGTGTGCCTATGATTCAAGCAAGTCCGTAACCGCAAAACAAGTGCTGAGTTATAAGTGTATGAAAAAACTGTTTGTCAGACGTACAAACTACAAGGAACTGAATGACAGGGAATTGGTCAAGCTGGCGAAAGGGGACAGGGATGCCTTTGGCGAATTGTACGAACGTTACCTGCCAAAGATGTATAACTATATCTATTATCGCACCAGCAACCAGCATGATGCCGAGGATTTGACGGCCAGGGTGTTTTTTCGGGCGATGTCGCATATTGGCAATTATGTGGACAAGGGCGCGCCTTTTCAGGCATGGCTGTATCGCATTGCCCACAACTTGGTCGCCAACTGGCACCGCGACCAGGGACGGCGGAAAATCATCGCGCTTGACGATTATGTGGCGCATTCCCTCAAGTCCGAATCGCCAGACCGTCTGGCGGAAGAGCTTGAGGAGCAGGAACGGCTGATGGAAGCCGTCCGCCGCTTGCCCGAGGAGCGACAGCAGCTGCTCCTGCTCAAATTCATTGACCAGTTATCCAATGCTGAAATTGGTGAAATTATGAGCCGTACTGAAGGCGCGGTCAAATCGCTTTATCATCGAACTTTACTGGCATTGCGCGATGAACTGCGGCGGCAGGAACAGGGTATCCGCAGCCCTCAGCAGAGCAGAACAAAGGGATAAAGAGGATTATGAGTTCATCATCGGATGTCAGGATGCAGGATTTACTCGATGAGGTCACGGCCGCCTTGCGGCAGGGTGATGATATTGAAGCGCTGATAAGCCAATCCTCCGTCCCGCAGGGCGAAGCTGACAGTTTGGTTGGCGTCATCCAATCCCTGCAAGCGACGTTAGTCCCGCTGGAGCCGACAGCCGAGTTCGCGCAAGAATTGGAGGCGCAGTTGATGAACCGGCGCCGCGGCGTCGTGATGCGGGTGCGTCAAATGCCGGCGCGGGTGCATCTGGCGGCGCTTCTGGCGGTGGTTGCCGGCTGCGGGCTGATTGTCCGCCGCCGCAGTGGGGCCGCCGCGGCCCAGGATATTGCCGAAGAGCCTGTCGCCAGCTAAAACCGAGCCAGCACACTACCCAATCGGGCCATGGCGTGGTAGGCTGTTGCGCTGTAGCTGTTGATGATCTGGAGAACAACCGAGAAGCTCATGCCAGCCGCAGACAAAATTTCTGCCCTGCGCGGGATGCGCGATGTATTCGGCGCCGAATATGCGGCCCGCCGACAGATTCAGGATGAGCTTGAAGCGCATCTTCGGCTTCATGCTTATGTGCCGATTGACCTGCCGATTCTCGAAAATACCGAACTCTACCTGCGTAAATCCGGTGAGGATATGGCCGCGCGGCTGTATGAGTTCAACTTCAAGAGCCGCCGCATGGCCCTGCGTCCCGAAGTTACCGCCTCCATCTTGCGCGCTTATGTCGAACGCTGGCAGGACGAGCCGCTGCCGCTGCGCATTCAATACACGGGGCCGGTCTTTCGTTATGAAAAGCCACAGCAAAACCGCTATCGTCAGTTCACGATGACCGGCGCTGAAATGCTGGGGGCGCGTGGATTGATGGCGGATGCTGAAATGCTGCATCTGGCTTGCGCTGGCCTGGAGCAAGTCGGCATTCGGCAGTACCGGCTCGTGATTGGGCATACGGAAGTTTTGGCGGGCTTTTTGCACAAGCTGTGCCTGCGCAAGCAACTCTTGAACTTTTTGCTGCGGAATATGGAAAATATCCGCAAACGGGGCATGCCCTTTGTCCTTGAATCACTGCGCGAGATTTACCCGGAACTTGAATTGACGGCGGCTGACTGGCAGCGTTCGGATCAGGCCGAGCCCGTCAAAAGCCGGCAGTTAATCCATGTATTGCGGGAAATGAGCGACAGGGAAGCTCATCAGGCGATTGCTGATTTTCTGCACAGCCTCAATATCCGCATCGACACCAACCGCGATGAAGATGAGGTCATTGACCGCCTGCTGCACAAAATCCGCGAGGATCAGCAAGAGCCGAAACTCCGCCGCGCACTGGATTATATGCAGCGGCTCAGTGAGTTCGCTGGGCCGCCAGCAGAGATCTTGTCGCAGGCACGCAGGCTCTTTGACGAATATGATGTTCAGCCGAATGTGATAGGGGAGCTTGAAACTTTGCTGAAGAACCTGGCGCTGTTTGGCGACCTGAAGGCGGAGATTCAGCTTGATTTTGGCTTGAATCGCGGTCTGCATTATTATACTGGCTTGATGTTCGAGATTCACGCTCTCACTGACCAGGGCGAGGCGATTCAACTCTGTGGCGGCGGACGCTATGATAATCTGGTGACGGTATTGGGTGGCAGCGTGCCGACCGCGGCGCTGGGATTCGCTTATGGCATCGAACGGATTGCCAGCCTGTTGGATAGCGGCGGCGCGGCGCTGAATCAATCCGATGTGTATGTGATTCCGATTGAAGATGCGGATTACGCCTATAGTTTTGAAGTTGCGCGGTTCCTGCGCGAGCGGGATGTGGCGGTTGAGGTGAGCATTGACCGCCGCAGTGTTCGGCGCAGTCTCAAACATGCCCACCGCCGCCGGGCGCCGCTTGTGATTCTCATCGGCGAGACCGAACGTCAGCGGCGGCAGCTGGTCTTGCGCGATATGCGCGGTCATCAGGAACAGACCGTCCCGTTCAATGAGGTTCAATCCATCGTGGAGGGCTTGCTGGCCGACCATGAACAGCGACAGGCGCGAACATAAACTGATGGTTGCCTTGCCCAGCAAAGGTCAGTTGGGCGAAAGTTCAGCCAGCTTTCTGGGCGCGGCCGGGCTGAAGGTCTATCAGCCCAATCGGCGGCAGTACACCGCCACGATTCCCAGCTTGCCGCTGGCGGAGGTCGTGTATCAGCGTCCCCGCGATATTCTGGATAAAGTGAGTGAAGCTCGGGTGGACATCGGGATTACCGGCCTCGATATTGTCGCTGAACACAGCGAGGAATCGGACGATGTGATGATGATTGCCCGGCTGGGCTTTGCCAAATGCGAACTACTGCTGGCTGTGCCGAATTCTTGGATTGATGTGACGTCGATTGCTGACCTGGCGGATTTGAGCCTGCGTTATCAGGAAAGGGGCAGGCAGCTGCGGATTGCGACCAAATACAGCAGCCTGACCAAGGGCTTCATGTATCGGCAGGGGATTTCACATTTTTTGCTGGTTCATGCCGAAGGCGCGCTGGAAGCGGCGCCGCGAATGGGTTATGCCGATATGATTGCCGATTTGTCTGAAACTGGCACGACTCTGCGCGAAAATCACATGCGGCCGATTGATGGGGGGACGATTATTGGCTCGGAAGCGGTCTTGATTGGCAATCGGCGCACCTTGCGGGCTTCGGCGAAGAAACTGGAAACTCTGCGCGAGATGGTTGAGCTTATCGAAGCGCATCAACGCGCCCGTCAGTTCGTATCCTTACGCGCCAACATTATCGGAAAATCGGTCGCGGATGTGCAGGGGCGCATTCTTGCCAATTCGGCATTGAGCGGCACCAAGGGGCCGGGTGTGGTCGCGGTGGCCAGCCCACCGGGTGCGCCCCATAAATGGTTCGAGACCAATCTGCTGGTGCCGTCTCATCTGATTCACAAGACGATGCAGCACCTGCGCCAGCTTGGCGGCACTGACATCATCGTGACCCGTCCCGATTATGTCTTCGATGAAAAATCAGATACCTATGAACAGTTTGAGAAACTCTTGTATGCCGACCTCGCAAAGGAGCGACAATGAGCAAGACAGGCATTTTGAATCCGGGCGCGATGGGCGTTTCGATAGCGGCTTCGGCACGGGAGGCCGGCCACCCCGTCTATTGGGTGGCGGCTGGACGCAGTCGGGCAAGCCGCCAGCGCGCCGCTGCCCACAACCTGATTGAATGCGGTTCACTGGCGGAACTGTGCGCCGCCTGCGATGTGATTTTATGCGTCTGTCCGCCCCATGCTGCGGAGGCTGTCGCTCAATCGGTGCTGGAGGCAGGTTTCCAGGGGTTGTATTGTGATGGCAATGCGATTTCTCCGCGCAAGGCACAGCGCATTGGCGCGAAGCTGGAGGCAGCCGGCATTGACTTTGTGGACGGGAGCATCGTCGGGCCGCCAGCCTGGGCCGCTGGCACAACCCGATTTTATCTATCGGGCGGCGCGGCAAATCAGGTGGCGAAGCTGTTTGCCGGCAGCCTGACCGAAGCGATTGTGCTGGGCGCGGATGTCGGCCGGGCATCGGCGCTCAAGATGGTCTTCGCGGCGCAGACCAAGGGCTTTGCCGCGCTGCTGTCAGCGATTCAGGCGGCTGCCGAAGGGCTTGGCGTGCGCGGGGATTTGGAGCGGGAATGGGGGTTTCGGGATCCTGACGCGGTGGCACAGACGCAGAATCGCGTGCGGAATGTGACGGCCAAAGCCTGGCGCTTTGCTGGCGAGATGGACGAAATCGCGGCT
>DAOUKA010000345.1:0-2362 GCA_034421915.1 Anaerolineae bacterium
GCATTTGACGAGTCGGGCGCTGTTCTGGCCAAAGCCAGCCGCGAATATCCCCTGTTGAATCCTCAACCGGGCTATTACGAACTGGAGCCGAATCGTGTCTGGGCGGATATATGCGCCTGTCTGCTGGAGGTCAACGCGCAGGTCCGCCATGACCCGGTTTCAGCGCTGGCGGTTTCCTCACAAGGCGAAGCCGTGATGCCCGTTGCCGAAGACGGGGAAGTTCTGGCAAACAGCCCTGTCAGTTCGGATCAACGCGCCGCCGCGCAGTCCGCGCGTCTGGTGGAGCAATTCGGCTTTGAACGGATTTATGAGCTTACCGGTCAGCCCGCTGGTTCGCTGTTCACCCTGCCCAAGGTGATGTGGTGGAAAGAGCATCATCCCCATCTCTTTCGGCAGGCGTGGAAATTCCTGTGTTACAGTGATTTTGTGACCTGGCGGCTGGGCCTGGAGCCGATTATCGACCACGGCATGGCAGCCCGCACGATGGCATTTGACATCCGCTCGCTGGCTTGGTCGGATGAGTTGCTGGCGGCTGGGGAGATGGATGAAAATCTGCTGGCTAAACCCATGCCAAGCGGGTCGGTCATCGGGGAGATTCCCGCTTCAGTTGCCCAAAAACTGGGTTTTGCCCGACAGGTTCAAGTGGTGACAGGCGGACACGACCAACTCTGCGCCGCGCTTGGGGCTGGTGTCATGCAGCCGCGCCGGGCATTGTACTCGATTGGCACGACCGAAGCTCTGGCGGTCATCCTGCATCAGCGCAATGCGGATTTGCAGCGGCTTCATATTCCCTGCTATCCCCATGTTGTTCCGGGTACATTCGTCGCGCTTAGCGGCAGCCAAACGGGCGGCCGCCTCCTGCGCTGGTATCGGGACGAACTGGCTGGCGCTGAACGCGCTTCAGCCAAACATCTGAAACAGGACGTCTATGATGTGATTGTCGGACAGGTCGATGATGCGCCCAGCCGACTGCTGCTGCTGCCTTACTTTGCGGGCAGCGGCACATTGTATGATGACCCGACGGCCACTGGCCTGATTATCGGTCTGACCTTTGGCACGCGGCGCAAAGATATTGTCAAAGCCATTTTAGAGGGCGTCACCTATGAACAGGCGCTCAGCCTGCGCTGTCTGAATGAAATCGGCATTGAAGTCAATCAGCTGACGGCAGTCGGCGGTGGGGCAAGCTCCGATATTTGGCTTCAGATAAAAGCTGATATTACCAATCTGCCCATACAAGTGATTCATACTTCAGAGGCCGCCAGTTTGGGGGCGGCGTTGCTGGCTGGCTGGGCGACAGGCATTTACCAGGATCTGGCGGGGGCATCGCAGCAGCTAATCCGAATCAGAAAAACATTTTATCCGCGCCCGAATCAGGCACAGCATTATCAGCAGCAGCTAAAGACCTATGCTGATGTGTATGCCGCGCTTCGCCCCGTCTATGCTTCGATGGCAAAAGATGGATGACATCTTTTTTCGGTTGAAACAGAAAAACTATCTGGACAACCTACCTTGGCTAATCCGTCACGATTATAGATTCCATCTTGTAATATCGTTCAGCGCAACGATTTGCCGGGTCTTGTGCCAGCGTTACAATCTCAACATAATCCGCCAGGTCGAAGGTCAAAGGCTCGACTTTAATGGTCGTTGGCTCGCTATCGCTGATTTCCTGATGGCGCGCATCCCACTCGCTGGCATAAAGCCGAAAATTGGGGATGCGCACCACCTGACCCAGCACGATGCCCATAGTGATTGTCAGTATCATGGCAAGGCTGCCCAACTTTAACAGGTTCAGCCAGGCTTGACCTGCTTGAGATGAAAGCGCGTAATTTTTGATTAAACAGCCGATGCAAGCTCCCCAAACCAAACCCGATAACACCAGCAGATAAGCGCCCGGCGCCAGGATGCGTCCATCGACAAGGCCGCGTCCGAACAATGCCGTAGCGACAATCGCGGCAATGCAGACCAGGGCAATCGCATAAGAAAAGAGCATCAGCCAGCCAAATTTTCGTGCTGATGAAGCCGAGATGAGGGATGACATCTGCCAGGAAAAGATGCCGAGGAACATCAGAAAACTGATGAACAGGTAGCTTGATGCGCGGTAGTGAATGCTTCTGAGTTGCGTTAATGCAAATAGCAAAACGGCAATCAACAGCATCGCGTTACAGAGGAGCAGCAGCCCGCGTTCCTGTTGCTGTAGCGCGGCATGGATGCGCTTGCGCTGACCAAGCATGACCAGAAAACTCAATATGAAGGCGATGTTGAGGATGACAACTGTCATATACCCACTGCTGAAGCGTCCCAGCCACTGTGGATTATCGCTGGTGTGTCCCCACAATATCGGGATAAAAAGCAACTGAACAAT
>DAOUKA010000346.1:0-1532 GCA_034421915.1 Anaerolineae bacterium
AGTATATTATTGTGATATACTTCATAAGATCTTGGGATTGAATCCGCAGAAAGAATCTCACCTGACATGAAAACAAAAATCCTGTGCATTCTGCCAATGACTACGGATCCCCGAATCGCTTCGCGCATCCAAATGCTGCAAGCAGCGGGTTTCCAGGTCGAAGCCATCGCTTTCGAGACCGGCCATCTGCTCGGCCGCAAGCCCGACTGTCCGGTAGGATCCCTGGGCAGCCTGCGCTTCCAAAAGTGGTATTTGAGGATACCTGAAACCATAATGCGCCTGCCCAAGATTCGCGCCGCCATTCACCGCCATGACATCGTGTACACATTCCGCTTTGATATGCTTGCGTTGGTCCTGCCAGCAACTGTAGGCCTGGGAAAACCGATTGTCCTAGAAATCCATGACATCAGACCACACCAGGTCAAGCGGGGACTAAAAGGCCGGCTGGCGCGATGGTTCGACCGGTTTGCCACCGAAGCCTGTCAGCTGCTGGTTCTAACTAGCAATAACTATCACGGCTATTACCGTGATTGGCTGAAGGTGAAGACAACTTCGCTGGTGATGGAGAACAAAGTTGAAGCCGCCTTGGCTGCGAAGATCCGAGAGCAGGGGATGGCCGACGAAAGGCTTGATGGCAGAAGACTTCGCATTGGCTACTTCGGATACCTGAAGGACGAGTGGAGTCTGCGTGTGCTTGAAAGACTGACGGCAGCCGCGCCCGAGCGGTTTGAGGGCATCATGGCAGGCAGCCGCCATCAGCATTTTTTTCCTGCCGATTTCCTGCAGCGCGCAACGCGAAATCCGAACCTACATTACGAGGGCCCATATCAGCATCCGACTGACCTGCCGCGTTTGTATGCAGGCGTGGACATGGTGCTGGCCTGCTACCCGACGGTTATCCCTGACTGCTGGGCCCAATCGAATCGGTACTATGATGCCTGTTTCTTTCAAAAACCCTTGATCGTCCGCGCTGGCACCGGCGATGCCGCCGAGGTTGGGCGGCGCCAGATTGGATTGGTGCTTGAGGAAGATGATGTTGAGGGCGCGGCAGCGGAAATCAGCCGCGTGAGCGCCGCCCAGTGGGAGGCATGGCGCCGGAATATAGCGGCACTGCCAGAGCAGGTTTATGTTCACACAGAGGAAGATGTGCGCCGTCTCGGCGCTGCGCTAAGGTAGCCCCCCGCCACAGCAAAGGATGCTTAGGAATCCTGCCGGCTGGCCGTTCCCACCAGCGCGCCGGCGGCCGCCCACCAGCCCCCTGCCCGCGAAAAGGCTTCCAGCGGGAAATTGATTTCGAGCATGGATATGATCAGGCCAACGACCAGGATAAGAAGCAGGACAGCTGCCATCTCTCGCTCGAAGGCTGACTTTGACTTGTCACGGAAGAGCCGCCAGCCGACGCGCAGGATACGCGCCACCATAAAAAGGAAAAACAGCGGCGCAGCGATGCCAGTGTAGACCGCCCACTTCAGCCAGAGATTATGAATCTCGGTTAATCCCCGGTCCCAATTCAACAGTATGACCTGCTGCAT
>DAOUKA010000347.1:0-6948 GCA_034421915.1 Anaerolineae bacterium
CGCGCCGCCTTGCCATTCGCACCATCCCAACCCAAACCCTGACGCCCGCGCCACCGCCCGCTTCAGCCGCCAGCCGCGCCACACTGCCCCTGCAAGCCATTTTAATCGCGGCCGCCTTCCTTCAGGTCGGGATAATCGGCGGCGCCGCCTTCGCCTTGATTCGGCGGCCGCGCTAATTTGACATAAGAAGCCGCGGGTGTTAAACTCCCAAGCGATGGGAGGTTTCCTGTTGGTTAATCGATTCAAATCAATTAGGAGGACAATATGAATTTGCAGCAGCTTTCGCGTTTGTTCGTCAGCGTCATTTTATTCGCCGCCTGCGTCGTGCTGGTCTTGCTCGCCCAAGCCCAGTCGGGGGGGGGGGGGGCAGACCTAGACCTCAACAAATGCCACACCGAATGGGACTTCTGCAACGCCGGCAGCGAAGCCGAAAATGCCTACCACTGGCGGCTGGGATGGTGCGTCGCCGCCGTCGAGAGTGGCGCGGCATCGGTCTCGGTGAGCGCCTGCATGGGGCAGGAAGAAGGAACCGTCTCTTATCCCCGCTCGTTATCCCCCGCTTCCGCATCATCGGGTTCGTCAATGCCAGCCGGCGCACAGCCCAACAAGTGCTACACCGAATGGGATTTCTGCAACGCGGGCACCGAAGCCGAGAATGCCTATTTCTGGCGGCTGGGCTGGTACAGCGCGGCTGAAGAGCAGGGCGCGGTGTCGGTATCGCTGTATGAGTTTATGGGTGGAGAAGCCCCAACAGCAGTGCCAAGAAGAGCAGCCCCGCTGCCCGATGAGACGCAGGATGATCCGTGGTCAAGAGCGATCTGCATGACCGCGTATTCAGATCCAGAATACGTCGACGCACACGGCCATCATATATGTGGATGGGATGCCACTTTACCTCCAGAGATGGAGTGCGCTTTGCGGAACCGAACTCCGCCATACGACTGCTTTCGGCATGGTCCCCTCACTAACGATTCCCTTACCGCTACTGCTGCTGGCGGCTAAGCCTCGCGGAAGCATTAAGATGGTGACAGTTGAAGCGGGGGCGCTTGGCATAATCGGCGCCCCTGTTTTGCCTTGCAAGCCATCCCTTGTGCTATCATCCGATGATGGGGTTCGGGAGGCAGCGCGCTGAGCGGTCGTTATCCGAGCAAGTATATGATTGGAATCACGGGGAATATCGCCGTCGGCAAGAGCCGCGTGCGCCAGATGCTGGCGGCTATGGGCGCCGATGCGATTGATGCCGACCAGATTGCCCATCAGGTGATGATGCCCGGCGAGCCTGTCTGGCAGGCCGTCATCGAGACCTTTGGCCGGGAGATTGTCGGCGCGGACGGGCAAATTCAGCGGGCCGCGCTGGGGAAAATCGTCTTTTCAGACCCGGCCGCGCTCAAGCGGCTGGAAGCCATCACCCATCCCGCCATCCGCCAGCGGATTGACCAGCTTGTCAGAAGCTCCGACAAAGACATTATCGTCATCGAAGCCATTAAACTGCTTGAGGGCGACTTGAAAGATGCGGTGGACTCGGTTTGGGTGGTCGATGCCGCGCCACAGACGCAGCATCGCCGCTTGACCGCCGCGCGCGGGCTGTCCGACGCGGATGCCCGGCAGCGCATCGGCGCGCAAAACCGGCAGGCCGACAAAATCAGGCAGGCGGATGTCATCATTCAGAACGATGGCGGCATCGAGGACACCCTGAAGCAGGTTCAGTATCAATGGTCGCGAATCCACAAGGGGCGGGCATAAGCGCCGTCCCTTTTCAAGGCTTTCGCCTCCGCCTGCCTGTGTTATACTCGGCGGCCTGATCATTGGCACAGGCGGACGGCATGACGGAACTGACACAGCTGACCCTCTCTGAAGCGCTGGCGAAACTGCGCGGCGGGGACATCACCTCGCTGGAATTGACGGCGGCGCACCTTGACCAAATCCGAGCGCAGGATCCCAGCATACGGGCATTCCTGACGCTGACGCCAGAGCTTGCGCTGCGGCAGGCCGGTGCCGCCGATGCGGCGCGCGCGGCGGGCGATGACCGCCCTTTGCTGGGCATCCCGATTGCGCTGAAAGATGTCTTATCGACAAAAGGCATCGAGACCACCTGCGGCTCCAAAATCCTCAAAGGCTACCGCCCGCCCTTCGATGCCACCGCCGTCGCCAAACTCTACGATGCCGGCGCGGTCTTGCTGGGCAAGCTCAATATGGACGAGTTTGCCATGGGTTCATCGACCGAAAACAGCGGCTACTTCCCCACCCGCAATCCCTGGAATCCGGCTTATGTGCCGGGCGGGAGCAGCGGCGGCAGCGCGGCGGCTGTCGCCGCCAGTATGGCCATGGCGGCGCTCGGCTCGGATACCGGCGGCAGCATTCGTCAGCCGGCCGCTTTCTGTGGGGTAACAGCGCTCAAGCCCAGCTATGGGCGGGTATCGCGTTATGGGCTGATTGCCTATGGATCCTCTTTTGACCAAGCGGGGCCTTTCGCGCGGACAGTCGAAGATGCGGCGCGGGTGCTGGCGGTGATCGCCGGCCGCGACAAGCGGGATTCGACCACCATGCCCAGGGAGGTGCCGGATTATCTGGCGGCATTAAGCGGCGATGTCAGCCGGCTGAAAGTTGGCCTGCCGGTCGAATACTTTGCCGAAGGAATCCAGCCAGAGGTCAAGCGGGCTGTGCAAACCGCCGCCGCCGAATTGGAAGGCCTGGGCGCCTCCGTGCAAGAGCTAAGCCTGAAACATGCCGAGTATTGCCTGCCAGCTTATTACATCATCGCCATGGCCGAAGCCAGCGCCAATCTGGCGCGTTATGATGGCATTCGCTTTGGGGCGCGGGTCGAGGGCGACAATCTGATGGCGACTTATAAAGCCACGCGCGGCCGGGGCTTTGGCGAAGAGGTCAAACGGCGCATTATGCTGGGAACGTATGCGCTGTCGGCGGGTTATTATGATGCCTATTATGGCAAGGCGCAGGCGGTTCGCACCCTGATTCGGCAGGATTTCGATGCGATTTTCAAGCAGGTGGATGTCTTGATTTCGCCGGTCGCGCCGACGACCGCTTTCAAATTGGGCGAAATCATCAACGACCCCTTGCAGATGATTCTGGCTGATGTGCTGACGATCTCGGCCAATCTGGCGGGGCTGACCGGCTTGAGCGTCCCCTGTGGCTTTGATGACAAGGGGCTGCCGATTGGCATGCAAATTCTGGGCGCGCCCTACACCGAAGCGCAGGTGCTGAAGCTGGGATATGCCTACCAGCAGGTCACGGACTGGCATCGGCGCAGGCCGCCCGCCTTTGGCGAAGTTTGACGGTCATTCAATAATGAGAAACGAAAATGGACAGATCGCATTTGAAGTTAAGGGATAACTGGCAAACCCTCAGCAGGCAATCAGCTGAATTGGCTGAAATTGATTTTGCCATTGTTTTCGATGAGCTACTTTTCGGTACTGAATACGAACTCATTAAAAGACCGAAAGATTTTTCCAACATCTATTATGGATACCCGCTGCTAGAGAGAGATAAGGGACAAATATATGACCCTCCGACAGAATACAGACATGGATTTGTTCCTGACTTCGCCATCAGCAACTCATTAACGAAAAAACGGATATACATCGAGATTAAAAGACAAGATGGGTGGGTAGAAGGCAAGCCAAGAAGGGCTGGGCGCGGCAACGCACACGAACGGCTATGCAGATACTTTACCCCTGGACTCATGAAAATCCTGTATGACAAAAGCAAAATAAGAAATGCGCTGCCCTTTTGGGTTGTATTTCGTGGAGACATCACACGAGATCCCTGCCGGGTCAGGGAGATAACCTGTTGGTTCGGCGATCACACCGATAACTTCTTTTTCTGGCGAGATGGACGGGCTGAATCCTTGATTTTACATTTTATTGCGTGTATTGTTCCTCATCTTGATTAAGAATATCCAGCCCCCATGAATCGAAACCCTGCTTTTTGTCTCTGGCAAACAACTCGATGCGGGATTGATGCGGAAACATTCTTATGATGCCACGCGCAACTTCAATCGGCTTTTCGCTGTGCTTGCTTCGCGGAACCTCGATTAACTGTTTTACATTCCTGGCGCCTCTCGGCTTGGGTATTCTGCCGCGCTTAAAGAGCAAACACAGTTCGCAATAAGATAAGGTATAATGCCCTGGATTGTGATTCATCTTGTTCCATACAAATGCAACTGTTTTATACTCAAATCCCCAGGCCTGTCCCAACTCAACTGCCTGCGCAAGATGTGGATTGGTTGTCCATAAAAACAACAAACAATCGTCTTTGGCAATCCGTTTCACAGGCAGCTGTTTTAGATATTTTGTGGGTATGGTAGGATACTTAAAACAAGCCGAACTAACAAAAATTCTTTTGTCCCAGCCGCTGTTTTGTTCTGCCAGGCCGCTTCGATCAAACTGCAATTTGCCATTGTAGTGCCAAGGCGGATCAGCATACAGGATGTCGTATTGTTTTTCGGGCAATGGCGGGAACATACGATCCATCCAGTTAAATTGGGTTCTGGCTTTCACTTCCTCATTATATTTTGAGTAGCTGGTCATTTCAGAACTCAACAGATGCCCCCTTATGCTGCAATCAATCCCCCATTGCCACAGTCTTTTAGCGGCGGACTTCAAACAATGCCTTGACTTATGACACTATTGTATCAAGATTACCTTAGCTTGTTAAGGGATTTTGACACTATGGCATCTCATTCTCTAATCAAGACCCTCCATCCAGGCTCTATCACCCTTGCCGCGGCAAAACGAAATCATTCAGTCCCCTGATCCGAGGAGGAGCTTCCAAGTGTGCGGAATATGCGGCGTCATTCATCTCCAGGGACAGCCGGTCACACGCGCTTTGCTGCAGGCGATGAACAATCGGCTTTGGCATCGGGGACCCGATGGCGATGGTTATTTTATCGACGGCAGCCTTGGGCTGGCCATGCGCCGCTTGAGCATCATTGACCCCGCCAGAAGCGACCAGCCGCTTTACAACGAAGACCGGTCGCTGGCGGTGGTTTTTAATGGCGAAATCTACAACTATCAGGATTTGCGCCAAAATCTGGTCAAGCGCGGCCACCGCTTCCGCAGCGATGGCGATGGCGAAACGATTGTCCATCTGTATGAAGAATATGGCGCGGCCTGCTGTGAGCATTTGCGCGGGATGTACGCCTTTGCCCTGTGGGACGGGCGCGAAAGACGGCTCTTGCTGGCACGCGACCGCCTGGGACAAAAACCGCTCTACTATTATCAGGACAGCCGGATTTTCGTCTTTGCCAGCGAGATGAAAGCTATTCTGGCACACCCCGATGTGCCGCGCGTGTCGAACTTCCGCGCCGACTCAAGCAGCCTGCTGGGGATCTATTTGAGCTTCGGTTATCTGCCAGCCAGCCTCACCGCTTTTCAGGATATTTTTATGCTCGAGCCAGCGACAGCGCTCCAGCTGGATGCCGGCGGCAGAACCAAGACGGCGCTCTATTGGGATATGGAACAGCAGGCGCAGCTGGCAGCCGCCGACCCCAAGGCCCGCCCCGAAGCCTATATCTCTCGGCTGCGCGGGCAGCTGGATGAGGCGGTCAAGCTGCGCTTGATGAGCGATGTGCCGCTGGGCGCATTTTTGAGCGGCGGCCTGGACAGCAGCATCATCGTAGCGCTGATGCGCCAGCACAGCAGTGCCAGCCTCAAGACCTTCAGCATCGGTTTTGAGGACAGCGACAGCTTCGATGAAACCCCCTATGCCTGTCAGGTGGCGCAGTTTCTGGAAACCGACCACACTGTCTTTCGGGTCAAGGCGGATGCGATGGCTTTGCTTGCGGATCTGGTGTGGCATCACGACCAGCCCTTTGCCGACAGCAGCGCCATCCCGACTTATCTGGTCAGCCAATTAACCCGCGGGCAGGCCACCGTGGCCTTGACTGGGGATGGCGGCGATGAATTGTTTGTCGGCTACGAACGTTTTTATGCCGCGCGGCTGTGCCAGCAGCTGTCGGTCATTCCCGCGCCGCTGTGGACGGGTTTGGCGAGACTGCTTGACCTCCTGCCCGAGGGCGCGGGTTATTACAATGCGGTCAAACGAGCCCGACGATTCGCCCAAGCCGCCGGCAAACCCCTCAGTGAGACCTATTTTGATTTTGTCCGCATCTTCGATAGCGAACTGATACGGGAACTTAGCATCCATTCGGGACAGGTGCCAAAGGATTTGTCGGATTACACGCCCCGCTGTGACGATGCGATTATCGGGCTGGCGGCCGCCAATATGCGCTCGTATCTGCCTGATGACCTGCTTGTCAAAGTTGACCGATGCAGCATGCAGGCATCGCTGGAAACCCGCTCGCCCTTCCTCGACCACAAGCTGGTGGAATATGCCGCCACCATCCCCTTCAATCTCAAGCTGAACGGCGCTCGCGGCAAATTCATCCTGAAAGAGATGGCGCGCGGGCTGCTGCCAGACAGCATTATCGACCGCAAAAAGCACGGCTTCGGCGCGCCCCTGGGCGCTTGGCTGCGCCAGGACACCGCGCCAGTGCGGGATATTCTGCTCAGTCGGCCGGCGCGCCAGCGCGGGCTGTTCAATATGGACGCGGTCGAAGGAATCATCAACGAGCATACGAGCGGAAAACGCGACCATAACAATCGCTTGTGGGCATTATTAACGCTGGAAGAATGGCATCGCCAATGGTTCGATGGTGCTTCGCCCGCTGATGCCGAAGGGCGCCGCCATCTCAATCCGGCGGCATCAGCGACAGATATTCGATAAAGCTCTCATCCAGTTCACAGATGAAATGCGCCAGCCAGCGGCCGCAGCGCTCGATATCCTTGAGGTCAAGCGTCTCGACTGGCGAGTGCATATTGCGCAGCGGCAGGCTCAGCAAAGCCGTCGGCACGCCGCCGCGGGCGACCTGAATCGCCCAGGCATCCGTCCCGCTGCGGGCGGGCATAACATCCGACTGCCATGCAATAT
>DAOUKA010000348.1:0-3158 GCA_034421915.1 Anaerolineae bacterium
GGGATTTCAAGCTCCATCCATTGTCGGTAGACATGCGCCTGACCAGGAGCAAACAGCAAGCCAACCTGCCGGTCCGCATACTCGTTGCGATTGGCGACCGATTCGCCGCTGACCTGGTCAACCAGATGAATGGAGTAACCCAGTCCCAAATAATCGTGTCGTTCGGCAGACGCATAAAGGTGAAGGAGAGCAGCGCTGTTACTGCTTTCGATGCGGTAGCCATATAGCTGCACTTCCGACTCAAATTGCACGGATGCCGGCTGTGCCAAGAGTCGAAGTTCGAGGCTGGGGATGAAGGAATCATGGATAAGTAGGAGAATCCAAAGGACTGGGAATATATACAGGGCGCGTCGGACGCGGAGCTTGGGCGTCGGCACGGTGTCAGAAAAATGGCCCAGCATGGCGACCAGCGCCAGCCAAATGCCCAGAAACTCGAGGGATTCTCCATAGTTATAAGACCATAGGCATCCGTCTATGGGTAAGAAGCCCCAAGTGCCACAGATCCGCCGGTTTGCTTCGAACGACATGGCGCCTATCGCACTTATTACCAGGCCGCTCAACAGGCATAAGTGCCATATCCAGGTGCTCCGCGGCGAGCGAACTGCCACCACCGCTGTCGCCACTGCCACCACCGCGCCGAGTGCAGCGTAGTATCTCTCCCAATTTGCAATATGTTCGTGAAAGATGAAGTATTCATCCCGCGCTAAAAACAGGAAAACCAGACCGAGCCCGACCAGATAGAGGCGCTGCCAAATGGGGCGCGCTTGAGCGAGCCAAGCCGTCACCAGCGCAACGCCCGCGACCAGTGCTAGTTGCGTCGAGGCAAGGGTGCTGGGGATGTTCCATTCCTGGTCTAAATTCCAGAGCCACTTCTCGAAGTCCGATGTGAGTCGTGCTCCTATCGACAGCACGATCACCAATATCTGCGCCATCAGCATGACGCTCGCCAGACCAGCAGAGGATACCGCCAGACGGGGTATTAGCCACCGGTAACTTATCAGCCCAATCGGGACATACAGCAAGAAGAGAAAGATAATGATCAATTTCTCAGCTGAAATTGTGAACTCATAGTTGTTTATCGACTCCTTACTCCCTTGTGCAGCCGACAAGGCCGGCACGACCAGTTCGCCCAGGACAATCTGCGTTTCATCCAGTAGTTGATGATCGCTGGCGATGACTTCCTGGCGCTCAAATTCATCACCCTTTTTGCGCCAGAGTGTCAGTACGACCCAGAGCGCGCGGTTGACCGGGGTCTGCGGCGGGATGTTGATTTCCATTTGATGTCGGTATAGATATACATAGTTGGTAGGAAGCAGCAATCCAATATGCCGATCTGCATACTTGTTATGGCTGGCAATTGATTCGCCGCTGGCCCGATCAACCAGATGAATGGAATAGCCCAGCCCAACGTAATCCTGTTGCGTGGCAGAAACGTAAAACAACAGATAGGAAGTTGCCTTTTTGGTGTCTATGCGGTAGCCATGCAGATGCACGCCCGACTCGAATTGTACCGACGCCGGCTGTGCCAGCTGTTGGGCTTCAAGTCGGGGGATAAGAGGATTCAATAAAAACAGGGGAACCCAGAGCACCGGCATGGCATATAGGATGAGCCGGATGCGGGGCTTTGGCGTCGGTGCTGTGTTGGAAAAGTGACCCAGCATGGCGACCAGTATCAGCCAAGCCCCCAGCAACTCGAGGGCTTCTTCCAGGAAACGGAATTGCAGACATCCGTCGATGTGCAAGAATCCGAGATGTCCACAAATAGCCGGAAAATCATCGACCAAGAAGCCGCCCATCGCCATAAGTGATAGACCAGTCGGCAGACATAAGTGCCATATTCGCGCATGCCTCGGTGAACGCATAGCTAAAGCCAGCGTTGCCGCCACAACTACCGCGCCGACTAGTGTGTAGGGCGCTTTCCACCAACTCTCCACCAATCCCTTCCAGTCGAAAAAATCGTCTAATCCGAGATACGGGAAAACCAGACCGATGCCGACCAGATAGAGGCGCTGCCAGGCAGGTCGCGCCCGGGCGAGCCAAGCCGTCACCAGTGCAACGATTCCGACTAATGCCATTTGCATGGACGCGAGAGCACTCCATATCTGGTCTAAATTCCAGCGCCACTCCTCAAACTCTGATGTTGTTTGGATTTCCAGCGACAGCACAATCACCAGAACCTGTGCTGCAAGAAAGCCACTCGCCAACCGTTTGGATGTTGGCGACAGGCGGGGGATCAGCTGCCAGTAACTTATCAGGCAAACCGGGGCATACAGCAGGAAGACAAAGATGCGAATCAATATCTCGCCTGACACTAACAATTCACCGTTGCTCATCGCGTTCTCTGTGTTCGTGAATCACGGCTGCTTTCATCATGTTCATGGGGTCTCCTCGCAAGCATCGGGGCGGTGTCTATGCATCCCCTATCATCAGGCTGCCCAGCGGCACGCGGGCGTCAAGCCAGAGTGTTCCGTCTGCGCTGCTGGCTGGCACTCGTTCCAAGTTGTGCCTGCGATACAGCCCGGTGAAAATGGTGTATCGTCCAGGTGCCAGGTCAGCCGGGAGCGGCACCTGCCAGATCTCACTGTCAGCCAAGCCATTGTACCACAGGCGGGTTGGCAAACGGGGACCCAGTGGCTGCTGGTCATACACCCACCAGGCGCCGCTCTCTTGGTGGCCAAAATGCAGAAATTGCACATAATCCTCTTGGCCGTCGCTTTCGCTGCGCCAGATGAATGGGATGGTCAGGGTCTCGCCGGGTTGGGCGTGTTGTGGCAAGTCGACAGCATCGAGCGTGAAGCCGTTGTCGAAAACTGCCAGCGGAGCAGTCGGCGGCGTGGCAGTCGACAAGGCCGGCACGGTCAGTTCGTTCAGGACAACTTGGGTATCATCGAGCAGTTGGAGGTCGCTGGCAAGGACTGGTTGGCGGACGAATTCGTCGCCTTTTTTGCGCCAGAGCGTCAGCACGACCCAAAGCGCGCGGTTGACCGGGGCTTGGGGTGGGATTTCAAGCTCCATCCATTGTCGGTAGACATGCACATAACCGGGACCCAACAGGAATTCAAGTTGACGGTTGGCATATTGATCGCCTCTGGCAATGGAGTCGCCACTGCCCTGGTCAACCAGGTGAATGGAATAGCCCAGCCCATTGAAATCCCATC
>DAOUKA010000349.1:0-3977 GCA_034421915.1 Anaerolineae bacterium
AGCAAATCCTGCTTGACGCGCATGGCTGGGATCCAGTAAGAATGAAGGACATCCTGGGCCTGCAAGTGCAGGTCAACATTTTGGCCGATATAGGTATGCAAGGCGGGGCCGCTGTTGATGACAATCGGCTCTCCGTTCGCAGCGACGCGCCCGGTTTCATAATTATGAGTCCAGGCATAACGCGCTCCAGTCACTTTGATGGCGATGGTTTCGCCGTTGACCATATTGACATTGCTTTTGGGCGCCGAATGCTGGCTCCACACATTGAAGCTCATAACCGCGAGGAAAACCACAACCAGCGCCGGGATGATTGTCCATACGATTTCGAGGGTCATATTGCCGTGATACGAGGGTCCATCGCTGTTATCGCCGGGCTTGGCGCGGAATGCAATCACCGAGATGACCAGCAGCCCCTGGATTAAAAAGAAAACCACGCCCCCGATGATAAGCAATATCATAAAGAGATTGTCGACGTTTTTGGATTCGGCAGATGCCTGGGGCGGGAAGATGCCCGGCACGAATGTCGTGAACCAGCTGACGCCCACAACTGTGACCAGCAAAAATGCCACAGCGACCAAGATGGGCATCAAGCCGAATGACGATCTGTTGCTGTTGTTGTTCTCCATATCGGATGTCCACTCTCATCCACAGCCCATTGTTATGACGAAATGCGACTGATGAACGCGCTCGCTTGAACAGATACAGGGCTGTTATGCGCTCTGCTTGTACTATTTATCACAAGTCTACTCGAAAGACCGCGCTTTGACAAGGCAGCTCGAGGCCAATTATTGTGCTTGTTATGGCTTGAGTATTAGCGGCATGCTGATGTATCATCGGACAACTGACGGATAATCGAATCGCAGGGACAGGATGTCTGGCAAGCTATCAAAATCCGTATCATTGCTGGCATTCAAGCTGGCTACCTTGCTGCTGCTGGTCATCACGCTGGCTGTGGGAGTGGTGACATGTTTTGCGCTTCAGGAGATTCTGCTGACAGTGATCGCATTTTTCATTGTGGGGAATGTGGAAGGGTCAGTTCGTCAGCACTATTCGCTGATTGCGCTGCGCAATATCTGGCTGCTGGGCGGCGGGGCGCTGCTGCTTGCTTTCGTGGTCGGGAGTCTGCATCACTTCACACAAAGGCTGGAACAGCCGCGCTCAAGGCGCATTTTGCTGCGGATGCTGGTCTTTGAGATTCTCGTCATCGCCGCAAATATGGTGATGACAGGTTGAGCTTGGCAGCTGCCTGTCAAGCCGCGCCAAAGAAGTGGTATTTGAAGGGGATATGGCAGCATGGACGACCTTCTCACCCTTGCCGAAGCCAGTCGCTGGTCATCAGGTTATTATAAACGCGAAATCTCCAGGTCAAATATCACCTATTTGATTGCTTACGGGCGAATCAGCAGCGTCATTCGCAATAGCAATATCATGATCTATCGGCAAGAACTGAAGGATTATTATGACGCGGAGTTTGCACAGCAGCGAAAAGCACTGGAACAACTCAACCGCGAAATCAACCTCCGCTTGGCTTTCGCCGAATTCCGAGAAAAAGAGCGCACCAAACACGTTCATCGGCTGCACCCCTACAAGGGCAAGTTCATTCCCCAGTTGGTGGAATACTTTTTAGACAGCCATACGGACGAATATAAACAGGAAACTTATTTTGAATGCGGCGACATCGTTCTGGATCCATTTTGTGGCAGTGGCACAACGCTGGTGCAGGCATCGGAACTGGGCTTGCATGCGATAGGCTTTGATATTTCAGAGTTCAACACGCTGGTTGCCAATACCAAGGTTCACAAACACGACCTGATAGCGCTCATTCAGCAAATACGGGGCATTACGAACAAACTGATGGCTTTCTATGATGAAAATGGACTGCGCGAATTTGACCATGAATTGTCCGGGCAGCTTTCTCGCTTCAATGCAAGTTACTTTCCTTCGCCCGAATTCAAATTGCGTGCGCGGAAAAAAGAAGTCAATCCCAAGGAATATGGCGCGGAAAAAGAGCGATTATTTGCATCTGTCTTTTATGATTTAACTAGGAAATATGCTGTTGACCTCAAAAATACAGGCGCATCCTTTCTTGATAAATGGTATATGCCTTCAATTCGCGCTGAAATCGAATATCTTTCAGGCTTAATCCGAAAAATTGAGGATATGGATGTGCAAAACACCATTTGGATTATCTTGTCGCGGACGATTCGCTCGGCAAGGGCAACGCCCCATTTGGATTTGGCGACCTTAAAAGAACCCGTCTTTTCCACCTATTATTGTCGGAAACATCTGAAAATCTGCAAGCCTCTGTTCACCTTGACCGAGTGGTGGCGACGTTATAGTGATGACGCCATTCGCAGGTTTGTTGCATTCGACAGCTTGAGAACCAATACTTTCCAACTTGCGCTGGCTGGTGATTCCCGTTCCATTCCACTGTTGAAATTGCTGGATTTGCGGCATTCTGCTTTTGCCAGCCTGATTAAGGAGAAGAAGATTGCCGGGATATTTACCAGTCCCCCGTATGTCGGCATGATCGATTACCACGAGCAGCATGCCTATGCGTATGAGTTAATGGGCATAGACAGACGCGATGATGCTGAAATCGGTCCCCTGTTCAAAGGCAAGGGAAAAGAGGCGCGGGCTGCTTATGTCCAGGGTATCGTTGATGTGCTGAAGCACTGCAAGCGATTTCTGGTTGAGGATTACAATGTATTTTTAGTCGCCAATGACAGGTACAATTTATATCCCAAAATTGCTGAATGTTCGAACATGAAAATCGTGAACCGATTTGAACGACCTGTTCTGCGAAGGTCCGAATTCGACAGGTCAGCCTATTCTGAAACCATTTTTCACCTGAAAGAAATGTAGTCAGGTTCATCGAAAGCCTTTCAAAAATGCCATCTATCTCGGATGTTACCCGTTCACGAATCACTGCCCATATCGAAGTATTTATAGAAAACTTGGTGGAACGCTATCGTGCCCGGGCTGTCGAAAGAATGGAGAGCGCTGAACAGTATCTTTCATTAACAGATGCAAAAGGCAATCTGAAACCCTTTCATGCCGCCATTATACCGAGTGAAGTCTTGCGGATAAGCGCTTTCGAGCGCGGCTTTGTGACCAGTCTTGGCACGAGTTTTGAAGAATGCGCCAGATTGATTGCCTTGGATCATCATCAGGATGCCCAGAGAAGCTATGATGTTCAAGGGGGCATTAGCTCTGACGCTCTGACAGAGATTGAGAGACAAGTATCAAGTTTTGAACGTGCCGCTGTGAGAAAGGCACAGGGGCCTGACCTGGACAGTATGATTAATAGCGTCCTTCGCGCTAACAATAGCGGAGAAAGTGTTGACCGAGCATACAAGGCGGACTTGTATATCCTGAGCAACGATGGCGATGAGTATTATTTTGAGATGAAATCTCCCAAGCCGAATAAGGATCAATGTTTGGTGGTAACTCAACGCATACTGCGGTTTCATGCGCTCCGCAATCAGGCGCGTCCAAAAGTCAGGGGCTATTTTGCTATGGCGTACAATCCTTACGGCAACTCACGGGAAGACTACAACTGGTCAATCGCCAAGAACTATATGCCCTATGATGAGGGTTTGCTGATTGGCGATGAATTCTGGAATGTGGTTGGCGGCGCCACGGCTTATCAGGAGTTGCTCGAAATCTATCGGCATGTTGGCAAGGTTAAAGCAAAATATATCCTCGATGCGCTCGCATTTGGATTCTAATCAAGCCGCGCCAAAGAAATAATACTCAAGAATATCGCGCGTGATGGGCGCGGCAACCAGCGAGCCTTCGCCAGAGTTTTCTACCAGCGTC
Source organism: Anaerolineae bacterium (assembly GCA_034421915.1). Classification (GTDB taxonomy): domain Bacteria; phylum Chloroflexota; class Anaerolineae; order Aggregatilineales; family Phototrophicaceae; genus UBA6055. The sequence goes on from DAOUKA010000349.1 coordinate 3,823, forward strand.
GCAATCGCAATTTGGGGGTCTTTTGCTGGGGCATAAGCCAGAAACCAGCTATGGGGCAGCGCGTCCTCCCCGGGCGCCTGGGCGGTGCCCGTTTTGCCGCAGACGCCGATGTCCAGCAAGGGCGAATAGATGAATTGTCGGGCGGCAGTGCCGAA
>DAOUKA010000350.1:0-3035 GCA_034421915.1 Anaerolineae bacterium
GCCAGGAAATGGTCGAGCGTGATTTGCGCCCATTGTCTGGCTCGGTCTTGTGCCTTGCGCCCCGACCAAAAGGCGCCAGCCGCGATTGAAGTCGTATTTTGGGGCCGGTCGCGGCTGATGATGCTGACCTCGAAGCCGGCTTGCTGCAACTGGAAGGCCGAACTCAAACCGGAGACGCCGCTGCCAATAACGATAATTGGGGTCATGGATGATTTCCTCCTCACGCGCATTTTAGCACAGATTGGCTCTCTTCAGTATGCGATTGAGGGTTTAATGAAGTATGCGCAAAACCATTAACATAGAACTATGTCTTGAAGTTGAGTCAGGTATTTATGGCACAGCGAGCATGAAAGTTCTCGCAAGCATCTCGGCCTCCGCCGTCACGCAGTTCGCTTTGGCGCAGCTTGATACTGCTGGGGAAGTATCGCAATATGGCAGTGGGCGCGTATGTGCTGGCTTTGGCGGTGAGCGGCTTGGCTGTGCTGATTCCACAGGCGATTCGCTGGATTATTGACGCTGGCATAATTGTCCATGCCGATGTGATTTGCGTTGTGGATGGGGGCAAAATCATCGAGACGGGCAGCCACGCCGATTTGCTGGCGGGGCGCGGTTTGTATTATGCGCTGTATGAGCGGCAGTTTGTGAGAATGGGGTAGAAGGACTGCTTCCGCGACAGGGTGGAGGGCAGCCATTATTCCAGCTTGATGCGCGGATTGAGAAAGCCGTACATCATATCGGCAGCGAGGTTGGCGCAGAGGATGATGCTCACGGTGACCATGACAATGGATTGCACCAGCAAGAGGTCGCGGCGCTCGATGGCGGCGATGAGCAGGCTCCCCAGCCCCGGAAAGCCGAACACAAATTCGATGACGACCAGCCCGCTAATCAACCAGGTGATGCTAATGGCGATGATGGTAATTGTCGGCAGGAGGGCATTGCGCAGGACATGTCGCAGGATGACATCGCGGTAGGGTATGCCCTTGAGCGCGGCGGTGCGGACATAATCGCGCTTGAGTTCTTCGATGACGCCCGCGCGTGTCAGGCGGGAAATGTAGGCAAGCAGAACCAGGGTGGCAGCGAATGCCGGCAGCCACAGCGCGGGCAGCATTTGGGCGAAGGAGGCATTGGCGGGGACGGCGGAACTTGCGGGAAACCACCAGCCCAGCGCTTGTGCCAGGGGGTTGTTCGCCCAGCGCAATGCCACGATATTGATGAGAAACAAGCTGGTGACAAACTCTGGCAAGCTGACAAAGGACAGGCTAAGCAGGGAGATAATTATATCTGGCAGTTTGTTTTCGGCAAGCCCGGCAATAACCCCCAAAGTGACTGAAAGCGGCACGGACAGCAGCAGGGCAACCGAGGCCAAGCGAGCCGAATTCAAGCTGCGTTCGAGGATAAGCTGGCGGTTGTCGGCACCGCGGAAGGCAATCGTCTGGCCCCATTCACCCTGGACGAAGTTTGCCAGCCAATCCAAATACTGCGCGGGAACAGGGGCATTCAAGCCCAATTCCGCGCGAATTTCCTCGATTTGTTCGGGGGTGGCTTCCCGTCCGCCAGCAATCACCCGCGCTGGATCGCCCGGCAGGACACGGAGCAGGAAGAAGATGATAATTGAGCTTAACAGATAGGTAAAGATGAAGAAGAGTAAGCGCCGTCTCAAAAAACGCAGCATGGCGGTCTAAACCTTCTCACCGCGGTTTGACGGCTGGCGTTGAAGCTGATGGAGGTCGTCCAGCGGGATGTGACAGCGAATCCAGTGTCCGCTGCTATTGCGCCGGGGCGGCGGCTCCTGCTGGCAAATGTCACCGATTTTGCGCGGGCAGCGGGTGTGGAAGCGACAGCCTGTGGGCAAGTTCTGTGTACTAGGCAGATTATCGCTTAGCAAAATGCGCTCGGCTTTGTGATTGGGGTCGGCGACTGGAATCGCGGAGACCAGTGCTTCGGTATAGGGATGGAAGGGCGGCTGGAACAATTCCTGCGCGGCACCGACTTCAACTAGCTGCCCCAGATACATGACAGCGATGGTATCCGCCAGATAACCCACTACGGACAAATCGTGCGAGATAAACACATAGGCGCTGCCCCTTTCGGCTTGCAGCTGTGCCAGCAGATTCAGGACGGCAGATTGAACCGATACATCCAAACCCGAGACCGGTTCGTCACAGAGTATCAGTTCGGGATTGGCGGCAAATGCCCGCGCAATGGCAATCCGTTGTTTTTCGCCACCACTAAGCTCATCCGGGAAGCGCTCGGCATATTCCTCGCGCAGGTTGACACTTGCCAGTAGGCGGAGAACTTCCCGTTCAGCTGCCGATGCCGAATAGCCACGTAATTTGATTAAGGGGCGGCGAAGTGTCTGGCGGACGGACAAATAAGGATTGAGCGAATTTTGAGGATTTTGGAAGACCATCTGAATTTTGGAGAGGACATCTTTGCTGCGGTGGCGGACTTGACTGCGGATGTCCATGCCCAATAACTCCAGCTTGCCGCCTGTGCGCTCCTGCAAGCCAATGATGACCCGCGCGAGGGTTGTTTTGCCGCTGCCGCTTTCGCCAACGAGTCCGAGTGTCTGCCCGGCACGGACACTGAGATTAATGCCATCCACTGCGCGGATGGGCGCTGGCTGGATGCCCTTGAGCGCGTCGGCAAGACTCCGCGCGACCGGAAAGTGCTTGCTAAGGTCGGTAACGCGCATCAGCGCAGCTGACGCTTCATGCCGTGGGTGTTGAATGGCGGTCGCGGGGGCGCTGACAAATGCCAGCTGACCGGATTGGATTTCCTGCCAGCGATGGCAGCGCACCAGCCGATTTTCAGCCGATTTTTCCAAGGGGGGTTTTGTCTTGCGGCATGGCTCGATGACAAAGGGGCAGCGCTCGGCAAAGACGCAGCCGCGCGGCAGTTGTCCGAGTGCGGGGGGATTGCCGCCAATCGACTGAAGCTGCGAATCACCTTTGTTTTGCCCTGGCTTGGGGATGCTGCGCAATAAGCCCGCGCTGTAAGGATGCCATGGTGCTTGATATAGCTCATGGACGCTG
>DAOUKA010000351.1:0-1956 GCA_034421915.1 Anaerolineae bacterium
CTGCGAATTTCTTGTATTTGCCTGTCCGTCAACTCGAACCACTCGCCCCGTGTCCTTTGGTCAGCATAATGTTCGTGCAATTCTTGCTCTAATGCTGGAGCATTGTTCGTTTTGAGTATGGCAACCACCCTTGTTTCAAGAAAACCATTAAACAGATACAAACTGGCTGCCGGGTGATTTGTGTACCCAAATTGGCATTGTCGAGTGTGACCTACATCCTGAATAACATACACATAACCTTCCGGCGCTTCAAGTTTGGGCAAGTGTTCATAGTTGTGGATGGATACATTGAATGTATGTAGTGGTGGTATTGCCCGTTTGTCTTTAGTTTTGGCTTTGGCGCGGGTTGTGATGTCTTCGGTTGCGCCAATTGCGCCAACGATTCCGCCAATGATTCCTGATACTATCAGGATTGTGCCGGTATCTACGTTTTTAACTCCGATCGTAGTTACGATTACAGTTGCGATGGAGCCAATAATTGCGGCCACGCATCCGCATCCGCCTCCGCCTTGGCTTCCACCTTGGATTCCAAGTGCTATGTTGCCTCTGATTGCACCGATAATTGCGCCAACGATTCCACCAACGATTGCGCCATTAATCCAAATAGTTATGAATGTGAATATAACTCTGATTGCGCCGCCGATTGGGCCGCCAATTGCAAAGCCGATTGCGCCAACGATTATGAGTCCGATTACGCTGAATAAGTTTTTGATAATGTTCATCTTACTCCTCCTTAGTATATGTTTATATGCTACGAATTTCGTCTATGTCGGTGTCCGTTAAATCAAACCATTCTCCCTGCGTCCTTCGGGCAGCATAACGTTGGTGCAATTTCTGCTCTAATTCTGGAGCATGGGACGCACTGAGTATGGCAATCACCTCTATCGTAGAGGTGGATTGCTCTATAGACATATTCAAGATTCGAGGGTTGGTGGTTCGCCCAATTTTGTATAGCCAGGTACGACCTACATCCTGAATAACATACACATAACCTGCCGGCGCTTTAAGTGGGGACAAGCGTTCATAGTCTTGGATGGGTACGTTAAGTAGTATTCCGCTTCTGGCTTTGCGTTCAGCGTGGTCTTTGCGTATGGCTTCGACTTCGGATTTGAACATAGCTTCAGCTACGGCTTTGCGTTCAGCGTGGTCTTTGCGTATAGCTTCGACTTCGGATTTGAACATGGCGTTGGCTACGGCTTTGGCTTCAGCTTTGCGTATGGCTTCGACTTCAGCTTTGAACATGGCTTCAGCTTCGACTTTGCGTATAGCTTCGAGCATGGCTTCGGATTTGAGCATGGCTTCGACTTTGGCTTCGTGTTCAGGTGTGGCTTTGCGCATGGCTTCAATTCGTTGTTTGGCTAGAATTACGCCAATGAATGCGCCAATGATTCCTGACATTGTTACGATTGCGCTTGCATTTACGTTTTCAACTCCGATTAGAGTTGCAATTCCAGCAGCTACAATTGTGCCAATGATTGCAACCAAGATTCCACAACCGATTATGGCTCCGAGTATTCGATCAATGAACCAATATGCTCTTGCGCGGCTGTCTTCAATTGCGCCAATGATTCCCCCAATGATTCCGCTGCCAATGATTCCTGATACGATTATCGTTGAGCCTGCATCTACGTTTTTAACTCCAATTTCTCCGATCACAATTGCGATTCCAGTTGTGATTATAACTGGGATTGTAGCTCTGCCTCCGCATTCGCACCCGCCTTGGCTTCCGCCTTTGATTCCACGTGCGATGTCGCCTCTGATTGCGCCAATGACTGTGCCAACGATTACGCCAATGACTGTGCCAACGATTACGCCAATGACTGCGACACCAATAAAAATAATTATGAATGTGACTATGCCTCCGATTAGATCTCCGGTTGTGAAGAATAAGATTAAGCCTCTGATTCCGTCTCCGATTGCACCTGATAAGCCTTCGATGATGTCTCCGATTGCACC
>DAOUKA010000352.1:0-3538 GCA_034421915.1 Anaerolineae bacterium
CTTTCATATCGCCGGCATCCGCAAGGAAGTCGAACGGCATGACCGCTCGCGCCTGGATGTCAGCCCCGAAGGCTTGACGCCGCTGGAATTGCTTGACCGCTATTTCAAGAGCCGCGGCATCGGCGGCGCCCGCCGCGAAGAATTGCTGGCGTTCGCCAAAGACATCATCGAGCCGAAATAGAAGCAGAAATGGTCCGTACGCGTTTTGTATAATCTCCCAGATGCGACCAAATAGTCGCCCTTTCATATATTATTCTTGTATAGTTGGTGTATATTCAGGTCAGGTAACGAACACAGAAAGAATTTGCTGAAATGCCATTTCCAAAAACGGCGCGGGTCATTTACAACAAAAATCCATTGAAACTGGTTCTTTGCCAGCTAAGATTTCCTGCCATCCTGCGGATAGGCAAAGAGGCGCCGGCGGACTTCCAAGAAAAGCTGCGGCATGAATTTCCGCTATTTCAAGAGGCTAATGATACGGCAAACTCGCAATTGCCTGAAAAACTTGCACAGATCATTCCTCCAGATATGCTGGATTTGTTGTCCGCCAGAAGCAACCCCAGATTTCAATTTATGACCAAAGACAAAGCCTGGATTATCAGCCTGACAAGAGATTTTGTTGCCCTCGAGACCAGCCAATACACCTGTTGGGAAGAGTTTCGTGACTATTTGGAACTGATACTGCAAGCGCTTGTCGAAATCTACGCCCCTGCTTTCCTGACAAGAATCGGTCTGCGATATCAAAATGTGATTGACCGAAGGGCATTAGGGCTGGAAGATGTGGCCTGGCGTGATTTACTGGCGGACTTTGTGCTGGGACAGCTTGCGCTTAACGAGATGCTGGACAAAGTAACGGAACAACATGGCAGCGCCTTGATTCGTCTGGACAGTGAAGGGGATTTAGTTCGCATTCAACATGGCTTGGTTAGGGATAATTCAGCGAATTCTCCTGATATTATGTATTTGCTAGACTATGATTTTCATACCGAAAGAGAGACAGAAGCAGGGGTTCAGAATGTTATCAGCAAATTTAACGAATACAACAAACTCAACAGAAGGCTTTTCCGCTGGTGCATCCGAGACAGGTTACATAGAGCCATGGAGCCAGAATCCACCTGAAGTTACTATAGTGTCCCGTGACACTGACATTAATTTGGAACAATTTAATACACGTATTGCCGATATCGCAGAGGCGCTAGAGGTTGTACTTCGGGACTTTTTGCTGATATTAAACAAGCGACATAATCTGCCTAGTTCAAATCCAGCAATAGAAGTGCTTCTAAAACGTACTTCCCTGGCTGTCATTGCAATGAGCTACGTACCAGAGAAAAATCTTGACAAGACGCTTAAGCTCAATTTACATTTGCCAACACTGCCGCCAGATGGAATAGACGAGTTAATCGAAACTACCTCGGAAATCCGAGATTTCTATTCGTATGTTATGGATGGGACTACAGCAACGACACATACGGAAATTATCAGTGGCAGGCTAACCCATACCTTTGTCAGACCTGAATTTCCGATCATTCTGGATGATGAGAACTAAGGTTTGACATACAGATTATGAAATATGAGAAATCAAAGCCCATGTCCGCGTTGAGACAAGGCGAGTTGCTGTCTGATGTGATCGAATTAGCGATAGACTTGGACACTATATTTTCCGAATCACCGAATCTCGCGCAAAAGACACATCCTTTTGCTTTTGTAGTTTCTCAAGATTGTGATTTGGATTGGGATTTTGTTGCACGCGATAAACAAACACAAAACCACAAGAAAATTCCTAACGCATTATTGTGTGAGGTAATGCTTGCCAATGACCTTGCCCGATTCATATTGGACCAAATTGATAATGTAGCAAACACAAAGAAATCCAGAACTTGGGCTAAGGTTAAACAGAACAAAGATGAAAGATTTCACTTTTTCGAGAAAGTTGATAAATCTGAGGACTTACAGGATGAAGGCATATCAGAATTAGGAATCGACTTCAAACGCTATTTTACTGTTCCAACAGAAGAACTCTACAAAAGAATTGAGAAGGGTCAAACACTGAGACGATGTAGGCTTGTTAGCCCATACTTGGAACATTTGAGCACCAGATTTGCATATTTTCAAAGTCGCATTGCGTTGCCCGAGGACTATCTCAGCGAACCAGGTGTAATTAAACGTGATTAGATGTCCAACTCCCTTAATAACAACACGGGACAATCGCTGGGCGCACCCTTCAACCATAAGGGACATATCCGCGTTATGCGTGGGCGCTTTGTTTGATTAAAGCCTTGTCTGCACCGAGTCGCGCTGGACTAAGGGGCACGGGAGCCGCTGCTGCAAGGGTTCAAGGGAATGGCCTCGGCCATCCATCAGATATTGCACCGCCCATTTCCCCATCTCATAATGCGGGAGTTGAATCGTTGTCAGGGCGGGCAGCAAGCCCTCGGCAATATCGATGAGATTATCGAAGCCAACCACCGCCACATCCTGCGGCACGCGCAAATTCAGTTCCGCCAAGACGCTGTAGCAGGTCATCGCAATCCTGTCCGTGCCACAGAAAATAGCTGTGGGCCGGTCTGAAAGCGACATCAGGCTGCAAGTATGGTGATAATTGTGTGCCGGCCGCTGATTGGTGAACCGAACCAGCGATGCGTCAAAGGGGATGCCATATTGCTGCAAGGCATGCCGATAGCCGCGCAAGCGGCCATTGATGGCGGGAAAAGGCGGCGGCAAGCCCTGCTTGTTCTCCCATAAATTGATAAAGCCGATGCGCCTATGCCCGGCTTGGATGAGAGCTTCGGTGGCATTGTACCCGCCTTCAAATTCATTTGGCACAACCGAAGGCGAACGGCGGCTTTCCAGAAAACAGTTCGCCAGAACAGTCGGCACGCGTTCAAAATCATAAGGCAATTCCACCGGTCGATGATACATCGCCGCATAGACAATCCCTTCCACCTCGCGTTCCAGGAAGACATCCACCGCAGCCTCTGCGGATTGCAGATTTTTGCCGGAATCAGCTATCAGCAAGATCTTGCTGTGTTCCCAGGCGACCTGCTGCGCGCCGCGGATAATGTCCACCGCGTAAGGCGTGGTGGCAACATCATCCGTCAGGAAACCGAGCAGCCCGGATGGACTGCCGCGCAGATGACGAGCCGTTTGCGAGGGGTGATAGTCAAGCTCTTTGATAGCGTCCATCACCCGCTGACGTTTTTCATCGCTTACATAAGGATGATCGTTAAGCACGCGCGAGACGGTCGTCGTCCCGACCTGGGCATGCCTGGCGATTTCTTTGATTGTGACCCTGCTGTCCATCGAGACCTGCTCTGATGCTAGCCCGAATGCCGTCCGAATTCAAAACGATATTGGCATCTTTATCTTGTTGCATTATACTTGGCTTATGGTATCGTTACCATAAACATCATGGCGGATTTTTTGAGGAGGTGTCCAACGAATTGCAAAGTGTCATTCATCTTCAGCAGGTTTGTTTTACGCTTATCGTATATTTAATTAACCAATAAGAGGTCAACATGAAAAAAGCACTTTCCCTTTT
>DAOUKA010000353.1:0-1605 GCA_034421915.1 Anaerolineae bacterium
TTTATCTGCAATTAGACAAACAGGTAATGACGCTGGCGGCGGCTGATGGCTATCGTCTGGCAGTCCGCACCGCCAACATCGAAAAAGATTTCAGCGAAAAACAGGATATGGTGATTCCCGCGCGGACGATGAGCGAAGTCGCCCGCATTATCGAAGATGACCAGGAAGTCGGCATCTCCCTGCCCACCCAGCGCGACAGTGTCACCTTTTTTATGCCCAACATTCTGGTTTCCTCCCAACTGCTTGATGGCCGTTTCCCTGACTTCGCCTCGATTATCCCGCGCTCTTATGCAACATCGACCGTCATGTACACCAGCGACCTGCTGATTGTCTGTCAACGGGCAGAAATTTTCGCCCGCGACAATGCCAACAGCGCCAATTTGCATGTCAAGCCGGCGCCCAATCCGGGTGAACCTTCTGAAGTGCTGATTGTCGGCAAGAGCGCCGAGCGCGGCGACAGTGAGGGCTTGCTGGATGCCTCTGCCGAAGGCGAGCCGCTCGATATTTCGTTTAACATCAAGTATCTGATTGATGTGCTGCGGGTCATCAAGGAAGAGCGAGTCGTCTTCCAAAGCAATGGCGCGGAAAATCCGGGGGTGCTGCGCCCCGAAAATCGGGAAGACTTCATCCATGTTATCATGCCGATGAGCAAATAAGCATGAGCCAGCCGACCAAGGCCCGGCGGATTCGTCCCAATATGCCCGCATACGGCATCCTGCCAGAACAGACCGAGGGGATGCTCACTTGGGATTGGGTGAGCCGTGAGATGGAAACCGCACGAAATTATTGGATATGCACCACCCGCCCCAACGGCAGCCCCCATGCAGCGCCAGTTTGGGGGATCTGGCTCGATAACACATTCTTCTTCGGCACGGGTGAACATTCGGTTAAGGCGCACAACATCAAAAACAACAGCCGCGCCGTCGTCCATCTCGAAAGTGGCGATGAAACCCTTATCTTTGAAGGCATATTGGTCCAATCCAGGGAATCGGATGCGCTCAAAGCGCGAATCAACCGCGCCTATGCCCAAAAGTACCCGCCTTTTGACCCCGAAGCACAAGGCGACGACGCGGGCACTCGCTATCAGTTAATCCCGCACAAAGTGATGGCTTGGCTCGAAAGGGATTATCCCAAGACCGCGACCTATTGGGTATTCGACAATTAAGGCTTAAACTGAATCAATCCGCGCTTGCCATTGCTGCGCCAATTTGCATCGGCATGATTTAGCTGCGCCGCCATCGCGGCGGAGGGCAAACCCACAATGGGGTCGCTTTTGAGTGTCCGCAGGCACAAGACTGGCGCATCAAGATAACTCAGCACCGCAGCGAAAGACGTATCCACTGCCCACAGGCAGTCACCCACAGCGCGGCGATCAGTGGCATCGCCTTTCACAATCAAAAGGCGGGCAGCGTTCAGAAGGCCGCGCATGATCGGCGGCAGTTCCCACAGGAATGAACTGCTATTCCAAAACGGGTGCGGCACAAAGCGCAGCCGCTCGGCATCCCAGGCAGCGTTCAAGCGCCGCGCAAGCTCGCGGCTCGCTTGGCTGCGTTTTTTCATCTCGGCAAGCATCAGCCAGACATCCCGCGGAATGGCATCACTGAC
>DAOUKA010000354.1:0-2422 GCA_034421915.1 Anaerolineae bacterium
CCGCCGCCTTCAGCCACCCAGCCCTGCGTCTCAATCATCCAGCGCATGGCGCCGGCGATTTGCCCCTCCGAAACCAGCGCCATCCCATCCAAATATCTCTGGCAGATGGGTATGGTCATCGAACCCGGCTCGATGTCGCCGGACAGCGCCTCCGCCAAAGTCTCCCAAACCTGCGGTCGGTTGCACTGGTGGAAAACATTGTACATCGCCGGCGCCGCCGCCGCATTCACGCCAATGACTTCGACATCCGCCTTGAGTTCCTTGACCGCCGTAGCCACGCCAGCGCCTAAACCACCGCCGCTGACAGGCACAATCACCCGCTCCACAGTCGGCAGCTGCGCCAGAATCTCAACGCCAATCGTCCCCGCCCCGGCAATCACCTGCGGGTCATTGTAAGGCGAAATCCAGCTGCGCCCTTGCGCGCGGCGCAAAGCCTCGGCTTCAGCTTGGTCATAATTGTCACCAAAGAGCAGCGCCTCCGCGCCATAACGTCTCACGCCCCCGACCTTCTTCTGCGGCGTCGTTTTCGGCATCAGAATCTGCGCCGCGGCATCAGTCAAATGCGCCGCATAAGCCACCGCCTGGGCGTGATTGCCCGACGAGACGGCCATGATGCCCCGCCCCCGCGCCGCCTCATCCAGCGACAGGATGGCATTCAACGCGCCGCGAATCTTGAAGGAGTGCGTCTTGTTGGCATTCTCCAGCTTGAGCCAGATGTTTTCGCCCAATTCAGGCGCAGCTTCGAGCGGCGTCGGCTGCAGCACCACCGCCAGACGATGCTGCGCTCGGATAATGTCACCCAAACTCACCATATCTGCCAGCCCTACAATCCAATCCGTCGGAGATAATCGCGGTTGCGGCGGGCGCTTTCCAGCGGCGTACCCAGCCCCGGCAGGACATCCTGCTCGACAACAATCCAGCCATCATATTGAATCGCCCGAAGCGCCTTCAGCACCCCCGCAAAATCGACATCGCCCCGGCCTAACTCCGGGAAGATGCCCTTGCCCACCGAAGCCGGCCCATCCCACCCTTGCAGCCGCGACTGATGCGCCACGGCGGGATCATGATCTTTGAAATGCACATGCCAGATGCGGTCAGCGAATTGATGGATGCCCGCCAGCGGCTCGCCGCCGCCAAAAGACCAGTGTCCCGTATCGAAGACCAGCCCAAGACGACTGGCATCGGTCATAGCCATCAGCCGCTCTGTTTCTGCCGGCGTCTCAATCCAGGTGCCGATATGATGATGAAAAACCGTCCGCAGACCAGTCTCATCCATAACGCGCCGCGCAATCTCATCCGCCCCCCGCGCGAAAATCCGCCACTGCTCCTCATCCATCCCCATTTCGGCTGTGATTCGTCCCGAATTTCGGGTGCGCCTGGGGTCGCTGTAAGGGTCATTGCCCAGCACAATCAAACAATCCGCCCCCCCGACCGCCGCCAGCAGCTTGGCGGTGCGCACGCAATCCGCCGCGCTTTGCTCATGCCGATTTTTATCATGCAGGTAGACGCTGACCCACGAAGCCAGCATCACCAGCTGACGGCGGTCGAGTTCATCCCGAAGCCTTTGCGGGTCAGTCGGCATAAAGCCCCAGTCACCCAACTCCGTACCCGCATAGCCGCTTTCAGCCATCTCATCAAGAACCCGTGCATAATCATAACGTTCACCAGCGATATTTTCGATGACGCCCCAAGAACAGGGCGCATTGGCTACCTGTAACATCTCCGCCACTCCTGATTACTCAAAATCCCTCTGCTTCGACAAATTCGCGCCTGAGTATAACAGGTTTCGCTCCCCCTGTCGTGTTTCGCCCTGTGCATGGCTGCCTGACCAAGCTACAATGCCCCCGTCAGCAGGTGCGTTCCCGCAGGAGGACCCATGAGCCATTTTGACCACACCCGCTTGTTTCTCCCCGGCCCAGTTGAAGTTCGCCGCAAAATCCTGGAAGCGCAAACCCAATGGATGATTGGGCATCGCTCGACTGAATTCGCAGACTTGTTCGAACGTCTTCAGCGCAAGCTCAAGCAGGCTTTCTTTACCGAAAGCCGCGTGTTTGTCACCGGGTCTTCGGGCAGCGGCCTGTGGGAAGGCGCCGTCCGCTGCGGCATCCGCGACAGTCAGCGGGTGCTGCACCTGACCGGCGGCGCTTTCAGCGAACGCTGGGCGCAAATCAGCCGCGCCAATGGCAAACAGGTGGATTGCCTTGCCGTCGACTGGGGGCAGGCGCACACGCCCGACAGGGTCGCCGCCGCCCTCGAAGGGCAATCCTACGATGCCGTTTGCGCCGTCCACAACGAAACCAGCACCGGTGTGACCAATCCCCTGCAAGCCATTGGCAAGGTCATCAGCCAATACCCGGATACGCTCTTTTTTGTCGATACCGTCAGCGGCTTCCTCGGCACAGAACTGCGGGTGGATGATTGG
>DAOUKA010000355.1:0-6973 GCA_034421915.1 Anaerolineae bacterium
TAGGTGATGTGTTCGATGACCGCTGGCCCCTGTTCGCGGGCATAAGCCACCGCCTGCGATGCCACCCGATAGACCTCCAGCGCATTCTGGGCGTCCACTTGCCCGAAGCTCTTGATGCCGTAGGCCTCGGCCTTGCGGTGCAGTTCGACCTGGCCGCTGGCGCGGTGCACCTCGGTGCCCATCCCATAGCCATTGTTTTCGATAATCCAGATAACCGGCAGCTGCCAGATGGCGCTCATATTGAGGGATTCGTGAAAGTAGCCGTTGTTGGTGGCGCCATCACCGACGTAAGTCATGGTGACATCGTCCTTGCCGCGATAGCGCGCTTCCATGGCGATGCCGGCTGCCAGTGGCAGGTGCCCGCCCACAATCGCATACCCGCCCCAGAAATTATGGTCTCTTGAAGCCAGGTGCATCGAGCCGCCTTTGCCGCCGCTGGAGCCGGTTGCCTTGCCCATCATCTCGGCCATGACGGCCTTCGGATCCATGCCCAAAATCAAGGCAATCCCGTGGTCACGATAAGCCGTGATGACATGGTCGCTGGGGCGGAGCGCCGCCATAGAGCCGACGCCGCTGGCTTCATGCCCGCTATACAGGTGCATGTAGACGCCAGTGATTCGTTTTTCTTCATAAAGCTGATGGCAGGTTTCCTCAAATTCCCGAATAAGCACCATCTGCCGATACCAGTCCAGCAGCATCTCTTTGTTTGGTGATGCCATAAATTTGTCCCAATGTCATTTCAACGTTTCTGTATAGAACGCCTAGTATAACATACAAACCTCAAGTTTTTGTATTCTGGCTTTTTAATAACCGCTATGTATTACGGGGGCATCATCTCTGTCTAAGGGACAGCAACCGCGATTTAACCAACACTTGGCAAGTCATCCGGCGCGGGGAGAACGCCAGAAAAGGCAGCCAAGCAAATCTTGACGGCATGATGAGGGATTTGCAGGAGAACCAAGCGGGCGCGGGACGGCATAAATGTCCATATTGTGCCTATGAACAGGGCTTTGAGCATGGGCTTCGGCGGGCAGCGGAAATCATTCGGGATTTCATCTTGAAAGAATCCAGGTCACCGATGAATCAGGGCAGCATTTAGCTGTTTTCACTTGCCCGCTTAGCGCGCGACCTGCTCCTTGGCGAACAGACGCCCAATCAAGACCACGACCACGCCGCCCAGCACACCCGCCAGGATGCCACCGAAGAAGGGCAGCTTGATGATGCCAATCCAGCCAAGCAGCGTAACGAGCAGCGAGCCAACAAAGCCGCCGACGATGCCCATGATGACATTGCCAATCAGCCCGTAGCCCTCGCCCTGCATGAGTTTGCCCACCAGATAGCCGGTCAGCCCCCAGACCGCCAGCGAAATCGCCAGACCTATCAATTTGCCGAACAAGCCCGACAGCATCAACGCGCCTATCATCAAGATAATGGCGACCACAATGCCAATTTTGATGTTCATAGTGAAGTGCCTCCATTTATTGCATTCATTGCATCTTCTAATCATTATACGCGATTTTTCCTGCTTGGGTTGCAAGTTTTGTGGCGGGCGCGCCCCCTTTCGCATTTCTGCCCATCTTGTATTATGATGAAGATATGACTGAATGTGCTAAAGAAGGATGTATGATGGTCAAAGCGCTGGACAGCCGGCCGCCCCAACTCGGCCCGGGCAATTTTATCAATCGCGAATTGAGCGCGGTTGATTTTCAAAAAAGGGTGCTGGCTCTTGCGGAGGATGAATCGACGCCGCTGCTGGAACGGGTGAAATTTATCGCTATTGTCGGCAACAATCTGGATGAATTTTATATGGTGCGCGTGGCTGGCTATTTCCAAAAGCTGCACCTGAACAATCCAAAAACAAGCCCCGACGGCTTGACGCCGATGCAGCTGCTGCGGAGCATCCGCGAAGAGGTCGCCGCATTGATTGCGCGGCAGCGCCGAGTTCGGCAGTCTGTGTTTGACCTGCTGGCACAGGAGGGCATCCACTTCATCAAGCCGCATCAACTCAACAGCCAAGAGCGCGATACCCTGTCGCATTATTTTCGGACGGAGATCTTCCCGGTCTTGACGCCGCTGGCGGTAGACCATGCGCGGCCCTTCCCCTTTATCTCCAACCGCAGCCTCAATCTGGGGGTGTATCTGGAGCGCGAAACCCATGATTTGGCATCGGGTTTTGATTTTGCCCGCATCAAAGTGCCGGTGGGTGTCCTGCCGCGCATGGTCCACCTTGAGGCGGTCATGGCGGATTATGGCGGTATGGATTGTGAGGGCTATCATTTTCTCTGGATGGAGGACATTATTGCCGAATATCTGTCGGCTTTGTTTCCGGGCATGACTATTGTCGAGACCTTCCCTTTTCGGATATTGCGGGATGCCGATATTGATTATGAGCATGAGCAGGACGAGGACTTGCTGGATGTCAAATCCATCATTGAGCAGGGGGTGCGCGAACGCCGTTTCGGGTCGGTGGTGCGCTTGAGCGTGCCAGCCGAAATCAGCAGCCGCATGCTCAGCCGCCTGACAAGCTCGCTGAAAGTCCCCTCCAACCGCGATGTCTATGCCATTGAGG
Organism: Anaerolineae bacterium; assembly: GCA_034421915.1. Taxonomy (GTDB): domain Bacteria; phylum Chloroflexota; class Anaerolineae; order Aggregatilineales; family Phototrophicaceae; genus UBA6055. The sequence continues at coordinate 2,570 of DAOUKA010000355.1, forward strand.
GCGAACTGGGGTCGGCAGATTTATTTGAGGTGCTAAAAGTAGACCGCCCCGACCTCAAGGATCCGCCCTTTGCCCCGCGCATGCCCGAGCCCTTTGCCCAATCCCTGGATTTCTTCGAGGTCATCCGCAAGCGGGATGTCATCGTGCATCACCCTTATGATTCCTTTGCGCCCGTCGAAAACTTTTTCAAGCAGGCGGCGCGGGATCCGGATGTGCTGGCGATTAAAGCCACGCTGTACCGCGCGGGCAAGAACTCGCCGGTGGTCCATTCGCTGATGGAAGCCCGCGACAATCAAAAGCAGGTCACCGTGCTGGTCGAGCTCAAGGCGCGTTTTGACGAAGAGAACAATCTGGAGTGGGTGACGGCGCTGGAAGAGAAGGGCGTTCATGTCATCTATGGCGTCGAGGAACTGCCGGTGAAGACGCATGCCAAAATATCGCTGATTGTCCGCCGCGAAAAAGACGGGGTGCGGCGCTATGTGCATTTGGGGACGGGCAACTATAACGCCGCCACCGCGCGGCTTTATACCGATATTGGGCTGTTCACTGCCAATGAGCAGATTGCCGATGATGCCTCGCGTCTGTTTAACCGCTTGACCGGCTATGCGCCAGAGACATCGTATAATCGCCTGCTGGTGGCGCCAGAGTACCTGAAAGATACCCTGATGGCGCTGATTGACCGCGAAATCGAAGCTGCTCGGCGGGGACAGGATGCCTATCTGATTTTCAAGATGAATCAGCTGGAAGAATACGGGATGATTCAGAAACTTTATGAGGCATCGCAGGCGGGGGTGCGGATTGATTTGATTGTCCGCGGTTTGTGCTGTTTGCGGGCGGGCGTTCAGGGGCTTAGCGAAACCATCAAGGTCAAGAGCATCGTCGGGCGTTATCTGGAACACAGCCGCATTTATTATTTCCGCAACGCGCCCGAACAGCAGCAGCTGTATCTGGGCAGCGCGGATTTGATGCGGCGCAACCTGCTCAACCGCGTCGAGGTTGTTTTCCCGATACTGGATCCGCAGATTCAATGTCGGGTGCTGCGGATTTTGCAGACCAATCTGCTGGATGTGAAAAATGCCTGGGAGCTTCATCCTGAAGGGCAGTATGTACAGCTTTGGGACAAGGCTGACCCGAATGCCTTTGATTCCCATGTGGCATTTATGAAGGACAGCTTTGGCGTGGACGAAACGCCGGCTTATGCTCGATAAAGCCGGCGCTGTTTTTGCTGCCTAGCGGCTGCGCGGCAGGCTGTACTGCACGGTATAGGTGAGGACTTCTTCGCTGCCGGGCGCAAGCTCCAGCCGAAATTCGATGGTGGAAGCATTCTGCCGCTCGTAGGGCGCGGAACTATCGATGATGTCCCAGTCACTCCAGCGATAGAGCCGTTCGGGAATCCGAATCTCGACGGTTTCGCTGTCTTTGCGGTTGCGCAGGCGAATCTCGAAAGTCTCTTGGATGACATCGCGGGAGACCGTTGTGAAATCGGTCTGCGTGCGCTCACCAACCAAGTCAAAAGCCTTGCCCAGCAGGATGCGAACATCCTCGCCAGTGGGCGTATGGTCGATGAAGTTCTCCCCAATCAGCAGGGCGGCGCCATCCACATCGGCTTGATACACCCGCATCCGCCCGGCGGGCAGGTCAGCGCCGAGGCCGCTTTCGCCGCCCGTGTTGAACTGGAGGAAGGTCAGGACTTCGCCCTGGCTGTAAGTGCCATAGCCTTCGGGATAATCGACGGGGGCATAATAAGCGCCGAACTGCGGCGAGCCGTCAAAGACGAAAAAGCTGGCCGCGGCGATGTCGGCGGCGCTGACAAACTCGATTTGCTTGGTTTCGTTGTTGTTGACGGTGACCGGGCGTTTGACCTGATAGAGTTGGTATTCAAACAATTCGCGCTGTTCGACCCCGCCGCCGCCTTTCCCGACGGCATCGAATGCCAGGGCGCGGCTTTCCTCGATCATATCGGGCGGCTGAATCCGCTGGATGCCGCCCGCGACCAGTTTGAGCCGCGCCTGATTAAAAGCGCGGCCGCTGTGATTGTTGAGCGTCACCCAGCCCTTGATGTCGAGGCTGGTTTCATCGCCGCCCAGCAGTATATTGTAATCGGCAGACCAGTTCATGCCCCCCGCCAGATAGGTCAGTTCAACTTCTTGGCGGCCGCTGACAGAACTGCTTAACAGCCATTGCAGGGTCGGGCGGGTAATCAGGGCATCGGGCAGGGCAGGGAAACGGATGTCGCGGGCCTCATCCAGATTGATGACCGCGATTTCGCCATCATTGACCCGCAAAATCGCCTCGCCACCGCGCCCGCTAAGCAGTTCGCCCTGATAGACGGTGCCATCGGCGGCGGTGATGTGGATGGTCTCGTCAAGATAGCGCGACAGCAAGGCCGCCCGATTGACCAAATCGTAGCTGTAATTCTGTTCCAGGACAAAAGTGCCATCGGGATTGCTCAGCGATTGAAAGCTGACCGAGGTCGGGTCGATGGTGGCGGCGACATCGCTGAAGTCGATGATATTGAGGCCTTCCTCAAGGGAGAGGCTGCGCTGGTCGCGAATAAGGGCCGTGCCTTGATTATAGACGGTGAGGGCCATGCTCCCGCCCGATTCCTGTGCGCCGACAGTCCACAGGCTGCCAAACAGCAGCGCGAAAAGTAAAACAAACCACAGCTTTTGCATGCTGGCTCTCCTTAGATGTCAACTGTTTGGGACAGATTGTTGACCCTGATGATATATCGGCCGCTTTCAAAGCCGCCATCGAGCCGAACCGTGCTTTGGTAGGGCTGGAGTATCATCGGGCAGACGACATCCACCGGCACCTCGCGGTAGACCGCGACCTTGATGATATGGCCCTGGCGCGACTGCTCGATGACCACCGGATAATCGCAGCCGTCAGGATGCTCGCCGACAACATCAAGGCTGATTTGCAGCGGAAATGATTCCTTGACCTGAACAGTAACGCTGTTGACAAGCGTCATCACTTGGGTTGAATCGCTCATGGGTTGGTTCTCCAATTCGTTAATGATATAGGCATTCACCCCAAATAACGCATCAGCCGTCAGATGGGTTGCAGGCAGGGTGAGCGTTTCATCGAGGGGGAGCAGCATTGCCGGGCAAACCGCGTCGGTGGCAATCGGATTAAACGCGCCAATCAGGATGCTTTCTGCCGTTTCGTGCCGCGAATAAAGGACGGGCAGCTGACAGCCGACCGCGTGGCTGCCCTGTATCGTCAGTTCGTAGCGCGGGCTTTCCCCATCGACCCGATGAAGGGCGGCGGCGTCAACGAAAATCTCGCGCAGGCTTAATTCTTTGAAGCGCAGCGCGGCGCCTTGGGTGAGCGAATCGCCGGCAGGGTAGCTGATTTCCCAAACCTGATGGTTGACAATCAGATAGGGCGCGGTCATATCCGCTTCCAGCGCCAGACGGACTTCAAAGGGCGTTTCCTCGCCGATGCAGTCGGCGGCTGGCGGGATTTGGCGATAAAGTTGAATCTCGATGTTATGTGGATAAGCGGCCTGCTGGCTCATCCAATCGGACGGGCAGGCATCATCCTGAAACCCCGTGAATGTCAGCTGCCAGACGGCGCTGGCGCCGGCCTCGCCTTCCAGCAGGATGGCGCTGATATTTTCCACCGCTCCGCGGATGCGATAGCTGGGGGTCTCTTCGTCCTGCATCAGGGCGGAGAAGCTGAGGCAGAACAGCAGCAGACCGAGAATGAAACGCAGCTTGAGCATGGTCATTGTACCTCCTTTTATAGTTCTCACTGACTTATTGAAACGCTGAAACGCAGTTTTTTCGTTCCCAAACAATTCACTTTCAGGGCTGCTGCGCTGCCAGCCAGTCGCCGCCGTCAAACTGCCAAATATCAAGCGGGTGGCGGTCGTCATCCCAATCCTGCGGATGTGGAATGAGGGCCAGCCAGCGTTCTCCGCTGCAGGCGGCGGCGGGCGCTTTGAGCGTATTGATAAAGGTCTTGCGCCCGCTTTTAGGCTGGGCGGCGATGATGAGCTTGTTTTCGGCGCCGCCGCCGGTCAGCCGATTGATGGCGAAGATGGCGCCGCGCAGGTCGCGCGAGAAATCGATTTCGATTTGCCAGAGCGCCGCCGCGATGTAATAAAAGGATTCCCGTTTCCTGTCGGCGGTGTGGCTGCTGCTGATGCGGCAGACCTGGATGTCATAGAGCAGATGCTCCGTCCCGAAATCATCCAAGTTGCCGCGCCCGTAAGCCGAGAAGATGCGGATGTCGGCATCGGTGAGCGCGGCTTCCAGCCGGGCGGCGAGCGCTTTGAAAAAGACCCGTTCGCGGGCGCGTGCCAGCGAGCGCGGCGAAGTGCCCATCACCAGCGACGACAGCGCATCGTTAAAGCTGTAGTGGATGATGTGTTGGATGTTCATGCCGTTATTATAA